>CAYOEZ010000128.1:0-13410 GCA_964402955.1 uncultured Ktedonobacterales bacterium | reverse complement strand
CGGCTCGGTACAGTCGGCTCGATCAATGATTCTTCTTAAAGTACGGTAGTAGTATAGAAGCCGATCTTCTCCGAAGGAGTCCGGAGTCCTTCGGACAGTCGAGCGCATCCCCCCACGCGAGAGTGCCCGCCCTACTCGACGCTCCACACCAGTCGTTCTGTTCGCGCGGGGGACGGCGCAAGCTGTCCCCCCATGCTCCACACTAGGGACATGCAATGATCAAGTATATCATTCGTCGTTTGCTCATCTCCATTCCTGTTCTCATTGGCATCACCATTATCACATTCAGCGCCTATAACCTCGCTCCCGGCGACCCTGTCTCGGCCATGATTGATCCCAGCATGGCGATGTCGGCCGAGATGATACAGCAACTGCGCATCGAGATGGGCCTTAACCAGCCCTTGCCGGTGCGCTATGTCATCTGGCTACGTGAACTGGCCAAGGGCAATATGGGTTTCTCCTACGCCAGCCGGCGTCCCGTGAGGCAGGCGATCGGCGATCGCCTGCCGGCGACTCTGCAGTTGACGGCGGCGTCGTTGCTGCTGGCGCTGGCATTGGGCATTCCGCTGGGCGTCTATTCGGCCTTGCACCAGTACTCGAGGCTGGACTATGCCCTGACTCTGGCGTCGTTTTTCATGGTCTCCGTGCCCGCCTTCTTCTTTGCCCTGGGCGCAATCTGGATCTTCTCGTTGCGCCTCGACCTTTTCCCTGTCCAGGGGCTGAGTACACCCGGCGCCACGAACGTGATTTGGGATCGCATCCATCATCTCATATTGCCAGCCACGGTCCTTGGCTTTGAGCGCATCGCCGGCTACCTGCGCTACACGCGCTCAGCCGTCCTCGAAGTGCTCGGACAGGACTATATGACCACGGCGCGCGCCAAGGGCCTGACCGAACGCACCGTCCTGTGGGGGCATGGTTTCCGCAATGCACTCATTTCGCTGATCACGATCATCGCTCTCGGCCTGCCGGGCCTGTTTGGCGGAGCGTTCATCATCGAGTGGATATTCGCCTGGCCGGGCATGGGTCAACTGGGCATCAACTCGATCAACGCCCGCGACTATCCCGTTCTGATGGGCACAGCGCTGATCGGCTCGATTCTGGTCCTCCTGAGCAACCTGCTGGCCGACATCCTGTATGCGGTGGCGGATCCACGCATTCGGTACTCATAGGGCAGGCGTCCGAGTGTCCGAGCGTCCCAGTGTCAAGGCGGCAGGGTATCCGGGCGTCTGAGCGTCAGGGTATGCGAATTTCCAGACGGCAAGCAGGCGAGGCACAGAAAACAGGGAAGCGATGACAACTGAACGCAAGGAGCACAAGAAGGGGTATCATCGCCTGGTCGTGTGGCAAGAGGCGCATCGCCTTGTGCTTGCGATCTACAAAGAGACACAAGGCTTTCCCCGCACTGAGCTCTTTGGGTTGACATCACAGATGCGCCGCTCCGCAGCGTCGGTCTCTACCAACATTGTTGAAGGGCAGGCGCGACGTGGGGCCAAGGAGTTCTTGCGCTTCCTGAGTATGGCAAACGGCTCGCTGGCTGAATTGGAGTACCAACTGGAGCTGGCGCGTGATCTGACGCTTTTGCTGCCGGCGAAGTACGACGAGTTGGACGACTTGCGTTTTCGCGTCGGCTACCTGCTTCACGGCCTGATGCAGCAGCTTTCGGAAAGCATAGCATCTAAATCCTGATCCTCGCATGCCAGGATGCTCTGACGCCTTGATGCCTGGACACCCGGACGCCTCTAACAAGGAAATGACCATGACAACACAGACCAATGCACAGGCACTCCTCATCGAGGAGACAAAACGGCTGACACCCGGACAGCGCATTTTCCGGCGCTTCCTTAAGCATCGTCTCGCTGTCGTGAGTGCGATCATTCTGATGGTCCTCTCGGTGATCGCCATCGGCGCGCCGGTGTTTGCCCGCTATGACCCGTTTGACATCGATGGGCGTAATGTACGCAAGCCGCCAACGGCCGCGCACTGGCTGGGTACCGATGAAACCGGGCGCGACGTCTGGAGCAGGCTGATCTACGGCGGCCGCGTTTCCATGTCTGTTGGCCTGGTGGCGGCGAGCATCAGCGTGACCATCGGCACGGTGCTGGGGCTCACCAGCGGATTCTCAGGCGGCAAGGTTGATTTCTGGCTGATGCGTCTGACCGATGTCGTGATGACCATCCCGACGTTGATTATCATGATCACTCTGGCGGCCGTGCTCGGCCCGAGCATCTGGAACGTGATGATGGTCATCGGCATCTTCGGTTGGACCGGCATCACTCGCCTGGTGCGCGGCGAGACGCTCAGCCTGCGCGAGCGCGATTTCGTGACGGCCAGCCGTTGCCTGGGCGCCTCGCCGGTGCGCATCATGTTCCGCCACATTCTGCCCAACGTGACGGCGCCGATCGCTGTGGCCGGAACGTTCGCCGTCGCCGGCGCCATTCTGGCCGAGGCCGGCCTGAGCTTCCTGGGCATCGGTGTGCGCATTCCCACGCCAACCTGGGGCAACATGCTGACCAAAGCACAGTCCATCACCGTGCTTGAGAGTATGCCCTGGCTGTGGCTGCCGCCTGGCCTGCTGATCACGGTGGTCGTGTTGGCCATCAACTTCCTGGGCGACGCTCTGCGCGATGCACTCGATCCGCGCCTGCTCAATCGCTAACCGGCGCCATGCAGATGAATGTCGCTGAGCGTGCCTGGAGTGGCGCCGTGCCTGCCTGTAGCACCGATGAGAAACGTGCTCATCCGTTGGCCGTACGTTTGCGTTACAGCAAGTGGACTGCTGGACTCCCGGCGCGACGTTCTGAGCCACGAACGTCGCGCTGTGTTTTTGCCCCGTCACGCGCGGCTGCTGCGGCCCGGTCTGGCATGAACGATTGCTGTGAGTGAGTTACTATTCGTCGCACGAAGGGAAAACGTCCATCTATTTGGCGCATGTGGAGGTAAGCACCATGTCTGCACCCGTTGATTTCGCGGCCCGCCAGCATGTTGAGGGTTTTGCATCGCTCGTCTCCGAGTCCAATCGCTACACCTTTGGCGGCATGACACTTGGCCCGGATTACCGTGGCGAGAGCGCAGCGGCCATGACCAGCCACTGGTGGAGGCCGGCCCGGCCGGGCGAGCCTGACCTGGCCTGGCTGACGGCGCCTGTGCCGCAGGCTGTTGACACGACGTTTGCCTTCGTTGGCGAAAGCGCCAACCTGGACGAGAATATCTTCCCATCCAACCAGGCGACGTTGTATGTTGATAACGAACACACTGTGACTTTCGACCTGGGTCAGCGCCAGCGCCGCCTGTGGACAGCGGGAGACTGGGCGCTCGAGTTCATTCCCAAGCAGATAGCAGCGAGCGTCGACGGCGTGCACCGCCAGTTCCAGAATCGGGGCTGCTGCGGTATCTACCATCTGGCCGCGCCGGCGCGTGCCCTGCGCGCGGGTGAGCCTGTGCAACTGAAAGTCGTGATGGAAGCGCCGCGCTCTAATGTGATCACCTGGTTTGCCGTGCGCGAGCGCAGCGATGTGCTGGAGGAAAGCACGCGCAGCAATGCTGAGCAGATTCAGCGCTTGCAAGACGAGCTGATTCGTCTGAAGCGGGTTCTGGGCAATCTGGCGCGGCGCTCGTATCCGGAGTTGTTCCCGCAGCGCATGGCGACCGAGGATGTAATTGTCTACAGCAACGGACTGACGCACGTGCATGTGCCCGATGTGATCGGGTTGCACAATGGCGACCTGCTGTGCGCCTTCCGCGAAGCGACCGAGCACCTCTCGAACGATGGGCGCATTGTGATGGTGCGCTCGAGCGACGGCGGCAAGACCTGGGGTGAGCGCCAGGTGCTCACCGAGTATCCATTTACAGATGAGCGCGAGTGTGCGTTATACCAGTTGCGCGATGGCACAGTCCTCGCCAACGAGTGGCCGAATACCTACTATGACCGCGACGGCTACTATCTCGCCGTTCCGACCACGCACAACCCGCGCCAGATGGGCATGTACGTTGGCCGCTCGACCGACAATGGCTACACCTGGACGTGGCCGGCAGCGCCATTCAGCCCGGCGCCCTTCGACTGGGCCATATCAAGCGAACGCATCATCGAGCTTCCGTCGGGGCAGTTGCTGATGGCCTGCTATTGTGGGCACGAGTCGCGGCGGCAATGGGGCTCGGCGATCTTCTGCTCAGATGACAAAGGGTTCACCTGGCGCTATCTCTCGACGGTTGCCGACCTGCCCGGCAAGCGCCTTGGCGAACCGGCGCTGATCGAGACGCAGTCGGGGCGGCTGATCTGCATGATGCGCGACGAGGACGGCCAGACCTATTACCAGTCTGTGTCCGATGACGGCGGCGTAACGTGGTCGCCTGCGCAGCCATCGTCTGTCCCCGGTATGTCCAACCCTGCCAGTCTGGTGACGCTGCCCGCCGGAACGGTGTTGTGCATCTACGGCGCCCGACCGCGCGAGGCCGCGCCCTACGCGCCGCGCGATGACTTCGGCGGCATGTACGTTGTCGCTTCGTACGACGAGGGGGGGACGTGGGACATGGCGCATGCCCGCGTGCTGCGCGACGACTTGATGAATATGGATATCGGCTATCCGGCCAGTATCGTCATGCCCGATGGCCGCGTCTTTGTTGCGTACTATTTCAACATGTTTGGTCGCTTCTTCATTGCGGGTAGCTTCTTCAGGTGGGAAGCATAGACACGACATGTTCCTACCGCAGAGACGCGGAGCAACGAAGAAGTAACTTCTGAGTCCTCTGCGCCTCTCTGCGCTGAGGGTACTGTCTTGCCAGATACTCCATAACGTTTTGGGAGAGAACATGAAAGGCGTTATCTATAATGAGGACTGCACCGAGTTTTTCTACATCAATCGGCCTGACACGATGAGCGGCGAGCTGGTTGACACGTTTGTGGACAGCCTGGCCGACGCTGGCTTTGCTGCCCTCTTCAGCAACCCCAACGGCATGCGCATCAATGTACCCAGCCCGGTGCGCGAGGTGATATGGCACGGCTACGACCCCAACGGGCCGGACGACCAGCCGTTCTTCAATGATTACCCCAAAGAGCGGCTGAAGAACATCCGCCCCATGCTCAACAGCATGATCCGGCTGGCTGACCAGGGCATTGATTTCCATGCCCGCGCCCTGGCGCGCTGTCGCCAGCGCGGCATCGAGGGCTGGATCAGCGTACGCATGAATGATGTGCACGACGTTGACCTGCCCAATAGCCCGCTCCTGAGTACCTTCTGGAAAGAGAGGCCAGAGCTGCGCCGTGTGCCCTATCGCTTCAGCGCCTGGTTTGATCGCCAGCTCGATTTCGCCCGGCCCGAGGTGCGCCAGCACTACTGGGCGCTGATCGAGGACTTCCTGAGCCGCTACGACATGGACGGTCTGGAACTCGACTTCATGCGCTTCCCGCACTACTTCCGCATCGGCCATGAGCTTGAAGGCGGCGAGATTCTCACCGCCTGGCTGCGCGACGTGCGCGCCCTGGCGCACAAAGCAGCGCAACGGCTGGGTCACCCGGTCAAGCTGGCCGTACGCTGCGCTCCCGAACCGGAGACGGCGCGCAATATGGGCATCGATGCCGTGCGCTGGGCGCGCGAGGGGCTGGTTGACCTGGTCATCGCTACCCCCTTCTGGGAGACGAGTGATTTCAACATGCCGATTGGTCTGTGGAGGCGCCTGCTCGAAGGCACGAACGTGGCGCTGGCAGCGGGTGTGGAGATTTTGGTGCGCCCGTACCTCAAGTCGGCTCTGGCCTACCAGACGCCGCAGACGTCGTGCGGCGTGGCCGCGGCGGCGCTGCACGACGGGGCTGACTGCGTCTATCTCTTCAATCACTTCTACGACATGCCCGGCCAGCGCACGGGCCAGTGGGCCGAGCAGGCCGAAGCCATCCCAGTCATCCATGCCATGTCATCGCTGGCAACGCTCGACCCCCTTGCGCGCCGCCACATTCTGACGTACAACGATACCCACGCGCCGGGCGAGCCGGGCAACACGATGCTGCCCGTTGAGGGCAAGCTGGCCATCTTCCGCCTGCGCACAGGCCCGCGCCCCACCGGGCGCAAGGTGCAGGTGACGCTTGGCTTCGAACTGCTACAGCAGCCGCCGGCGTTGTTTGCCCCGCCCAAAGTGCGCGTGAACGGCGTCCCTTGCTCGGAGCATCCACAGCAGCAGGGAACAACCTGCATCTATGATGTGCCTGAAGAGGCACTGACCGATGAGTCGCACACGATCGAGATCGACTGCGTTGAGGACAAGCCGTTTAAGGTCGTGTGGGTGGAGATAAGCATCGCGGGCAAGTAGCAGGAGAGTGCTTTCGATCTGAGTTCCGATTTCTGGCAGAGTTCGGAACTCAAAAACCTGTTCGACAACAGCGAAGCTCATGCCGACCTGGGCTATCGCTACACAATTGTCTGGAAGCAGGGCGTGGCCCGCGTCATGCCCTGGCTGGAAAGCCGCGGCCTGATCAAGAACGGCGACGAGGATACGTAGGACGACACGATTGTAACGGCGTGGCACAAGCTGAGCGGGGGAACTGAAGGGGCTGGATGTGCAGCACCTGGGGCAGGACAGGGGGACGCGGATGAACGCAAAAATGCCGCGGATAGGTGTGAAAACCACCTCCATATCCCCCATTGCGCGCCCAACAGCGATGGTCAGTTTGCGCTACCGTTACAAATCTTAAGGTTTTGTAAGCACTCTTGAAAGCACCCTGCGTTATAGTCATTGACGGAGAGACTGTATCCGCCATATGGGCATATGCGGCTACTGTAAGTCGAGTAGCTCTCAATCAGTGAGATGTCACTGCCGGTTGCCGAATGCCGTTCTGCGTTAGCGGCGGCGGGGGTGGCACAGGTGTCTTTCAGAGTCTCGAGTATGCTGTCCTCCGGAGACATGGACGCCTGTTTGCGTCCAGATGTCATTGTCCAAGCTGTCCTGGCGGACGAAGAGAAGACGACGAAGTCATGTTCTCTTTGCAGTATTCCTGTTTGCACCCACTCGGTCTACCTCACTAACCAACGTGCCAGCAGCGGTTTTCCGCGCGTACCGATCTGATCTTGCGCTCACCTGAGAATTGGCCAGGTGGGCGCTTTGCTCTTCCTCCGGATCAAGTTGCCCTATATACGTTCCCTGGCTTTGTCCAGTTCACGCTGATGTGGGCTGTGTCCGTCATTCATCGCGTCTACAACGGGAGTCTATTGCGTGACCACAACGGAGGCACCAGAGGTGCAAGAGCGATGGAACGAACTGGGGGACTTCATTCTACGAACCCTTCACTGGAAGCTGTTTTTCGCGTTCGTCTCATTGTCGTCAGGCGTCATCAGCATCAAACAGGACGTGAGCGCAGAGGCACGTCACTTCTGGCTTGGCATCCTGGCCCTCGCTGCCGTGGTATTGGTGGCATTATTAGTTAGAGACGTCGCACGCTGGCTGAGTGGCAGCTACCATCGTGACGACGCTTATCAGGCCAATGCCAGGCTTGTGGGTGTGGGATACGAGGAGATGAAGGTAACTGGGTGGCTTAGACCTGACGGCTCAATGCAGATCCGGCGTAGCCTTCGCGTCAGAGCCTTTGCCGATCGAGTAGAGAGGCTTGACTACTACATGTTTGCCCGAGAGGCCCCTGAAGGGAAGACTATCGAGGCCACAGCGTTTTCCGACTCCGTTGCTCCATTTGGCACCCGGAAACAAAGCAAGGTTTCCATTGAGTTTGAATACTACAAGAGGTCCCATGATCAGTCAGTCGGTGTTGTAACGTTCACTCCGCCTTTGGCCAAAGGACAGGTTACTGAGTTTGACTATCAGGACAAACTGATCGCTGGTTCTTTTGCAATTACGCCTGACAAACTGGCAACTGGAATGGATCGTGAGTTCTTTGCATGGGACATAACACGCCCCACACGGCAATTGGCACTGAAGGTGAATCTTGATCCTGACACTCCGGTAACCAATGCTTCGTATGACGTGTGGCACGGCGTGACCAAGATGAGCCACCAGCATGAGTATGCTAGTATCGCCGGCGGCTGGAATGATAGATCGTCTGCTGGGCCATTACTGCTTTCACTAGACGTCCAAGGCCCAATCTTGGGATTGTCCTATGTGATATCGTGGCGGCCGGCTGGCAAGGTTGAGCCTATTCCTGCCAGGGGCTAGGTCCGAAGGTTCAGAGGAGGTGATGATCTGTGAGTAGGTCGGATTCAGCTCAAGGTGGTGGATAACGGCATACGGGAGGCTTCCTACTCCCCGGCCCGTGTGTCGGGAAATCAGAGGAGGTGGTCCACAGTGAGTAGGGCTCGCCAAATGGCAATCTCTTTGCTATACATGGCATCTATCGTGATGAGCATCGTCGCCATTCTGCCGAACTCAGCATGGGGTGGCGGCTAGCATCGACAACTGCAACGAGCGAAGTAGAGAGGTTCGGTCATCGCTCTTTTCCATTGTTCTTACGTGCAATGCAGCACGTGCTAGCGTCACCTCTCTCATCATGAATACTTGCCAGGCGGCCAATCGGGATATGCCGTCAGCCGGCACAGCGATGTGTGCATGAGTGCTGACGGCATTCTTGCGTCTTCGTCCCCCTTCTCCCCATCACCCTGTCTCCCTCGCGTCCCCCCTCTTGACGCGTCCCCTCCAACTTCCTATAATGACCCAAATGCTGTAGTTGCTCAAGCACAGATGTACACGCACAGAGCGCACCTTGCCTGTGCGTTTATGTTGGAGGAGACGCCTATGTCCCGCCAGCTCGGCCAGTTCATCATTCGCTACAAATACCTGATCGTCGCAGCCTGGGTTTTCGCCGCTGTTTGGATGGTGACGCAGGCGCCATCGCTCAAGGACGTCGCCATCAGTGAGACGTCCGAATTTCTGCCCAACACCTCGCCGTCCATCGTGGCGCAGACCGCGCTGGCCGAAGCCTTCCCGGCAGAAGGCAACCTGGGCAGCGCCATCCTCGTCTTTTCGCACGCCGGCGGGCTGAACGACGCCGACAATGCCTTTGCCCGCTCATTCCTCGACTGGATGGCATCGTCCGACGCTCCCGATGTGACCAAAGACATCACGTCGCTCTTCAATCGCCAGGGCACGGAATCGCTCTTCCTCAGCCCGGACGGCTCGACGATGCTGGCGCAGGTCGGCTTCAAGACCGGGCCGATGGAGGAAGACACGCAGCAGGCGATCAAGACAATCCGGCAGAAGATCAAGGACAGCGCTCTGCCCAGTGGTCTGGGCGTCTACGTGACTGGCACGTCTGCCATCAGCAGCGACCAGCGCGCCGCTCTCTTAGAAGGCGTCGATCGTACGACCGCCGTCACGGTTGTCCTGGTGATGATTGTTCTGCTGCTCATCTACCGTTCGCCCATCGCGGCTATGGCGCCGCTGCTCACGATCAGTCTGGCATGGATGGTGGCGCGTGGCGTGCTCGGCTATCTGGCCATGGCCGGCTGGAAGGTGTCGTCGTTTGTTGACACCTTCATCATCGTGCTCATCTTTGGCGTGGGCACCGACTACTGCCTGTTCATTCTATCCCGCTTCCGCGAAGAGTTGGGGAGGCAAGGGTCGCGTGACGAGGCGATTGTGGTCACGATGAGCGCCATCGGCGCAGTGATTACCGCCAGCGCCGCAACTGTGATCGTCGCCCTTGTGTTCATGGCAACCGCCGACTTCATCATGCTGAAAACCATGGGCCCGGCGATGGCGCTGGCGGTCTTTGTGACGCTGATTGCTGGTCTGACGCTGACGCCTGCTCTGGTGGCGATCGTCGGCCACTATCTGTTCTGGCCGCGCCATGATGAGGTGGCGCACGAGGGCGGCAAGATCTGGCAGCGCATCGCCGAGATCGCCACGACGCGTTCTGGTCTGGTGATGACCATCGTCGTCGTCGCCATGCTCATCCCGTACCTGGCATTGCCGCAGATCAATCAGATATTCGATGTGCTCTCGGAGTTGCCTGCCAAAACAGATTCGGTGCAGGGCTTCAACGCGCTGGCGCGCGGCTTTGACAGCGGCGAGTTGCTGCCCGTCACCGTGCTGTTGACAACAGCACAGGACAACATTCTGGACGATGTGAACAAAATCGACCAGTTCTCCGAATTGCTGGCCGCCGCGCCGCAGGTGCAGCGCGTGCGCTCGGTCTTGCACCCAACCGGCGATGATGAAACCTCTGCCATGTTCCACGTCGACACACAGGTCAAGCAGGCAGCCGATGGGCTGGACGCGCTCGTCAAGGCGATGGACGATGCGAGCAAGGCCATGCAGTCATCCGGCTCGGGGCAGGGCAGCCGTATGGCTGATCTCAGCGCGTTCTTGGCCGATCTGGGCAGCATCCAAACCGTCGCCGCCAACGTCTCCTACCGTGAAGCCGTCACGCGCACCAAATTCGTCGATGCCGGCCTGACCCACCTGACGGAAGCCGGGAAACTGGCAAATCAACTCGATAGCCTGAGCAAGCAGATGGCGGCGTTGGCGCAGACGATCAAAGCGGCGTCGACAACAACGACCACCGCCGCCGGCGCCACAGCGACTATGGCGAGCGATCTGAAAAACCTGGCCAGCTATGTGACGCAGATGGGGCAAGCATTCCCCACCCTGGCAAAGGAAGCCAACTTCCAGGCCGCTCTGGCCGACATGCAGAGCCTGACGACCGACCTGACCAAAGCGCAGGAAGCGCTGTTGGTGACCAACCAGCTTGGCCTGGCGGCGCAGCAGATGCAAGACCTGTCGAAGCTGCTTGCCACTCCAGCCGGCCTCCTGTCGCTGGCGGGCGCCTCAAGCCAGCAATTGCCGTTGCTCGCCGGCTACTACACAGACCTGGCCAAGGCGTTCCCCACGATCGTTGCTACCCCGGCGTATCAGAGCATCGTGACCCGGCTGATTAAGCTGGATGCGGCGGGCAAGCAGATGACGACGAATCCTCCGGCTGATCTGGCTGCCGCTGTGGCCGGTCTTAAGCTGGAAGTGGATGGGCTGGCCGCTGATACGCTGGCCCTGCGCCAGGTTTTCGTTGCCCAGAACCCCACCGCTCAGTTCACGCCGCAAAACGCGCAGGCGCTGGCCGGCGCACAGAGCGGCGCCGCTGCCACGCCTGACCCGGCCAAGTCGGCGCAGCGTCTGGCCGATGACATGGCTGCACTGACCGCATTCGCCCGCGCCCAACTGCCCACGGCGACCTTCACGCCCAAGGACATCCCGCTCAACGACGAGGTGAAGCGTCTTCTGGCCAGCGTCAAGCAGGATGCGACGGGCCTGCAGGCTGCACTCAACCGTGTGGCCGCAGACACATCGGCAAGGCCCATCCACTTCCTGCCGCGTGCCATGCTCAGCGACAGCCGCGCCTCTAGCTTGCTGGAGTACTTTCTATCCACGGATGGGAAGAGCACGCGCGTGCCGCTCGTGCTGAAGGCGAGGCCGTATTCGCCCCAGGCCAACAAGGATGTGCAGGCGCTTCTGCCGATCGTGCAAGAGGCCGGCGCGGCGGTCGGTCTGCAAACAGTGATGGCCGGCGCGCCGGTGATCATGGCTGATGTGCAGCAGACGATGAGTCGTGACTTCGGCAGGATCGCCATTTTTACCATCATCGGCGTGTTCATTGTGCTTATTCTGCTCCTGCGCAGTCTGGTGGCGCCGTTCTATCTCGTGCTGACCGTACTGCTGAGCTATGGCACGACGCTTGGCATCTCGACGCTCGTCTTCCAGGATCTGTTGGGACAGGAAGGCGTGAACTACATTATTCCAATCATGGTCTTTGTGCTGCTGGTGGCGCTGGGCGCCGACTACAACATCTTCCTGATATCGCGTGTGCGTGAGGAGGCTGAAGGGCGCGGCACGCGCCAGGGCATTCGTATCGCCAGCGCCTACACGGGAGGCATCATCACCTCCTGTGGCGTGATCCTGGCGGGCACATTCGCGGCCATGATGGTAGCCCCCATCCAGACCCTTTTCCAGGTCGGCTTTGCCGTGGCTGCCGGCGTGCTGGTGGATACGTTCATCATCCGCGCTGTGCTCGTGCCGGCGATTGCCGCTTATCTGGGCGAAAGAAACTGGTGGCCGGGTAAGATCAGGGTCAACTAAGGGACGCTTCCCGTCAGACCACCGAGGTTATAGAAACCTCGGTGGTCTTTGAATCACTTTACGCATATTGTTCGTTCCCGGTTGCACAAGGTGGGCGAGAGTGCTATAATCTATACTGGCAACGAGGATGAGGGCAATGATGACCCATCCGGGCTGAATACGCAGGAGGTAAGACATGGCCACAACGTACAGCTTCTTCAAGGGCAATTTCATCCCCCAGTCTGAGGCGAAAATCGGCATCCTGACGCATGCGTTCAACTATGGCACGGGCGTGTTCGAGGGTATTCGCGCCTACTGGAACGCCGATCAGCAGCAACTGTTCGTCTTCAAACTGCGCGAGCATTACCAACGCTTGCATGAATCCTGCCACATTATGCACATCAAGCTTGACCACAGTGTTGACGCCCTGAGTGATATTACGCTTGAGGTGTTGCGCCGATCTGAGGTGCGCTCGGACATGTACCTCCGTCCCATTGCCTACAAGTCGGGCGAGGTTGTCGGCGTCCGCCTGCACAATGTTGACGATGACTTCTGCCTGGCGCTGGCCGCGATCGGCAAGTATATCCCGGCTGAAGCCGCTCGCTGCAAGGTGTCGTCCTGGCGGCGCATGGACGACGCCATCGCGCCGGCCCGGGCCAAGATCACCGGCATCTACGTCAACTCGGCGCTGGCCAAGACCGAGGTTGTTGAAGATGGCTATGATGAGGCCATCATGCTCAATGGCGACGGGCATGTCGCTGAAGGCACAGGCGAAAACCTCTTCATTGTCCGCGATGGTGTGCTGATTACCCCCGCTGTCTCCGACAATATTCTGGAGGGCATCACGCGCGATTTTGTCATGCAACTGGCGAAAGAGGAGTTGGGCCTGCAGGTTGTTGAGCGAACAATGGATCGCAGTGAGCTCTACATTGCTGATGAGTGCTTCATGACCGGCACGGCCGCTGAGATTTCCCCGATTGGTGAAGTTGACCGGCGCAGGATCGGCAGCGGAGGCGTCGGCCCGCTGACAGACCGCCTGCGCAAGGTCTTCGATGATGCTGTGCGCGGGCGCACCAAGAAGTACCTGGCGTCGTGCACTCCCGTCTGGCCCAAGTAGCCAGGCCTGTGCAAAGTCCCTTGACAGGCGCAACGGTGCGTAGGGGCAGGTCTGAGACCTGCGCCTACGCACAGACGGCAACCTTGCTCCAGCCATACCCAAGTGAAACAGTAATTCCCGACGTGAGCAGGGGCGCTATGTGGCCAGCGCCGGATAGGCTACTTGGAGGTCACAAAACAGCCTGATTGCCCCGTCTTTTGCGCGGCAGCACGCGCGGCGGAATGCGCTCGACTGTCCGAAGGACTCCGGAC
>CAYOEZ010000127.1:0-13511 GCA_964402955.1 uncultured Ktedonobacterales bacterium | reverse complement strand
GGTGTACCGTGGGCTGCCGGGCCAAGGGCGCCGGCATGATTCACCCCCAGATGGTGACCATGCTGGGGTTTGTCACGATTGACGCGGCTGTGGGGCCAGGCTGCCTGCGGGAGGCGCTGCGCAAGTCCGCCGATCGCACGTTCAACATGATCTCCATTGACGGCGACATGAGCACCAACGATACTCTTCTTGCGCTCGCCAGCGGCCTGGCTGGCAACGAGCCGATTCGCCAGGGAACGGCGGCGGCGACGCGCTTCCAGGACGCTCTCGATATGGTCTGTCTGCACCTGGCGAAAGCGATTGCCGGTGATGGTGAGGGTGCGACGCGTTTGGTTGAGGTGACGGTGCGCGGTGCGGTATCGCTCGATGATGCCCGCCGCGCGGCACGAACGATCGTCTCCTCCAACCTGACCAAATGTGCAGTGCATGGAGCCGACCCCAACTGGGGTCGCATCGCCGCAGCGGCCGGTCGCAGTGGCGCCTTGATGGATCAGGCGCGCCTGGACGTGGCCGTTGGCGACATCATGCTCATGCGCAACGGGCAGCCCCTCAGCTATGATGCCAGTGCAGCGCACGACTTGCTTGTCAAAGAAGCCGTGTCCATCACTGTTGACCTGCACCTGGGGCTGGCAGAGGCGACCGCCTGGGGTTGCGACATGAGCGAGGAGTATGTGACCTTTAACAGTGCATACACAACATAATAGCATCACTCTGCGCCAGTTTGCACTGGCAGAGTACGACACTGTCTATGCTTTCTGGAGCAGCATCGAACGGGGCCTGGGCATAGGCATGTCGGACACACCGGAGGAGATTGCCAAGAAGGTGGCACGCGATCCTGACCTGTTCTTAGTTGCTGAGGATGGCGGGCAGATTGTCGGCACGGTCATCGGCGGGTTTGATGGGCGGCGCGGTATGGTGTATCACCTGGCCGTCGCCCCGGCCTATCGAGAGCAGGGACTGGGGCATCGGCTAATGGCCGAGGTGGAGGATCGTCTCAAGGCCAAAGGCTGCCGCAAGTGCTACCTGTTGGTGCACAAGACCAACCCGAGCGCCATGCCGTTCTACGAGCATATGGGGTGGGACGACATGACCAATGATGTGATCATCATGGGGAAGGAACTATCATGACGGGAAGTGAGAATCTCTCAGCGGCTCTGCTTGAGGCATTGCCGTATATCAATTACTTCGCCGGCAAGACCGTGGTCATCAAGCTGGGCGGCAGCACGTTGGGCAGTGAGGATACCACGCTTCAGGACATTGTGCTGCTCAAGAATCTGAACATCCAGCCGGTGCTCGTTCATGGCGGGGGCAGCGTCATCACGGACTGGCTGGCGCGTATCGGCAAGAAGGCGCAGTTCGTGCGCGGCTTGCGCGTGACCGATGAAGAGACGATGGATGTGGTGCGCATGGCACTGGTGGGCAAGGTGAACACCGATCTGGTCTCATCGCTGAACGCGCTGGGTGTGCGGGCGGTCGGCATCAGTGGTCTGGATGGGCGGATGATCGAGGCGCGCCCGCTGAGCCCCGACCTGGGGCTGGTGGGCGAGGTGACGCATGTCAATCTTGACCTGCTCGATACACTGGTCAAGTGCGGCTACGTGGTCGTGATTGCACCTATCGGCAGCGGCGAGGACGGGAAGTCGCTCAACCTCAATGCTGACACGGCTGCGGGCGAGATCGCTGCTGCGCTGCAGGCGGAGAAGCTGATCTGTCTGACGGATGTTGCTGGTGTCAAAGACAAGGATGGCCATCTGATCTCCCGCATTGCGCGGGCCAAGGTGGAGGAGCTAATCCAGTCGGGTGTTGTCTCAGGCGGCATGATTCCCAAGGTGCAAGCTTGCCTGCGCGCGCTGGACGGGGTGCGACGCGCCCATATCATCGATGGCCGTGTCTCCCATGCCCTGGTGCGCGAGCTGTTCACGACCGGCGGCGTCGGCACAATGATCACGACCACCGAGGAAAATGGGCTGGACAATACGGTCAACATCGATACCCTTGTGAAGAGCATGCAGTAACGGCTTGTAATACTGCTACTGCACTTTTCATCTTCGAGGGCGTGAATCCACCGCAGAGACGCAGAGAGCGCTGAGTTCTTGCCTTTTTTCTCTGTGTTCTCAGCGTCTCGGCGGTGAAGAAGGCCGTCCTGACTGATGCACGGTAGTGGTAGCGGCACTCAGAACACAGCAACGGCGATGAATCGTCTGAAGACGAACCTCCTCAGGAGATGATAGATGACTGACTGGATGGAACTAGAGAAACAATACATCATGCCCACCTATGCCCGCCTGCCCATTGTGTTGGAGCGCGGACAGGGCTGTTGGGTGTGGGACACAACAGGTAAGAAGTATCTGGACATGGTCGCCGGCATCGCGGTCAACGTCCTGGGCCATTGCCACCCGGCGGTGACCGAGGCGATTGCGCGGCAGAGTACGACGCTGATACACACGAGCAACCTCTACTACACGATTCCGCAGATCGAGCTGGCCAGGCTGCTGGTCGAGAATTCGTGCGCCAGCCGTGTCTTCTTCTGCAACAGCGGCGCCGAAGCGAACGAAGGCGCTATCAAGCTGGCGCGTAAGTGGGGCAAGGCCAACCGCAACGGCGCCTACGAAGTCATCAGCATGAAGTCGTCCTTCCATGGCCGCACGCTGGCGACTCTGGCCGCGACCGGGCAGCCCAAGTACCAGGCGCCCTTCGAGCCTATGCCTGACGGCTTCAAACAGGTGCCTTTCAATGACATGATTTCACTGCGTGAGGCGACGTCCGAGAAGACGGCGGCCATTTTGGTCGAGCCGGTGCAGGGTGAGAGCGGCGTGCACCCGGCCCGCAAACGCTATCTTGAACTGCTGCGCGAGTGGTGCGACAAACAGAACCTGCTGCTCATCTTTGACGAGATCCAGACCGGCATCGGCCGCACGGGCACGCTGTTTGGCTACCAGCACTTCGGCGTCGAGCCTGACATCTTCACGCTGGCCAAAGGAACGGCGGGCGGTGTGCCGATCGGTGTGATCGCGGCCAAGGAGCGGGCATCCGTCTTTCAGGCTGGCGAACATGGCACGACATTCGGCGGCAATCCGCTGGCGGCTGCAACCGGGCTGGCCGTATTGCGCTATGTCATCGACAACAAGCTCTGGGACAACGCGTCGCGCATGGGCGCGCACCTGGTCAGCCGTCTCGAGGACCTGAAAGCCAGGAAGAGCGTCCTCACCGAGGTGCGCGGCGTCGGCCTGATGGTGGGCACTGACTTCGGCGAAGAGATGGCGAAAGACGTCGTCGTCAAGGCGCTGGACAAGGGCCTGATTCTCAATGCAACGGGATCGAAGACGCTGCGCATGGTGCCGCCGCTGATTCTGACCGAGCAAGAAGCGGACACGGCGGTCGACATCCTGGCATCGGTTCTATAGGGAAGTGAGAGATGTGTGGCGTCTCCATGACGTCGCCAGTCTGCGATAATCTGAGGAGAAGACTCGATGGCTGATAAAGTTATACTCGCGTACTCGGGCGGGTTGGATACATCGGTCTCTATTCGCTGGATACCGGAGAAGTATGGTCTGGACGTGATCACGGTGACCATCGATGTGGGAAACGAGCGCGAGCTGGCTGCGATTCAAGCCAAGGCGCTCAAGATTGGCGCGAAGAAAGCCCTGGTTGTGGACGCCAAGGAGCCGTTTGTTCACTATTTCCTGTGGCCGGCCCTGCAGGCGAGTGCAATGTACGAGGGCGTCTATCCGCTGGCAACGGCGCTGGCCCGGCCGCTCATTGCCAAGCTGCTTGTTGACGTCGCCCGCTCTGAGGACGCCAAGTACGTTGCCCACGGCTCGACAGGCAAAGGCAACGATCAGGTGCGTTTTGACGTCTCGATCATGTCGCTCGCTCCCGATCTCAAGATCATTGCCCCTGTTCGTGAGTGGCGCATGACGCGTGATGACGAAGTCGAGTATGCACGCAAGAACAATATCCCGATTTCGGTCAGCGCTGGCGGGCCATACAGCATCGATCTGAATCTGTGGGGCCGCAGCATCGAGTGCGGTATTCTTGAAGATCCCTGGACGGAGCCGCCAGAAGAGGTATTTGCCTGGACCAAGTCGCCCGACAAGACGCCGGCTGAGCCTTGCTATATGGAAATCGAGTTCGAGAAGGGCATCCCGCTGGCGCTCGATGGCAAGAAGATGGGGGGCGTTGAGCTGATCGAGTACCTGACGAAGGTCGGCGGCGACTACGGTGTGGGCCGTATCGACCACGTCGAGAACCGCCTCGTCGGCATCAAGTCACGCGAAATCTACGAAGCGCCGGCAGCGGTTATCCTGCACATGGCGCACAGTTCGCTCGAAGATCTGACCATGACCAAGGATGCAGCGCGTTTCAAGGTAGGGGTCGCCGAGCGCTATGCCCAGCTCATCTATGAGGGCATGTGGTTCTCCTCGCTGCATCAGGACCTGGCTGCCTACGTTGCCAGCTCGCAGCGGCACGTCTCGGGTACGATTCGGGTCAGGCTGCACCGTGGCACATGCACTGTGGTTGGGCGCAAGTCGCCACGCTCTCTCTATAGTCTGTCTTTGGCGACCTACGACCGGACTGACCAGTTTGATCACTCAGCCGCGATTGGCTTCATCAAGCTCTGGGGTTTGCCATTGAAGGTGCAGGCGGAAGTGCAGATGCTGCAGGAGCCGCCGGCTGAGGTACCTTCGATCGCGCCGCCGATCTTAAGCAAGGACAAGCTGGATGTCGGCGAGAGTATTCCACCGCACAAGATGGACGCCATTCCTGAAGAAGACTAAGCTCGCAGTGTGAAACCACAGATGAGTGTGCAGCAACGGCGCTGATCTACCGAACGTGCTTGTCTGCCTTCATCTGTGGTTCTCGTGACATTTGGAGTTTCGATGCGCATTTTCATCGCGGGAAATCGAGGGCAACTGGGACGGGCGCTGATCGATGCGCTGGCCGAACACACGCTGGCGGGAGGCGATCTGCCCGAGCTGGACGTTGCCGATTACGCGGCGGCGCGGCAAACGATCACCGAGTTCGCCCCTGACGTCGTGATCAACGCTGCCGCCTATACCGACACGGCCGGTTGCGAGCGCAACCCGGACAAGGCCTTCCGCGCCAATGCCCTGGGTGTGCAGAGCCTTGCGCTGGCCTGCGCTGCCAGCGGCGCGGCGCTGCTGTACATCTCCACCAACGAGGTCTTCGACGGCAGGCAGACCACTCCGTACCGCGAACTGGACACGCCGAATCCACTGAACGTCTATGCCCGCTCCAAACTGGCGGGTGAATGGTACGCCCAGCGCCTGTGCCCGCGTTTCTACATCGTGCGTACCGCGTGGCTGTATGGCAACGGCGCGAGCAATTTCATCCACAAGATGACCCGCCTGGCCGACGAACGGGGGCAACTATCGGTTGTGACCGATGAGATCGCGACGCCGACCTCCGCGCTCGATCTGTCCCGCGCCGTGGCGGCGCTGATACAACACCCGCTGTATGGCATCTACCATTTCACGAACAGCGGCCAGTGTTCGCGCTTCGAGTGGACGCGCCGCCTGCTCGATATGACCGGACGCAGCCGCATTGCGGTCACGCCAACGACGATGGCTGCCTTCGCCGGAGCAGTGCCCAAACCGCCCTGTTCGGTGCTGCAGAACTTCTGCGGCGCTGCGCTGGGCATTTTCCTGCGCCCCTGGCAGGATGCGCTGGATGAGTTCCTCTCCACAAGCACTGGAGCGCCAAGCACTGGAGCGCCAAGCACTGGAGCGCAATAAACATGGGCGAGAAGCCCTACTTTTCGATCATCATCCCCAATTGGAACGGGGAACGGCACTTGCCCGTCTGCCTCGATTCACTGCGCCGCCAGACATTGCGCTCATTTGAGACGATCCTGGTGGACAATGCGTCGAGCGATGGCTCGCTGCGTCTGCTGGCGGAGGGGTATCCTGAGGTGCGCGTCCTGCGCATGCCTGAGAACCGTTTCTTTAGCGGAGCTGTCAACGCCGGCATTGGCGCGGCGCAGGGCGACGTCATCATTCTGCTCAATAACGACACCGAGGCCGACGACAACTGGCTGATGGAGATGAAACGGGCGCTGGCTGCCCATCCCGAGGCCGGGATGGCTGCCAGCAAAGTGCGCCTGTTTGAGCGGCGCGATGTCATTCATTCCGCGGGCGATTTCTACCGGCGTGATGGCGTCCCGGGCAACCGCGGCGTGTGGGAGCAAGACAAGGGGCAGTACGACGACGCGCAGTGGACGTTTTCTGCCTGCGGCGCGGCGGCCGCCTATCGGCGCAGCATGCTCGAGCAGATCGGCTTGCTCGATGAAGACTTCTATGGTTACTGTGAGGATGTCGATCTGGGTTTCCGCGCCCAACTGGCAGGCTTCCCGTGCCTGTTTGTCCCGTCAGCCGTCATCTATCACAAGCTGAGCGCCACGGGCGGCGGCCCCCTCGCCAGTTACTATTGCGGCCGCAATTTTGTCAGTGTTATCGTGAAGGACATGCCGGGACCGCTTCTGCGCCGCTTCTGGCCGCGCATTGTTCTGGCGCAACTGCGCTTCGCGGGGCAGAGCCTGTGGCACGTGCGTGAGCCGTCGGCCAGGGCGCGCCTGGCCGGGCAGTTTGCCGCGCTGCGCCAATTGCGCCTGATGCTGGGCAAGCGGCGCGAGATACAGCGCAACAAACGAGTGACGGATGAGTATGTGGAATCGATTCTGAAATGACGAAGACGCCAGTGGGCATTGCCCGCCGTTTGCTGTTTCTGATCATCCTGACGTATACGCTGCTGGCCCTCGCCTACGCCTACCTGACGCCCCTGTGGCAGAACCCCGATGAGCCAGCGCACTACAACTACGCCCGAGAGATCGCCGACCATCTGCGCCTGCCCGTTCTCAGCCCGGGCGACTATGATCAGCAGGTGCTGGAGCAGTTGAAGGTAAGCAAATTCTCCGGCAACCCCGATATTTCCCGCATCCGCTATGAGTCGTACCAGCCGCCACTGTACTACATGCTGGGCGCAGGCGTCATTGCGCTTACCCCCGGCGTCGATTTCGACCTCTATGCCATGCGTCTGCTATCCGTGGCGCTGGGCGCGCTCGTCATTATCGTTATCTTCGTCATTGCGCGCGAGGTTGTGGGAGAGGACCCGCTCGTGGCGCTGGGCGCGGCGGGACTGGTCGCTTTCATCCCGCAGCACATGGCTATCGCCGCTGCGGCGAACAATGACGCGCTGGGGGAGCTGTTACTGGCGCTGCTGGCGTTGCTGGCGATCAGACGTATGAAGGGTCTGGCGGTGCGCCGTTTTGTGATTGCGGGCGCCGTCCTCTTTGGCCTGGCGCTCCTCACCAAGCTGTCGGCCTACGTGGGCGTTGGACTGCTGGCTGCGGGGGAGCTGGGGCATTGGCAGCTCATTGACCAGCGGCGCACCCGATTCCCGCTGCTCGTCGGGCTGGGTGTGGCCGGGGGCGCATTGTTGACAAGCGGATGGTGGTTTGTGAGCAATGCGCTTGTCTATGGAAATCTGGACGTGATGGGACTGGCGCGGCATGGTGAGGTTGTGGTGGGGCAGCCGCGCACGGTCTGGTCGCTCGACGCCCTGCAGCACTTTGTCGTGACCACCTTTCAGAGCTTCTGGGGCATCTTTGGTTGGATGGGCGTGCTTCTAGATGTGCGCATCTACTGGCTGCTGGCGCTGTTTGCGCTCATGGCCATGGTGGGGCTGGCCGTCTTTTTTGCACGAACGGTAGGCTGCTTCTGCCCCTGGCAGCGCTGGGCGCTGGCCATTCTGGCGCTGCAACTGCTCTTCATGGTTGGGGTGCTGGTTTACTACAATCTCACGTTTATCCAGCCGCAAGGACGGTATCTCTTCCCGGCCAGCGCGGCGATCGGCGTCTTTCTTGCGCTCGGCCTGCGCGAGATGATCGACAGGCCGGCTGTGCTGGTGGGGCTGAGCGCAGTGGGCTGCCTGGTGTGTTTCCTGGCCGTGCGGGGATGGTTCGTGTTGGCTATAGGCGTGCTTGTTGTGGCGACGATCACTGGCGCGTGGCTGTTTGCTCGCCGCCGCTACCATCTGTTGGTGTGGGGTGGGCTGCTGGGGGCGCTGGCGGTGCTTGATCTCGTGTCTTTGCTATTGTTTATCGTGCCGGCGCTGACACCGTAGGCCGGGCATCGTGCCCGGCGTTTGTGGCGCAATGGCCCGGAAGGTCCCGTGCACTGGAATGTTCGGATGTTCGACGGACTCGACAGGGGGTGTGATGAATCACGTTGCGAATGATCTGGCTGAGGTACTGATAACATCTGAAGACATCCAGAAGCGCGTGCACGATCTGGGTGCACAGATCGCAGGGGATTACGAAGGCAAGCGGCCGATCCTGGTGGGCGTGCTGCGCGGTGCGATCGTCTTCATGGTCGACCTGATCCGGGCGATGGACATCCCGCTGCAGGTCGATTTCATGGCGGTTTCGTCGTACGGATCGAGCACAAAGTCGAGCGGCGTCGTGCGCATTCTGAAGGACCTGGACACGGTGATCGAGGGGCGGCATGTTATCATTGTCGAGGATATTATCGATTCGGGGCTAACGCTCAAGTACGTGACGGAGATATTATGGGCGCGCCATCCGGCGTCGCTGCGCATCGTGACGCTGCTGGACAAGCCAGCCAACCGGCGTGTGCAGATCGATATGGACTACGTTGGCTTTGCGATTGCCAACAAGTTTGTCGTTGGCTACGGTCTCGATTTTGGCGAGATCTACCGCAATCTGCCATACATCGGCGTGCTCAAGCCTGAGGCCTATGGTGAGAGTGGAAAATGAGGGACTGCTCAGGTGACGTGGTAGTCCGCTGTATCCAACCAGATTGTCACCGGCCCGTCGTTGTGAATCTCGACGAGCATCATGGCGCCGAAACGGCCCTCGGCGACGCGCAACCCGAGCGAGCGCAATTCCGCACAGAAGCGTTGCACGAGCGGCTCGGCAATCTCGGGCCGGGCGGCGCCGCTAAAGCTGGGGCGGCGGCCCTTGCGTGTGTCGGCGAAGAGGGTGAATTGGGAAACGACCAGCATCTCGGCGCCGGCATCGAGCGCCGCCAGGTTAAACTTGCTGTCGACGTCGGCGAAAATACGCAGGTTGGCGATTTTCTGGGCCAGAACGCGTGCCTGCGCCTCCCCGTCACCCTCGCCTACCCCCAAAAGGACAACGAGTCCTGGGCCAATTGCTCCCAGGACCTCGTTGTCGACACGCACTGCCGCGCGGCTGACGCGCTGAATAATCGCTCTCATGACTTGTCGGTCTTGCTCTCTGCCTTCGTTGTTTCCGTCTTGGCAGATGAGGCGCCAGAGTCACTCTTGCCCCCATCATCGGGCCTGGCAGAATCGGACTTCGCCGCATCGGGCTTGGCAGAATCGGACTTCGCCGCATCCGACTTCGCCGCATCCGACTTGGCTGGCGGCGGCTCGTCGGTCTTCGCTGGAGGAATCGCACCTCCTGCGCCGTGGTCGGTCTTGTACCACCCGGAGCCCTTGAAGATGATGCCGACCGGGAAAAACAACTTGCGCACCTTGCCCCCACATTCGGGGCAGTCCTGCATGGGCTCGTCCGTCACTTTCTGCTTGCGCTCGAAGTGCACACCGCATGTCTGGCACTCATACTCGTAGTTCGGCATAAACGACAACAACCCCCCGCTTGACCTCGTATCCTCGAAGCCACGATGTATTTTACATCAGCGGGCGCAGGTTGTCAATTAGAGCGGAAGCATAACACGCTCGCCGTCCATGCGTGCGCTACGATAAATGGCCTCTGCCAATTCCACTGCCCGGTAGCCATCCTCGGCGCCGACCGCCGGGGCTTTGCCCCCCAGGATACTGTCGATAAACAGGCGATCCTCTTCAACGTAGCCCCATTTCTGCTGGAAGGGTACCTGCGTGAAGTTGTACTCAACCATGTCCTGCCCCAGCCCGGGAGCATAGCAGACCTTTTCCATCTCTTCGGTCGAGAGCTGAGAATGGTCGCCATAGACCTCGATGCGCTCGAAAGGGAAGGCCCAGGTGGTGTGGGCGACGGTGGTGAACGTCGCGTGACGATGATCCGAGAAAGTGAAAAGAATGCTAAAGCTGTCCATTTCCGTGTAGAAGCTCTGGCGGGCAAGACACTGCACCGACAGCACGTCGCCCATCAGCCAGCGGGTCATGTCGAAGAGGTGAATGGGCGTCTCGTAGAGGAATCCGCCGCTGATCTTCGGATCGCCTGTCCAGAAGGGATTCTTGAGTTCACCGCGATTCATCTTGACGTGCGCCACGACAGGGCGGAAGCCATTGCTCAGCGTAGACTTGATGAACTTGTAGACATTGGCGAAGCGCCGGTTGTGACCAACCTGATAGACGCCCTTTGATATGCGAGCGGCGGCGACGATTTGCCGCGCGGCGTCCAGAGATGTGGCCAGCGGCTTCTCAGAGAAGACGTGCATGCCGGCCTGCAGCGCAGCAAGGACGAAATCGGCGTGCAGAGCGTTGGGCGTGCAAACGTAGAGCCCGTCAATGCCGCTGGAGAGCATGGCCTCGATGTTGGGGAAGACCCGTGCGCCCGTCAGCTCGGCCAATTGCTCCGCCTTGGCGCCGATGATGTCGGTGATACTGGTGATCTTCACGCGATCATCTGTCATGAGTATCCTGGCATGCACATTGCCGATGTATCCCGCGCCGATAACGCCAATTCGTAAAGCCATGGTGAGTTTCCTCCTCATTGGGGTTCGCGTCGATAGAGTTCCGTGTCTGCTATTCACCCTCTGTGTGGGTAAGCCGTGTCTCAAGTACGTTTTCGGCGCGCAGGTTGTGCAGTTGCAGGTAGTAGCGCGCCGTCTCGACCAGTGTCTCCAGCGGCAAGAGGCCGATCAATTCGCTTTCGATGACGGGCACCCCATAGCGTCGCGCCTCGCTGCGGATGGCTTCCACCACCCGATAAATCGGCGTGCGGAAGGGGTCGACCAGATTCATGGAGACCTGTACCATATCGCGTTCTTTGATGTACATGCCCAGAGCTTTGACGTTGCTCAAACCGCCATCGCGTTGCCGGACAGCGCGAGCGATGTCTTTGGCGATGCGTATGTCTCTCGTGCCCAGGTAGACGTTGTAGGCGACCAGATAGGTGCGCGCGCCGATGACGACGGCGCCAGCGCTGGCATGGGGGTGCGACGGGCCGTAGTCGGGCTTCCATAGCGGATCCTGCATCTTGCTGGCCAGATTCTCAAACTCGCCATGACGGATATCGGCCAGGTTCTGCCGGTGCGGAGCGCTCGCCGCGCGCTCGTAGAGGTAGACCGGCAGGTGCAGCTCGCGGCCAACGCGCTCGGCGCAGCCGCGGGCCATCTGCACGCATTGCGCGATGGTGGCGCCGCGTACCGGTACAAACGGCACGACGTCAACCGCGCCAATGCGCGGATGGGCGCCGCGCTGGCGGCGCAGGTCGATCAGGTCGATTGCGCAGGCGATGATAGCGAAAGCTGACTCTTGAACGGCCTCAGGCTCTCCGGCAAAGGTGATGACGGAGCGGTTGTGGTCGGCATCCGACGACATATCGAGGACCTGGACGCCGGGCCGTTTGGCTGCCTGAGCGATGGCGTTGATGATATCGGGATGCTGGCCATCGCTGAAATTGAGCGGGCACTCTACGATCGTATCCTTCATGGTGTACCTCTCGGACGTATCCGTTCGTTCGCGCCCAGACCAGCGGGCAAGAATTGCTGGATGGCCAGGACACTTACTGCCATGACTGCGGCTGATAGTTGGGCGCTTCTTCTGTGATAATCACGCTGTGCGGGTGGCTTTCGATATAGCCAGCGTTGGTGATGCGCACAAAGTGAGCACGCTCCCAGAGGTCCGGGATGGTTGCTGCGCCGACATAGCCCATGCCTGCGCACAGGCCGCCACACAGTTGAAAGACATGATCGGATAGTTTCCCCTTGTAAGCCACGCGTCCTTCGATGCCTTCAGGTACGAGTTTTCCGCTGTCTCGGCCCTTGACCTTGGCGCTCGGGTTGTAGCGATCCTGGGCATAGCCTCGCATGGCGCCCATCGATCCCATGCCGCGGTACTGCTTATAACGACGACCTTCGAGCATAATTGTTTCGCCTGGCGACTCTTCAAGTCCGGCCAACAGATTACCGAGCATGACGAAGCTTGCTCCTGCTGCCAGCGCCTTGACAATGTCGCCGGAGTAGCGTATTCCACCATCGGCGATGAGTGGCACACCGGCCGAACGCGCGACCTTTGCGCACTCCAGAATAGCGGAGAACTGGGGCACACCGACGCCGGCAACGACGCGCGTGGTGCAAATCGAGCCGGCGCCAACGCCGACCTTGACAACATCAGCGCCGGCGGCGATCAAGTCGCGCGTGCCTTCGGCGGTCACAACGTTGCCTGCGATCACCGTAAGATGTGGATAGAGGGTCTTGGCGCGTGCCGTTGCCTCAATCACGCGTTCGGAGTGGCCGTGCGCTGTGTCCAGGCAGACGACGTCGACTCCTGCTTCCACCAGCGCCTTGAGCCGCTCTTCCATGTCTGCGCCAACGCCGCTGGCCGCGCCGGCCAACAGGCGTCCCCCTGCATCGGTGGCGGCCAGCGGATAGTCCATTTTCTTCTGAATATCCTTGACCGTGATCAAGCCCTTCAGGTTGAAGTCCTTGTCAACGAGCGGCAACTTTTCGATGCGATGTTGTTGCAAGATGGCGCGGGCCTCGGCCAGCGTTGTCTCCATGGGTCCGACGACAAGGTTGTCGCGTGTCATGAAGTCGGAGACGGGCCGGTCGTCCGTGGTGGCGAAACGGATGTCGCGATTGGTGAGGATGCCGACGAGCTTGCCTTTGCTTGTGACGGGAATGCCGGAGATGTGGTAGTGAGACATGAGAGATTTCGCTTGCGCCAGGGTCGCATCGGGGGGAAGGGTGATGGGGTCAACGATCATGCCGGATTCGGAGCGCTTGACTTTGTCCACCTCGGCGGCCTGATCTGTAATCGTGCAGTTGCGGTGGATGATGCCGAGACCACCTTCACGAGCAAGGGCAATGGCCATGCGGCTTTCGGTTACCGTGTCCATTGCCGCCGAGAGAATGGGAGTGTTCAGCACTACTCCTTTTGCCAGCGGCATTGCCAGCCGTGCATCTCCTGGCAGGATAGTGGATCGGCCCGGAACCAGGAGCACATCATCAAACGCCAGGAACTCATCCATTGCTTCCTCCAGAGGAAACGGCTGCGCCACCTCCCATGTCACGAGATCGTGCAGGAGTGTGGCCGCTGGTCGTTTGGCGTATTATATCACTTCTGCCTGGAACATGCCACCTGGAGGAGGCACTCAGCAATTCCCAATGTGCAAGGATGCGTCGTCACGCAGCACACTCAAGCGGTCATCAGGCCATCTGGGCAATGGTGAAGACCGTCCTGATTCGCTCCCCCAGGTATTGCTTAGGGATGCGCGGGAATGAATTCCGCTCCTAACACTACTACCGTACTTTACAAACTGACTTGAATCGGCGATAATGGAT
>CAYOEZ010000126.1:0-13635 GCA_964402955.1 uncultured Ktedonobacterales bacterium | reverse complement strand
CGGGGGCAGGCAAACAGCCGATGCTACACGTTTCGCGCCTTGTTCAACACCCTCCACGATTCTCTACTTGCGCTCGATCAGCCCCCTGACAGTGTCAGGCGTCACGTCTGCCAGCCTATCCACGATCAGGTCGGCCTTCGCCAACGAGCGACGGGGATGGGTTGACGTTACGGCAATGCAGGCCATTCCCGCAGCCTTGGCCCCCTCGACGCCAGCCACGGCATCCTCCAGCACCAGGCAGCGCAGCGGCGCAACGCTGACGCGCTCTGCGGCCAACAAGTAGACCTGTGGGTCAGGCTTGCCGCGCGTCACGTCCTCGTAGGAGACTAGCGCATCGAACAAGGAGCTGACGCCTAGCTCGCTCAAGATCAGCTCAACATTGGCGCGCGGCGCAGCCGATGCGATGGCGCAGCGGAAGCCGTCGGCGCGCAATGACTGTAGCAGATCGATCGCCCCGGGCAGCGCCGCAACGTGGCCCTTGACCGCATCACGATAGTATACTTCCTTCTTCGAGCCGATGCTGTTGACAATTTCCAGCGACACGCCGCCGAGCATGTCGCGGATGATTGTGTCGTTGCGTTGCCCAAAGTTCTTGCGGAAATCGGCTTCTGATACGCTCAACCCCAATTCCGCCCATATTCTCTGCCATGCCACAAAGTGAAAAGGCGCAGACTCTACCAGCACGCCGTCCATGTCCCACAGCGCGGCAATCGCTTCTTTATCGGTGACCTGCAAGCTCATCCAGGCAGCTCCTTATTTGGCTTCGATCGCATAAGCTGCGGCAAGTATAGTGGCTGCACCGCGATGTGTCAACAGGACAGAACGGCGTTTTTTTCTACTGTTATTCCGGCGTGCAACGTGCTATAATGCGGCGAATTTGACAATCGGAGGCAACAGTTATCATCGCGCAAAAACCAGCCACCCCGGCAAGCCGCGGCACCATCGTTCTCTTTACCATTGGTATCGTCCTCTTCTGGGCAGCCATGTACGTTTACACTCCCGTTTTCCCTGTTTATGCCGGTGTGCTCGGCGCGAGTATGGGCACCGTGGGCCTGGCAGTGGGGGCGTATGGCCTGACACAGATGCTGTTGCGCATTCCCCTTGGCATCATCTCCGACAGTATCGGCAAACGACGCATCTTTGTCGTGATCGGTCTGTTGATCTGCGGGGCCGCCGCGCTCGGATTTGCCTTTGCGCCCACGCCGTTCTGGCTGGTGATCTTCCGCGGCGTCATGGGTGTTTCGGCTGCCACGTGGGTGTGCTCAACAGTCCTCTTCACGAGCTATTTCCCGAAGAGCCACCCGTCTGTCCCCCTCAGCATCATGACCTTTGCCTCAGCTATCGGCCAGGTGCTGGCCGTTTCTGCCGGCGGTGAGATGGCGCAACGCCTCGGCTGGATCGCCCCTTTCTGGGCGTCGCTGATTCTGAGCATCATTGCGGCGCTTGTGCTCTTCCGTGTGCCGGAGGATGTGACCGCCAAAGCCATGCCGATCTCCAAAGAAGCGATGATGCGCACCGCCAACTCATCGGCGCTCATCCTCGCCTGCATTCTCGGCATTCTCATGCAATACGTGACATGGTCGACCGTCAATGGCTTCACGCCTATCCTTGCCACCGAACGCTTCGCCGCGACGCGCTCCCAACTCGGCTATCTCACAACCACAGGATTACTCGCCTACAGCCTCGTCTGCCTGTTCACGCCGCGCCTGGTCAGGCGCTTTGGCGAATCGGCGACGCTGGTCGTATCCATTCTGCTTCTCGCAGCAGGGATTCTACCGACGCCGCTGGTCGGCGGACTGCCAGGTCTGGTTGTCTTGCAGGTGCTCGGCGGCGTGGGTCGCGGTCTGCTCTATCCCCTCTTGCTGAGCCTTTCCATCAAGACCGCTGCGCCGCAAGACCGCGCATCAGCGATGGGCGTCTTCCAGGCGACTTACGCGCTGGGTATGTTCGTGGGGCCTTCGTTCAGCGGCGGCATCGCGGAGGCGTTTGGTCTCGATGCGGTGTTCGTTCTGTGTGGAGTGCTCGCCCTTATGTGCTTGCCGATCGTCTGGGTGGCGGGGAGGAATTCCCTAGCCATGCAGAGAGCGAAATGAGAGCCAGCACATGCCTGACTCTCATTGGAAATGCGCGCTTATTCCCGTTATGTCGTGTTGCCCCGACTCACTCGCTGCCAACGCTGATGTGGGGCAAATGTATGGTGAACCGTCCTCCCGCCGCAGAACCGAGACTGACCTCATCGACAAAGGCGCCTGTCGGATAACTGGCGTAGGCCTGCCCCTGCAACACAACCAGCCGCACCTGCACGGTCTGCCCCGCGTAGTCTCCCAGATCTGCCCAACCGTGTCGCCAGCCCAGGTCGCGTACCACGCCGTAGTCTGAGCCGGCGTAGCTATCGCTGAAGACGGGCTGCCCGTCGACGCGCACCTCGAATGAGTCATGCAGCCCGTTGTCCATTGTCAGAATGCGATACATGAATGACAGCGTTGGCCGATACACCGTGATGGGTATAGTCGCCGTGATGGCGATCCATGACTCGCCGGCTGGAGATGTTGCCGTCATGACTGTGCCGAGATAGGCGGCCCCATTACCCGTGTGTCCCTGGCCGGGCGCAAGGACGGGCAGCATCTCGCCGCCCACCGTCCACGCCGGCGCCAGCCCCCCCTGCTCGAAGCCCCAATTGCTGTTGCGCAACAGGTTGTCGGCGGGAGGCAGAATGATATCGACTCCCGACGTGGCCTCTCCTGCCGTCGCGACCCGGCCGAACAGCGGCGGGATGGCGCCAAAAACCGGGCTGACGGCTGTGACGGCGAATGTCCCATCGCACTGAGGCAGCGCCAATTCGTAACGCCCCGACTCGTCGCTAACAGCGGTCACCATCTCGTCCGCCAGGAAAACGCTCGCGCCTGCCACCGCCACGCCCCGGTTGTCACGCACCTGGCCGCTGATCGAACACCTGGTCAGGTGAACACGGGCATCGCCTTCTCCGCCCGGGTATGGCTCGACGTTGCCTGCCCAGTCGGTTGCGCTCGATTGGAAATAGTATGTATGCCCCATGACGCCGCTGAAAACTGATTGTGTGACGCTAATGCCCGCCAGCCAGTCTTGCCATAACCCGTTGCCGTCGCGGTATTGTATGGTGTAGGAGCGCAGACCTGAGTTGTCGTCGCTGCCGGCCCAGGAGACAGTAAAGAGCGGGTTGGCAAGCGCCGCGGGCAGCGGCAGGACGGCGGAAGCGGGCGCTGAGCGATCGACGGCGCGCTGGGCGTCGATGCGCCCCCAGCCCATATAGACGTCGTAACCTGGGAATTCGACAACATTGGCATCTTTGACCGTGTTCTTGAGCACCGCTTCGATGTCACTGTTGCGCAGCCATGGCCGCCCCGACCAGATCAGCGCGGCCAGACCGGCCACGTGGGGCGACGCCTGCGACGTGCCGCTCATCCAGTAGTAAGTAGAGACGCCGTTCTGCCAGTTGGTGCTGTAGATACCCACGCCCGGTGCAGCGATAGCCACGAATGCGTTGTACGTGGAGAAGACGGCGCGGCGATCCTGATCGTCCGTTGCAGCGACCGAGAGCACGTGACTGTTCGCTGCGGGATAGACAATGGGATTCATGCCGCCGCAGCCCGTTCCACCCTGGCCGCAGTTGCCTGCTGCCGCGATGAGCAGCGCTCCCTGGCCGTAGGCGTAGTCGATGGCGTCTTGAACTGCCTGCGAATAGCTTGTGCTCATCAGGCTCATATTTATGATCTTGGCGCCATGTGACGCCGCATAGTAGATGCCATTGATGAGCTCGGCATATGTCCCAGAACCGGCGCTGTCGAGCACCTTGACCGGCATCAGCAGCGCTCCCCAGGAGACGCCGGCCATACCGATCCCGTTGTTGGTACTTGCCGTCGCTATGCCGGCGACGTGCGTACCGTGCCCGTGATCGTCCTGGGCCGATGTTGTCCCCTTGACAAAGGTCGTTCCAGTGACCAGCTTTGTTCTGAGGTCGGGGTGGTTCAAGTCAATGCCCGTGTCGATGATGGCGATCGTGATGTCGCTGCTGCCGGTCACCACGTCCCAGGCTGCCGGCGCGTTGATGGCTGATAGCGCCCACTGGCGCGAGGCAAAATCGGGGTCATTGGGCTGGCGGGCCAACTGCACAGCCCCGTTGGGCTCTGCATAGGCGACCAGGGGGCTGTGTCGCAGGCGGAGCAGCGCCTGGCCAGCCTCTGCATTGGAACGCAGGCGATAGATGCCCATCTCGGGCAGCAGCGGCGTCAGGTCATCGTCGGTTGCTGCCAGCGTGCGCGCCGCGGCCTCTGAAACTCCGCTGTGTAAGCGGAGCAGCACGTCTGCCCCAGCGGTGACTGCGCCAGACGGGGCTGCCATAGTGAGAGAAAATGCCGCCACGAGAGTCATCATGGCGGCTAAGACCAGAGCCAAACGTAATCGCACCATTTTAGCGCCCGCCAGACTCAATGGAACCGCCTGGCGCTCCTTCAATTGGCCCGCGCGACACAAAGAAGCTGACGTCGTCCAGATACAAGTTGGTATTGAGCACTGCATCCGTTACCATCTCAAAGCTGAGGCGCAACGTCTGGCCCCCATAGGGAAAATCGCCCGCCCAGGAATAGCGCGTTGTCGTCCACGTATTGCGAGCGCGCGTGTTGTCGCGCTGCGTTACTGTCAGCAATGGCTCACCTGCCGCGTTCAGGAGCCGAACATACAAGACATCGTGTGGCTCGATCAGCGAGTCTTCGGTCACCATGTACCAATGGAAGACCAGGCTGGCGAAGCTCGATCCCGCAGGCACGGCAATTGACTGGTAGATCTGTTGATAGTTGGAATGGAACCCTCCCAGCGCCACGCTCCACATGCCGCTGTTCGGCCACTCGCTCGAAACAAGCAAGCCGTTGGGATCGGCGCGATCGGACTGCTGCCAGGGCGGCGACTGCGGTGCCGCATCCTCAAACCCACCGTTGCGGACAATCTGCACGACGACAGCCGGCGTTGTCGTTGCTGGAGGCGTCGGCGTTGGTTGCGGCGCCGGATACGTAAAGATGACCGGCAGAAATATCGACCGGGCGGAGCGTACAACGTTGATGACGCGCTCCGGCTCTGCATAGAGGCGCCGCCCATCGACCCAGGCGCTGGCCGTCAGATAGACAGTCCCACTGGCGGGGAGCGTAAAGGACGCCGCAAATGAGCGTGCGCTTGTCGCCGTCAAGACAATAGCATTGGCATAGTCGTGATCGGCGACGTGGCTCTGCTGATCCCACAAGAGCGACGTCGCCGTGATGACTGAGCCTCCACTGACGCCCCACGTGACCGTCACGTGCGTTCCGGCTGCGGCGAACCCCGGCGCGCTATCGATGACCACCGTCGCCGGCGCCGGCGGTTCGCTCAAGTCGCCGGAGACAACCAGAGCAAAGGGCTGAGGGCCGAAGGGGACATTGCGTCCGCTAATAGTAACGACGTAGTACCCCGCCGCGGGCGCGTCAATGAGCACGCCTTCGACATTGTTGAGCGTGTCAGCCGTCCGGCTGCTATCTGCAGTGGTCGTGGTCGTCGCAGGACCCGTCACCTTCAGGTCAAGATCGTTCACCAGGTTGGGATAAGCCATCAGGCTGCCCGGGTAGTCGCTCCAGGCGAGGATGACGCGCAGGGCGGTGCCCGAGGCCACTGTGTACGTATAGACCAGACTCCGCCCTGTTGTCAACCCGACGGTCGCATCGACATACGCCACCCTGCGCGGCGGGATGGGGTACAGCGCATTGGTCAGGTCAAGACGCCCCCAACCTTCCACGTTGTTTGGCGCGGGCGGCGTCTCGCGCTGATTTCCGTACTGGCCCGGTGTGATATCCACAGCGCCGGCCAGCAATGTCGCCTTGACCAGGGCAGCGCTGGGGTTGTGGTTCTCAAGCTGGTAGTGTTGCCGGACAATGGCTGCCGCGCCTGCCGCGAGTGGGGCCGACATGCTAGTGCCGCCATCATAGGCGTAGTATTCGTCGTACGAACCCCAGTAGTTGGCATTGGGCGCCAGTGACGAGCGGGTGCTCAGTATGTTCGTGCCTGGCGCCACCAGATCGGGCTTGCGCCTGCCGTCTGGCGCCGGTCCGCGGCTACTGTACGCCGCCATCCCATTGGCGTAGTCGCTGAGGCGGTCATCCCTGAGCGGCTGCACCGGGAATTCTTCTGGCCAACACCCGCCCCATGTGCTGCACACATTTCCCGTGTTGTATCCGCCGGACATGCGTACGCTCTCGGACGCTCCAACGCTGAGCGCATTCTTGGCCGTGGCAGGCGTTGTGATGCTTCCCAGATCAACGACGCCATCCCTGTCCTCATCCTCACCGTCGTTGCCGGCCGCGAACACGACCAGCATGTCGGGATGCTCCCAGGTGAACTTGTCGACCTGCCGGGCCTGGCTATCGTAAACGCGCCCTTCGTCGCCGGCGATCCCCCAGCTATTGCTATGAACACGCGCCCCGTCACTATATGCCTGTTGCAGAAGCACGCCAAGGTCGGACGGGATGCCGCCGAGACGCCCGTGGGCATCCATGATCGACTGCAGCACAAGACCTGCCTCTGGCGCGACGCCGGCATGAGACGTGTTATAGTTGCCCGACACAGGGTTGCTGCCCGAATTGAGCCCGTTGCCCAGCGCCGATCCTGCGACATGCGTGCCGTGACCATCGGGGTCGCTCCAGTCACCTTGTCTGCCGAGGGCATGCGTAGCAACGATCCGGCCACGGAAGTCGCGCGCGATGCTTGCGACATCGCCAGTGTCCAGCCCGCTGTCGGCGATTGCGATTGTCTGGCCCTGGCCGCGCAAGTCGTGCGCTGTCCAAACGGGAGAGACGCTCATGATCGCGCGTGCTACCTCGTTCCACAGACGTGGCTGGCGATATGGCTCAATCCAGGCAACATTGGGCTGACTGGCGAGTGATTGAATGGCAGCGGCGCTCATGGTTGCACGCACAGCAGCGCCCTGCATGGGAAGAGCCTCAGGGATGAGGGTTCCGCCGCTCTGGCGCACGACGCCGCCTGCGGCAGCGCTGTCCATGTCGGCAAAAAGGGAAACGGTTACCGTCAGTACGCCCTGTCCGCCCGACAATGCCGGATCGATGCGATAGAGCGGTTGCAGGTAGCCGACCCAGCGTACCGATGCCAGCGCACGCAAGCGCACGCTGGTGGCGGCGTCTGTGAGCACCACATAGGCGTAGTCAGGGATATAGTCCACAATCCTGGCCCCCGTGGCGATGACGGCTGCCTTCCACTCCTCCAATATCGGTCCGTTGAACTGCACGATGTAGGGATGCACGCCGACTGCCGGAGACGCGACCATGCCGAACGAAGATTGGCCCGCGGGAGAAAGCACAGGGTCGAATGTTGCGTAGCGTAGATGAAGGAGGACAGGCTCGCCGTTAGCAGCCCGCAACGGCGAATTGTCGCCCCATGCTGCCAGAGCAAAGACCACGATCACGGCCACAGCAACAAGTAGCCAGTGCAATGTTCTGCGGCGATGGGTAGAGATCGCCTCTGGCGTGCTCGCTGCTGAGCGACTCACACCTGCGGCCGTATGGCCTCGAGCTTGTCTATCGGCATCTCTGCGTGTGCTAGAAGTCATGCTTGTCTTGAAAACCAACCCAAAGTGTGTTACGATACGACCACGCAAATGAAAAGCTGGACTGTTCTCGCCCTGCTGGTTGCAGGCGCAGCGCTGGTCTGGATTGCCATCGGGCAAATGCCCGACGGACGTCTGCACGTATTTCTGCTCGATGTGGACGGCGGGCAGGGCGTCATCGTGCGCACTGCAAGCGGGAGCGTCACCCTGATCGATGGCGGCTCCAGGCCCAGTGTGCTGCTGAGCGCACTGGGGCGCTGCCTGCCATTCTGGCAGCGCAGCCTGCGCGCCGTGATTGCCACGGAGCAAAGCAATTCCGCCATCGCTTCGCTCATGGACGCCAGCAAACGCTACGAGATTGGCTTCGCTCTTGGGCCTCCCGCAGGCAGCCGGCCCGGCGCAGCGTATGATAGCTGGCGGTCGATACTGCAAGAACGTCGTGTACCGCTTATCGAAGCTCAGGCAGGCATGGTTATCGACTTGGCAGACGGCACGCTCATCGAAATCACGGACGTCGCAAGCACGACGTTAGCGCTGCGCATATCCTATGGTGACACAAGTCTGCTCTTGCCCGGCCAGCGCAGCTCTTCGCCGCTGCCTTTTGACGCCACGGTCGTCGCGATTCCGCTTCCATCCAAAACAACTCCGGGTCTTGCTCTGGCGGAGACAGTGCAGACAGTCGTGTTCTTTACTGGCAGTCAGTCCAGCCAGAGCAAGCAGCTTCCGCCCTTGTCAGGTGTTTCTGTCTACAGTTCGCAGCGTGACGGCTCCCTGGAGCTTGTCAGCGATGGCGTGCATGTCGAGATACGCCCGCATAAGCGATAGAGTGCGCCGTCATGTATCTTTCACACGTACTATAACGTCGTTTGTGCTCATCAGATACCGTCTCAAGGAAACCGCTGCTATTCTGATGAGCGCCCCTTGCGCAGAAGGACGTCATTTGCGTTCTTGTTTGAGGTCTCAGGCGCCACCGCTGTTCCATGCCCTCTCGTGAAGCGTGGGACAGCGGCATCTTTGTTGATTAGTATCATTCTGCTCCGTGTTGACCATCGTATCCACCGCTCAGCATGGTGCGTTTTCTCCTTAGGTTGACGCTTCTCGCCGATTTGTGATAGAATGTGCCACATAGCGTGGGGGTGACTCGAAAGCAGTGATGATTGACCACAAGCCAGTACGCACCACACGATCGAAGATCACAACCATCGCAAGTGGTGTCTGTTTCATGGGGGTGGCGCTCGTCGCCCTGGTTGCCTGCGCTGCCGTCGCCCACGCATCGGAGCAGCCGGCAGGCACAGCCAAAATGGCAGGGCAGCAGGCGGTTGCTTCCACGCCAACGTCAAACAACGGCGCCGCTCTCTCTGCCGTCTCCAGCACTCATCAATTCACGGCAACGGCGGGTCTCGATGGTTGGTTCTTGTCTCCTGTCACGGTGACGCTGACGGCGCAAGAAAGCCTTGCAGACGCGGTCGCTATCCTGTACAGGGTGGACAACACTGGCTGGGTTACCTATAGCGCCGCTTTCGCCATTGCACAGGATGGCCGCCACACGCTGGACTATTACGCGGTAGACGCGCTTGGAGCGGTCGAGCCTGTGCATAGCGTGCCGGTCAACATCGACACGACGCGCCCCGCGGCGTCGGTCGATATGCTCCCCGCCGTGACGGATGCGGCGACGTTCGTCGTCTCCTGGTCGGGAAGCGACAACGGCGGCAGCGGCGTCGCGAGCTATGACGTCCAATACCGCGATGGGCTGCGCAACGCCTGGCGCGACTGGCTGACGAATACCACCGGCACGGTGGCTACCTTTACGATGGCGCAGCGCGGGCACGTCTATTACTTTCAGGTGCGCGCCCGCGATGTCGCCGGCAACACGCAACTGTACCGTGGCGACCGGGGCGACGCCTCCACCTTTGTCAATTCCATCAGCAATGGCGGCTTCGAGACTGGCACGTTGACTGGCTGGACCGTGAGCGGTGAGATGAGCAAGAGCATCACTCTGGCCATGTTTGTTGGCGGGCAAGGACAATGGACGGCGCTACTTGGCAGCCCCGCCTACGGCGATGCCATTACACCAACGCAGCAGGCGCATGTACCTCCTGACAGCATGGCCTCTATAAGCCAGACGATAGTCGTTCCGTCGTTGTTGGATCTGCCGGCGCCGGCGCTCAAGCTATGGTATCGCATCCAAACCTATGATTACGTCTGGAATGATTACACTCTTGGCTGTTGGCACTCAGGCCTACTCATTGACTCGTTCGACGTCAACATCCAGATGCAATCGCAACAGACGCCTAGCCTGTTGCTGCGTGATGGTAACATGGACTGCGAAACGTTCAACGCCTACTTGGACCTACATGGCATCCCGCCTCTCACCGATATTGTAGCTGAGAAAATGCTCGACCTGACACCGTATGCCGGGCAAACCGTGACCATCGAAATGCACAATGCCAACCGTCAGGATTGGTTCCGCAACACCTGGACGTTCGTGGACAGCGTGCAGGTCGTCAATCAACCGGTGCGTGTGTACAAAGTGTTTCTTCCGCTTGTGCAGTTCGACCATGACATGACCCGCCCGCTGCGAGCGGCGCCGGCGCGTGCGCCCTTCGATGACGCAGCCAGAACCATTAGGCGTTAGCGAATCCGTGATCGCAAGTAGTGGCCATGCGCAAGTGGCCGCACAGGACAGCACTTTGTCGAGTAAGCACGAGGGCACTTCATTTACCGATCTCGCACCCGATGCTGAAGCACTCTACCGCCAGGGTATGGGCGACTACCGCATACGCAAGTGGCGGTCAGCCAAAGAGTGCTTCGAGCGTTTGCGCGCCCTCGATCCTGAGCGGCGCGGCATCGAGGGTCTCATCAACGAGCTCGACCATTTTATTACCCTCGAGCAAGTGCGTCCGGCTGTGCCCGCGCTGGGATCCACCGTGTTGACCGCGAAGAGAGCGGCCGGCCCCATGCTGCGCGGGCGCATGTGGATGGCGGCGGCGCCTGTCGTCCTGGTCATACTCATTCTCGCCGGGGTAGCGGTCGCAGGTACGGGCATCTTTGCTCAGGGTGCAGCGCCATCCCCCTCGCCCGTTCCGCAGGCAGTGTTGCTCACGGCGAAGGCTATCGGCGGTCAACTCAAGATTGTCGCGGCGGGCGGCAGCGTCTGGCAGGAATGGACAGGTGGCAGGCTATTGGCTCTGCATGACCAGATTCAGACGCCCGACCAGGGCGCATTCGAGCTGACGCTGGCCGACGGCAAGGTCAGCATACGCCTTTCTGCTAACGCTCTCCTGGAGGTAGAACGTATCGCGAGCAGCGGGGAGGCAGTGGTGCGTCTGGTGAGCGGCCAGGCCCACACGCAAGGCAGTAGTGGCCTCTTTCAACTTGAGACGGCTTTCTTGACTGCTCGCGCGCTCAACGGCGCAGCTACCTTCCGCACAACGGTCGACAGCGCCTTTACCTTGCTGTCGGTTGATCAGGGCCAGGTTGAGGTGAGAATCGGCGATCGTCTGCTGCCCGTCGGCGCCGGCGAAGAAATCACAGTCGCGCTGAACGGGTCTGCCGCGGTGCAGCGCCAGGGAGCGACGGCTGCCTCTCCATCCGCAACCGCGACTGCGCTGCCTGTATTCACAGCGACGCCAGCGGTGACTGTAGCGCCGACGCCTACCCCTAGACTGACAGCAACGCCGACCGTGCGGCCAGTCACGGCAACGCCGCTCCTTAGTCCCGCGCCGGCCACACCACTGACGCCGTCGCTCACGCCGACCACCATTGCGCTGCCTGCAACCGCGACGCCGCTTCCCATCGTGGCGCCAACCTACACGCCGGCGCCGCCCACCGCCACCCCGCAGCCGCCGCCGACGAATACGCCTGTGCCCCCCACACCGACGCGCAAACGATGAAACGCAAATCTGTCCAGCTTGCTGCGGCGGTCCTGTTCTTCTTAGCCCCTCTTCTTCTCCTGCCGGAGGCGTGGGCCGAGGATCGATCCGAACTATGGCAACGCACGGCTTTGAGCGCGGGCACCGTCACGCAGCTTGCAGCCGGCAGCGGAGCAACCCCGTTACTTTACGCTTTGCTCGCTGGGGGCGGTATTCGTGTATCCGGCGACGGCGGTGCATCGTGGCGCATCGCCAACCTGGGCCTGCCCGTGGGCGCATTGGGTGACATTCCCGCAACGGCGCTGGCGGTTGACCCGGATAGCCAGGAAGTCGCCTACCTGGCAGTGACTCTCCCGGGTGGAGAGTCTGCTATCTATCGCAGCGGCGACGGCGCTCGCTCGTGGAGCATGGTCGGGAGCGGTTTCGGCAGTGGCGGCATTCGTGCGCTGGGAGTGGCCCGCGGCGGCGATACGATCTACGCCATTCTCGGCTCGCGTGTGTTTGTGGGTATCAATGGCGGTTCCGTCTGGTCGCAACAGGGCGCCTGGGACACTCCGTTCTCGGCTCTGGCGCTGACCATTGACCCGGCTGATCCAGCGCATGTGTTTGCCATGACGGCAACTGCGCTGCTGGTCACTCATGATGCGGGACGCACCTGGCGCTCTGTGTCTTCGCCGGTTAACGCGTTCGCGCCGGCGGCGCTGGCGGTTGGGCCGGTTGACGGCGCAGTCTACGCCGGCGCGGCGGACGCGCTGTACAAGAGCAGCAACGACGGAGCGACGTGGGCGGAGATGACAACGCTCACGGCGCGCACAAGCGTGCACACGATACTCTGGGATGCACGAGACGAGCGCGTGGGCTTTGTTGGCACTGACGACACGATCTACAGGACAACGAACGGCGGTCTCACCTGGAGCGAGCTGAGGCGTGGTCTCGGGCCAATGCAAGTGCGTGGCCTGGTACAGGGCCCGCGTGACGATCTGTTCGTCGCCACGGTTGCCGGCGTGTGGCACAGCCGTGTTGCGTTGCCTCCCGTGCCAACTGCAACGGCGTCGGCGACTGCAACACAGACAGCGACGGCGACGCGCACGCAGACGGCAACCGCCACAGAGACGTCCACAGCGACCGCGACCGTCATTCCTGCGACGGCGACGGCTTCAGCGACGGCGACCGCGACAGTCATCCCTGCGACGGCGACGCCAACTGCTACTGCAACACTGCTTCCAACCATGACGGAGACGCCGACGCCAACCAGCACACCGCAAGCGGCGCCGTCGCCCACACGACCTGCGCCGCCTCCGCCCACGGCAACGCAGCAACCGCCGCCGCCCACAGCGACGCCTGCGCCGACGGCGACTGCAACCAGGCGCCGGTAAAACCTCACCAACTGCATTTTGCGAAGCCAGGGTTGTGCCATTGGCAAGCCATTCATTATGACAACAAACACCCAGAACGAACAGATGAGCAGTGATACGCACGCCGACCTCCGCCGGGGCGAGGCGCGGGCAGGAAATCCCGTCAAGGGGCTCCTGCTGGCGGTGGGCATTGCCGCGCTCTGGTACACCAATGGTGGGCACCCCAGCCGGGCGTCACTGACGTGGTGGGCTATCTATCTTGTGGTCAGCGCCGGCTTCATGCTCGTCTTTGCGCGTTCTGCGCTTGCCCCCAGACTGGTTAATCCGTTGGTGATCGTGTCATACATGACCGATCTCGTCTTCGTGTCGCTTCTGGTTACCGCTACGGGCGGCCTGACCAGTGACCTCTTTGTTCTCTTTGCCCCACTTGCGCTCAAGGCCGCAGTTTACTATCCCGTCTTGCCGTCCTTGCTCTTCGTCTCCTATCTCATCGCTCCTCTCTATGGTGTGGCGCTACGCTTCTCGGCCGGGGGATGGTGGTTTCTCCTCGATCCTGGGTTCGTTCCGCGTTATGTCATGATCTTTTGCCTGATGTTTACAGCGATGTATATGGCATGGCTTTTCGAGCGCCGCCAGAGCCATATCGAGCAACTGACCGAACGTCTCAACAGTAAGGCGCGCGTGCTCGAGGAAACGGCCACCGGGCTGGGCGACCGCCTGATCGAGTTGCGCACGCTGCAAGAGGGTATCAAGGCAATCAACTCCGCGCTGGCGCTTGAAGAGCTGCTGCACC
>CAYOEZ010000125.1:0-13668 GCA_964402955.1 uncultured Ktedonobacterales bacterium | reverse complement strand
TCTGATCTGGAGACAGCATCGTGTGAACACCGGAGCAAGCACCCCGGGCCGCAAAAGGAGCCGAGCAAAACCAATGGCGACCAATCGCTCGCCGCATGCGCCACATACGTATGCCGCCAATACGTGGTATATGATCACTGCCGCGACAACGCGCAAACAGCATTTGCTGGCGACCGACGCCCATCTGCGCCTGTGGACCGACGTCCTGCGCTCACTGACGGAGGAACTCAATATCACCCTCAGCGCCTGGGTCGTGCTACCGCATCACTATCACGTGCTCGTCCGGGCAGACACAGCGGCGCAGATCGCGGTCTTCGTCGAGCGTTTGCACGGGCGCAGCACATTCTTGATCAACAAACGCGACAACATACGCAGCCGCCAGGTATGGTATAATCCCTGGGATACCCCCATCCTCTCGCATAGCGATCACTGGACATGTGTCAACTACGTGCATGAGAACCCGGTCACGCACTGCTATGCCGCCGGCCTCGAGCAATGGGCATTTTCGAGCTACATTGTGTACCTGCGCGCCAGGGGACCAGAGTGGCTGGCGGACAACATGAGGAACTATCCGATCTCCGCCTTCGCCCCCGATGACGACTTCTGATGTTGTCGTAGCAAACGCGATCTTGCGTGGGAGCTTCACAGATGTCGATCTCCCTGACAGAACCAATGCTCACGCTCTTTGCCATCATGGCCATCGGCTGGTGGCTCGGGAAGCAGCCTCTACGCGGCATCAGCCTGGGTAGTGGGGGCGTGCTGTTTGTGGCGCTCGTCTTCGGCCACTTTGGCCTTAAGGTGCCCAAAGAGGTCATGGACCTGGGGCTCATGTTCTTTGTCTACGCCGTGGGCCTCCAGGCCGGGCCGCGTTTCTTCCGCACCTTCCGCCGCCAGGGTTTCCAGTTTGTCATCATCGCCCTCGCCACGGTGACGGCGGGCGCCATCGCCACAGTCATTGTCGCCAAGCTCATGAATCTACCCGTCGATCTGGCGACCGGCCTCTTCACCGGAGCGCTGACCAATACCCCCGCTCTGGCAGCCGCCACCGACGTCCTCGACCGCGTCATGCCCGGCCAGAGCGCCAATATCGCCGCCGGCTACGGCATCGCCTATCCCTACAGTATGCTGGGCGTTGTGTTGCTTGTGCAGGTCTTGCCGCGCCTGCTTCGCCGCAACGTCAGACGTGAGGAAGATCAATGGCGCCGCGACCAGCAGCGCGATCTTCCCGGTCTCGATACGCGCAAGTTCGTGCTTACCAATTCCAATTGCTTTGGCAAGACTGTCACTGAGCTTAGCCAGGGACAGCTAAGCCAGACGACCATCTCACGCATCCGCCGCGGTGATAGCGTTTTCCCGGCCACAGCCGACATGCCACTGCAGGAGGCGGATATCGTTATGGTCGTTGGCCCGGACGAAGAACTGGCGAAGTTGCGCCTGCTAATCGGCGAAGAGACGAACGCGCGCATGGATACCAACGCCAACATCGCCAGTGTGGATATGGAAGTCACCGAAGGCGCCGTTATCGGCAAGACGCTGGCAGAGGCCCGCGTCAGAGAGCGCTATGGCGTCGTCATCACGCGTCTGCGCCGCGATGGACTGGAAATGGCGCCCACCAGCTCGGCCACGCTGGAGGTCGGCGACAGCATCCGCGTGGTCGGTGAGCGCGAGGCAGTCGATGCCTTTGTGCTTCTTGTGCACGGTACAGGTCAAAAGGCAGACGAAACCAACATGGTTCCGTTCCTGTTTGGACTGATGCTTGGTATCCTGGCCGGTTCCGTTTCACTGCATCTGGGCGAAGGTCTCGACCTCAAACTGGGCACGGCCGGGGGCGTTTTTGTCGTCAGCCTGATCGTGGGGCACGTTGGGCGAATCGGCGGCCTGCGCCTCTATGTTCCTGCTGCCGCCAACATCCTCATCCGTGAGATCGGACTAACGCTCTTCCTTGCCGGAGCAGGTACAAACGCCGGCGGGCGCATCGTACCGATTATCCAGGAGCGTGGTTGGAGTCTGCTGCTTGCCGGCGCCATTATCACAACCGTTTCGGTCATGGTGGCGCTGGCCGTCATGCTCTGGCTCTATCGTATGAACAGCCTGACAACGATGGGCGCACTCTGCGCCGCCATGACCAACCCGCCCGGCCTCGCTGCCGCCAACTCGCACACGGCAACAGGCGTGCCCACGCTCGCCTACGCCAGCGCCTACCCCGTGGCGCTGATCAGCAAGATCATTATGGCGCAGGTGCTGGTGGCTGTGCTACGACTACTCTGACGATAGGAGAAGCCCGCTTTGACTGCTGACAATCGTTCTCTGGCCATGGACGTCTTGAACGCGGCGTTGCGCGCCGTGGACCCGGCCGACGCCGTGCGTCGTTATGTGAAGCTAACGCAAGATACGCTGCGCATCGGCACACACAGCTATGATTTGGGGCGCATCGAGCGCATCTATGTGGTTGGAACGGGCAAGGCGGGGGCGACAATGGCTTCCGCCGCTGAAAGCATCCTTGGCGATCGGCTGAGCGCGGGCTGGGTCAACACCAGGTATGGGCACCGGCTCGCCGCCTCCCCTGCCTCACGCGGCGGCGCGCGTCTGGTGGTGCACGAGGCAGGCCATCCCGTGCCCGACCAAAACGGAGTGCATGGCACTCAGGAGATCATCAAGCTGCTCGAGCAGGCCGGGCCAAAAGATCTTGTCATTTGCCTTATCTCGGGCGGCGGCTCAGCGCTCATGCCCGCTCCTGCACCGGGCCTGACATTGGAGGACAAGCAGGCCGTGACCAGGCTGATGCTTGCCTGTGGCGCAACCATCGATGAGCTTAACTGCGTGCGCAAGCACCTCTCGGCGATCAAGGGTGGGCAACTGGCGCGACTCGCTCACCCGGCGCAGACGGCGACGCTGATCCTGTCCGACGTGGTGGGCAACCCGCTGGACGTGATTGCATCTGGTCCGACTGTTCCAGACTCCACCACTTTCGCCGACGCCTGGGCGCTCCTCGATGGCTATGGCCTGATCGAGAAACTGCCCCCGGCTGTGCGCACACGGCTCGAGCAAGGGAAGGCGGGCGACATCGCCGATACACCCAAAGCGGGCGACCCTATCTTCGCCAATGTGTACAATGTGATTATCGGCAGCAACGACCTCGCCGCCCGAGCAGCCGTGGAACGGGCGCAACAGCTTGGCATGAACGCTTTGATGCTATCCACCTACATCGAGGGCGAAGCACGCGAGGTCGCCCGCGTCTTCAGCGGCATTGTGCGCGAAATCGCCGCCTCCGGGCAGCCGTTGCCGCGTCCCGCCTGCATCGTCGCCGGCGGCGAGACGACCGTGACACTGCGCGGCCAGGGCCTTGGCGGGCGCAACCAGGAATTGGCGCTGGCGGCTGCGGTCAAGATCGCCGGGCTGGACAACGTCGCCATCGTCGCCTGCGGCACGGACGGCAGCGACGGCCCGACTGACGCAGCCGGCGCCATCGCCGACGAAAGCACGCTGGAGCGCGCACGGGCGTTGGGCCTCGATCCAGCCGCCTACCTGGCCAACAACGACTCATATCACTTCTTCCAGCCGCTGGGCGATCTGCTGCTCACCGGCCCTACCGGCACGAATGTCAACGACTTGACTCTGCTCTTTGCATTCTAGCGCAGAGGCAGATAATTCAAGATACCGTGTTGTATTCACCACAGAGACACAAAGAGCACGGAGAACGTCTCTTGGCCGGTTGCTCTGACACATCCCGACGCCAGTAGGACGCGGGCGTACTCATTTGCGGTTCACTCTGTGTCCTCTGTGTCTCGGTGGTTTTCAAGAACGCCCTGATCTTGAAATGTCTGGCGCAATGGCAGCACCCTTCACAACGGATTGGAGTTAGCCATGTCTTTGCGAGGTAATCTACTGGTCGGGCAGGGGGGCGGGCCCACAGCAGTGATCAACGCCAGTCTGCTTGGCGTTGTGGAGGAAGCGCGCCAGCACAGCGAGGTTGAACGCATCCTGGGCGCGCATTTCGGTCTGGTGGGTCTCGTCCATGACGACCTGCTGGACCTGGGCGCCGAGGATCCCGCTCACCTGCGGCTGGTCGGGCACAGCCCCGCCGCCGCGCTCGGCACATGCCGCCGTCGCTTCACGTCCGCCGACGCCGAGCGGGCGCTGGCAGTCCTGGCAGCCAACAACGTCCGCTTCTTCTTGTATATCGGCGGGAACGACTCGGCCGATACGGCGCACCAGTTGCAAATGCTTGCCCAGCAACGCGGCTATGGGCTGCGCTGCATGGGCGTGCCCAAGACGGTGGACAATGACCTGGCGCACATGGACCACACCCCCGGCTACGGCAGCATTGCCCGCTATGTCGCCATGTCGGCGCGTGACTGCGCCTACGATGGCGCTGCCATCGCCACCACCGACCAGGTGACGATCATCGAGGTGATGGGGCGCAATGCGGGATGGGTAGCTGCCGCCAGCGTGTTGGCCCGTGCCCATGCCGATGACGCGCCGCACCTTGTCTATGTTCCGGAACGCCCGGTGACACAGGCTGATGTGGAGCGACAGGTTCGCCAGGTCGTGAAGACGCATGGACACGCCGTGATTGTCGCCACTGAGACAATTCGCGATGAGCAAGGGACGCCGTGGGCGCGCCCCACCGGCGACGATGGCTTCGGCCACGTGCGCCTGTCGGGCGCCGCTGAACGCATGGCGGCGCTGATCGAGGAAAAGCTGGGGCTGAAGGCTCGCTACAACAAGCCGGGGTCTATGCAGCGATCGGCCGGTTGGTGCGTCTCCCCTGTCGACTGGCAGGAGGCGTATCTCACCGGCAAGACGGCCGTCGCACACGCTCTCAATGGCGCCTCGGACGTGATGGTCACTCTCCTGCGCCATCCGGGGTCATCCTACGCCTGCGCGACCGGGCTTGCACCGTTGGCCGAGATCGCGCACGCTGAACGGCGCATGCCGGCGGAGTTTCTGGCCGCCAACGGCCAGATCAGCGACGCATTTGTCGCCTACGCCCGCCCCCTTATCGGCGGCGACCTGCCGCAGTACGCCCGGCTGGCCGGCATAGCCGCGCAATAAGGGAGCAGAGAGTAACGTCCTCCCTGCTCCCCGCTTACCTACTCCCTGCTTACCTGCTCCCTACTTTTCCTCGATCGTAATCTTCTGCATAACGTCGCCCTTGACCAGCCTGGTCACGACGTCCATTCCTTCGATTGTCTGGCCGAAGACCGTATACTGGCCATCCAGCCATGAGGCGGCCGTCTTGACGATGTAGAACTGGCTGCCGGCGCTGTTCGGGTCGCTGGTGCGGGCCATGGCCAGAGCGCCGACGATGTGTTTGGTCGTATTGAACTCGGCCTTCAGCGTGTAGCCCGGGCCGCCGCTGCCGGTGCCGGTTGGGTCGCCGCCCTGCACCACCCAGTCCTCGACGCGGTGGAAGGTCAGCCCATCATAGTAACCGTCGCGTGCCAGGAAAACGAAGGCATTGACGGTGTTGGGCGCCACTTTGGGCAAAAGCTGCAGCTTGATCGTACCCTTGGCGGTAACAATCGTCGCCGTGTAGGTCTTATTCTGGTCGATAGTGATGGCTGGGGCCACTGTGTACTTCTTGCTCACGTGTGCTGTCTCCTATTGTTCCTGGATTGTGACTTTCTGCATAACGTCGCCTTGTACAATCTTGTTGACAACGTCCATGCCCTCGATCGTCTGGCCGAAGACGGTGTACTGGCCATCCAGGCCCGGCTGCGCACTCTTGGTGATATAGAACTGGCTGCCCGCGCTGTCGACAGCATCGCTGCGAGCCATGGCCAGCGTACCGGTAATGTGTTTAGTAGCATTGAACTCAGGCTTGAGACTGTAGCCCGGGCCGCCGCTGCCGGTTCCGGTGGGATCGCCGCCCTGGATGACGAAGCCCTCAAGAACCCGGTGGAAAGTCAGCCCATCATAGTAGCCTTCGCGCGCAAGGAAGACAAAAGCATTCACGGTGTTGGGCGCGACCTTGGGCAGAAGCTGCAGCTTGATTGTGCCCTTGGCGGTAACAATCGTCGCTGTGTAGTTCTTGTTCTGATCAATAGTCATGGGCGGTGGAGCGCTGTACGTTTTCTTAGCCGCTGCTGGTGCGATCGGCGTTGTTGGGGCGACTCGGGCCAGCGGCGTGGATGTGCCTCCTGCAGCGCCCGTCGCCTGCGACGTTGGAACTGCCGTGGGCGTTGCATACTGGATCAGGGTCGGGGTCGGCTCCAGAACCTGGGGCTTGCCGCTCTGGACGATCTCAGCGACCAGGCTCAAGACCATACTGAGAACAATGACTAGACCAAGTACAACGCTGAAAGGGTTCTTCTTGAGACGATCGACCAGGCCCGGCTCGCGCTCGGGGCTTGACGATCGCACCAGATGGGCCGGTTGCGCCTGCTGGACCCTGGCCCGCGACCGGCTTTGCTTCTTCTTGGGCATACACCTCTCCTTACGGGTAGCGGCGTCGCCGCGCCGCACTTCTGGGCAAGTATACCCGCCAGACCCCGCAAAGTCAAGAGATGCACCGCTCGTAACTGTTCACCGTGATCTCGTGCTAGACACTCACGACGTAGGGGCGCTGCTTGCTGCGCCCACGTGTGTTGTCCCGGCGGTGTGAGTCGGGCGTAGCAAGCAGCGCCCCATGCGTATCAAGCTAAGACCAATTGATCAGCGTGGCGAACGTGTGGCGGGGCATGTCGCGCTTGTCGTGAACCTCTACAGGCCCAGTGTTTGCCCATTGGGCTGAGTTGAGCGTGTGGCGGCGCATGGCTTGCCCCCCTGCCCCCCAACTTCGGCGGAAACAGCATCCGCAATGCGCTGTGGCCGCTCCCTTCGCCGCCGTCGCACTGTGCCCTTCCGTTTGTGCGCGGCGTCTCCCCCAGAATTGGGGGTTGGGGGGCGAACGGCGATGTGTTCGGGTCCTTAGCTTGATGCGTATGGGCGCAGCAAGCAGCGCCCATACGTCCACACCATGACCGTGAACAGTTTCCGCCGCGTCAGAAGGTGTTGAACAATGGCGTTTTGGTGGGTAGCATAGCCCCTCGTGGGCGTCGAAAGCCCCGAATACGGCCAATTCGACGGCCACCCCCTGAGGGGCGGGGGCAGGCAAACAGCCGATGCTACACGTTTCGCGCCTTGTTCAACACCCTCCCGCGTCAAACGCTTGACATTCAAACGCCGCGCAGGTATAATATGCGAGTACCGAAATTCGGGGCGTAGCGCAGCCTGGTAGCGCACTTGAATGGGGTTCAAGTGGTCGAGCGTTCAAATCGCTCCGCCCCGACCATTTACACCACGACGAAATATGAAGGTTCACACAATGCAGGGTATGGACAAGCATCTTGTCGATACCCTCGTGTTTTATCTGCCGTGGCAATGTCGCCGTGGATCGACGGAGTCCACCTATTATGTCACTCGTTGCTGAGTTGCCGCCTCTCGCCGATGAGGATCGTTCGTTACTTGACAAAGTCATAATCTGTCTGCCGATCATGGCCGACTTGTCCCGGTCTGATCTGCTTCTCTATCGCGCACTGGATGCTGACCGCTCTGTCGTCGTTGCTCATGCGCGGCCCCACTCTGTGTCCTCGGTCCATGCGGAGAACCAGACGGGCCAATGCATTGCGCGACGCGCGTTTCCCCTTCTGACGCGCGTCCTTGCCGCACAGCGCGAGAGCGGGGCGACGACCCAGGGCCAGCCCAGCGAATCGGTGCAGAAAGAAATCGTGTCCGTGCGCAGTGCATCAGGAACGGTCATCGCTGCCATGTGCATCGAGACCACCATCGTTGAGGTGGCGCGCCACCACAAGCGAAGCCCTGTTTTCCGCACGGCCTTGCGTGACCTGCAGCAGATGCTGGTACGTGGCGAGATCAGGGGAGCGGAAAGTCTGTCATCGTTTGGGGAGCATGAAGGCATCTTGTTCGTAGATGCGCGCCGCCAGATCCGCTACGTCAGCGGCGTCGCTGAGAACCTCTACCGCAAGCTGGGGCACGCCGAGAGCCTGCTGCGGCACACGATCACCGGCCTGGGCACCAACGAGAGTTCGTTCTTTGCCGCCCTTGAAGGCGGACGCTGTGTGGAAAGCGAGACGCATGAGGGCCAACTGATTTGGATTCGCAAAGCCATACCGGTGCGCGACACGCAGGCGCGCCTGCCACTTGCATCGCCCGACGCCTCACCGTGGAAGGGAATCCTGCTCACAGTGAGCGACGTGACTGACAGCCGCCGCCGCGAGCAAGAGCTGCTCGTCAAGGCAGCCATGATCCAGGAGATCCACCATCGCGTCAAGAACAATCTGCAGACGATCGCTTCACTGCTACGCATGCAAAGCCGGCGCGTGCAGGATCCGACCGCCCACACACTGATCGATGAGGCCGTCAACCGTATCCTCAGTGTCGCAGTCGTGCATGAGTTCCTCTCTCACGATGAGGGATCGGTCATCAGCATTCGCGAGGTCGCCCAGCGCATCGTCAACCACACCATCCAGGGCATTCTCGACCCGGATAAAGGCATTCATCTCGCACTGCGCGGCGGAGGCTTCTCGCTGGTTGCGCAACAGGCGACAGCTTGTGCGCTTGTCATCAATGAGTTGGTGCAGAATGCCGTCGAGCACGGCTTCGCCGATCGCAGCGGCGGCACGATCATCGTCAATCTCATTGAAGAAGACGGTAACGCCGTGATAGAGATCGCCGATGATGGCGAGGGGCTTCCACCCGATTTCGATCTCGATCGCTCCTCGAGCCTGGGATTGCGCATCGTGCAGACCCTGGTGCGCGAGGACTTGAAGGGTACATTCGAGCTAACCGATAGCACGACCAATAGCCGGGGAGTGCGTGCCATGGTCCGCTTCCCGCGCCTGCCCGTTCCAAAAGAGGACTAACGCGCCACGGCCTGTCAGCGCATGCAGGCATAGTGACACAACGGAGTAACACGAGGAGGAGATATGTCTAAGACCCGCGTTGTCATTGCTGACGATGAATCACTCATTCGCCTGGACATCAAGGAAATGCTCACGAATCTGGGCTATCTCGTGGTCGGCGAAGCCGGAGATGGCGTCAGCGCAATCAACCTTGCCCGCGAGCTGAAACCAGAGCTTGTCGTGATGGACATCAAAATGCCGAATATGGACGGCATCGCTGCAGCGAAAATCTTGACCGAAGAGCACATTGCCCCGGTTCTTCTGCTGACCGCCTTCAGCCAGCAAGACCTGGTCGAGCGCGCCAAAGAGGCAGGAGTTGTTGGCTATATCGTCAAGCCGTTCCGCGAGCAAGAGCTTGTCCCGGCCATCGAGGTTGCACTTGAGCGCTTCCGCGAGTTCCGCGCCCTGGAAAAGGAAGTCGCCGATCTCAAGGACGCCTTTGAGACACGTAAACTGGTGGACCGCGCCAAGGGTCTGCTCATGGATTCGCAGGGACTGACTGAAGCCGAAGCCTTCCGCAAGATTCAGAAGATGAGCATGAATAGCCGTAAGTCGATGCGTGAGATTGCTGAAGCCATTCTGCTGACTCATGAGGTCGGCAAGACAACCTGACCGCCAAGCCGTTCGTCGACGACCGGCCGCACAACAGAGCGAAGCCGCTCTACCACATGGTAGAGCGGCTTCGCGTTTATGCACGAGGTAACGACATGCTGGTGATGAAATTCGGAGGGACATCCGTCGGCGATGCCCGCTGTTTTGACCGTGTTGCCACCATTGTGGCCGGCCATCTGCAAGACAAACCGGTTGTGGTCGTGTCCGCCATGAGCGGGGTCACCAATGCGCTGCTGGCGATGGCGCGCCTGGCGCAGGGCGGAGACTATCAACCAATCGCCACACAGGTTGCCGATCTGCTTGCTCGTCATGTCAGCGTCTGTGAGCAAGCCATCGCTTCCCAGGCTGAGGCGCTCAAAGCCGAATCGGCATTGGCCGCCTACTGCCGGGAGCTATCCAGCATTCTGACCGGCGTTTCTCTGCTGCGTGAGGCTTCTCCCCGCTCGATCGACGCCATCTCTGCCTACGGCGAGAAAATGTCGGCCACACTGCTTGCCGCCGTGTTGCGCGATCGCGGCATGAAGGCTGCGGCGCTGTCGGCTGAGGATCTGATCGTGACCGATGACAACCACGGCCAGGCCGTTCCCCTCCAGCCCGCAACCAACCGGCTCATCAACCGGCGCCTGCCCGCGCTGCTCAAGAAAGGGACAATCCCAATCATCACCGGCTTTATCGCCCGCTCAACATCGGGCGCCACAACCACACTCAGTCGCGGCGGGTCCGATTTCTCCGCCAGCCTGATCGGCGCGGCCTTGAACGCAGAAGAGATCTGGATTTGGACAGACGTCAATGGCGTGATGACGGCTGACCCACGCATCGTGCCTCAGGCGCACACGCTCCCCTCTCTCAGCTATGCTGAGGCTGCCGAGCTTTCCTACTTTGGTGCAAAAGTGCTTCATCCCAAAACGGTTGCGCCCGCGGTTGAACGCAGCATCCCCATCCGCATCAAGAACACCTTTGAGCCCGACCATCCGGGCACGCTCATCTCCGCCCGGCCGGACGACGACAAAGGCGCAAGTAATGAAAACATTGTCAGGGCGCTCACATCGATGTCGGGCATGAGTCTGGTGACCGTTCAGGGCGCAGGCATGATTGGCGTACCCGGCGTCGCAGCGCGCGTTTTTACGGCTGTCGCCCAACTGGGTGCGAGCGTGATGATGATCAGCCAGTCGTCGTCCGAATACAACATCTGTTTTGCCGTTAGCCAGGATTGGAACCAACGCGTCAGCGCCGCCTTGCGCCAGGAATTTCAGCGGGAGCTACGCGCCGGCGATATCAGCGAGATATGGACGCGCGACGTCGCTGTTCTCGCTGCTGTTGGCGACGGGATGCGCGGCTCGCCCGGCGTGGCGGGCCGGCTATTCAGCGCTCTGGGGAAACAGGGCATCAACGTGATCGCCATTGCGCAGGGTGCGTCGGAGCGCAACATCTCCTTCGTCGTGGAGGAGAGCCAGCGCATTGCAGCAGTGCAAGCGATTCATGGCGAGTTCATCGGCTAGCAGCATTACCATCTTTGTCACACCAAGGGGGAGCAATCATGACGAAGCGCGTAAAGGTGGGCATCCTGGGGGCGACCGGGACGGTGGGCCAGCGGTTTGTGCAACTCCTGGAGGCTCATCCCTGGTTTGAGGTAACTGCGCTGGCGGCGTCCGATGCCAGCGCCGGCAAGCCGTACAGCAAAGCAGTGCGATGGAAGATATCCTCAGACGTGCCGCAGTATGCCCGTGGCATGATTGTGCAAGAGTGCAAACCGCCGCTCGCCTGTGACGTTGTCTTTTCGGGTCTGCCTGCCGAGGTGGCGGGGCCGATCGAGGAGGACTTCGCCAGGGCGGGCTACGTTGTCTCCAGCAACGCACGCAATCACCGCTTCGACCCCGACGTGCCGTTGCTCGTGCCTGAAGCTAACCCCGACCACTTGGACATTCTACCCATGCAGCGCGCCAGGCACGGTTATGGCAAGGGCTGCCTGGTGACCAACCCCAACTGCTCGACGATTCACCTCGTGCTGGCCCTTAAGCCCCTCTACGACGCTTTTGGCATCAGCAAGCTCATGGTCACGACCATGCAGGCTCTTTCCGGCGCAGGCTATCCGGGCGTCCCGTCGCTGGACATCCTTGACAACGTCGTCCCGTACATTTCCGGCGAGGAAGAAAAGGTCGAGAGCGAGCCGCTCAAGATTCTGGGCGCCTATGCCAACGGCAGCTACAGCCCTGCCACGTTCGCCATCAGCGCCCACTGCAACCGCGTCGCCACAAGCGACGGCCACTTGGAATGTGTGTCCGTGGCTCTGAGCAAGCAAGCCTCGCTGGACGATGTGCGACGGGCGCTGGCATCCTTCACGAGTGTGCCGCAGACGCTCGGCCTGCCCTCTGCGCCGGCCCATCCCATTCTGGTACGCGACGAAGCCGATCGCCCCCAGCCGCGCCTCGACCGCGATTGCGAAAAGGGCATGGCAACGGTTGTTGGCAGGCTTCGTCCTTGCAACGTCCTCGATTACCGCTTTGTGTTGCTGGGGCACAACACGATTCGTGGCGCTGCCGGAGCTGCGCTACTCAACGCTGAGTTGATGCTGGCACGCGGCGATATCGGGTAGACATTTGCCAAAAAACCTAAGGGTCTCCAAAGACCCTTAGGTTTTTTTGTTCATCAGCTCCTACAGATGCAAGTTCGGCGCAGCGATCACGCTCAACCCGTGCTCGGTGAGAGCACGCGCCGTGGCCTGAACTGCGTCATGCTTGTCCAGATAGTTGAGCAGCAGCGCACTCATCTCGCCCGCGGCTTCGATCTCCGCCTTAGCGCGGAAGTAGTCGAGAATATCCGACGGGTGCGCCCGTTGCTGCTCGATCTCCGCCTCGCCTCCCTCATGCTTGGCCGAGATATTGGGCACATGTGTGGCCAGGTCCACCAACTCCCCCCGCCGGTTGTAAGGCTGGATCACAACGCTCTTCCATGTTTCCGTGATATGGTGTTCGAAGCGGATCATGTCCTCGAAGCCGAGCGCCTTGCGGAACTGGGCCGTGATCTCGATCGTCTCGTTGTTGACCGAGTTGCTCCAGTTGAAGCCAACCAGGGCACAGGTTCCGTCAGCGCGGCTGAACAGCTTGGCCCCCATAAGCGTCCACATGGCAGCGAAGGGGTTGTCGTTGCCCATGAACACGGAGATCTTGAACTCGATGTCGACGCCCAACTTGTGCAGCAGATAGGCGGCGAGCACTGTTCCGGGGTTGAGGCTCAAGACCTGGCGCATACCGTAGGTGGTGTAGAAGTAGAGGAACTCGTCAATCCAGAGCAGTGCGTGATCATTGGGCTGGCCCACACCGCCGAAGTAGCCGGTGATTGTCGCCGCACCACCCAGGTGGATGTTGGAGCCGTCCGTGCCCTTTGTGTCGAGCGTCTCGACATACGAAGCGCCCATGATCTGCATCGCAGCAGCAAAGGCCAACAGGTCGCCCTGGTCAGCCTCCGACTCCTTCATCTTGCGCACGCGAATGTAGCGACCGGGCATCAGCTCACGCCTGGCGATCGCCTGCTTGGCCTCGGCAATCAGCCAGGGAAAGTATTGGGCGGCGCTGATTTCGAGCGTCACCGCGACATCGTCGTTGAACATGACTGACGATGCTTTCGATCCCAGTACGGCGCGCCGGTAGTCGGCCACGCTTACGAAGGCGTGGGCGTCTCGCTGCGCCAGCAGCCAGCGCACATCGTCCAGATAGGGCGATTGCGCGTCGGCCAGGCGCTGCATGAGATTGGGCAGCTTGCGCGCCTCAGCAGCGCGGGCATTGATCTCTTCCGGCGCGCCGTATTTGGCTACGACATCCAGCAGATCGTTGACAAGGCGCGTGTTTGGATCGAGCAAGACGTCATTGATCGCGGCCAGCCTGTCAGTTGGGACGCGCAGGCGGGCACGCAGCACATCGCGCGTTGTCATCGCCTAACCCTCCGTCTGGACGAGGCGCACCAGCTCGTTGTACTCCTCATCCTTGATACTGAAGTAATGCTCTGCTGAGGGGAAGACCTTGCCCTGCACTTCTGCCACGTACTGCTTCAGCCCATCGCCAATGAGTTTTCCGGCATCGGCGTACTTCTTCGCCATCTTGGGCGTGAAGCGAGGATAGAGGCCGAACATGTCATGGAAGATGAGCAGTTGGCC
>CAYOEZ010000124.1:0-13979 GCA_964402955.1 uncultured Ktedonobacterales bacterium | reverse complement strand
GACGCGTGGACGATGTGATCAAGGTGTCCGGCTATCGCCTGGGTACAGCCGAAATTGAAAGCGCGCTCGTGAGCCACCCGGCGGTTGCCGAGGCGGCAGTCATCGGACTGCCCCACGACATCAAGGGCAGCGCCATCCACGCCTATGTGATCCTGCGCAGCGGGCACGAGCCATCAGAGGCGTTGGGCGAGGAACTCAAGGCGCACGTCGGTCACGAGATGGGGCCGATCGCAAAGCCGGAGAAGATCACTTTCTTGCCCCAGTTGCCGAAGACGCGCAGCGGCAAGATCATGCGCCGTGTGCTCAAGGCGCGGGCGCAAGGGCTGCCGGAGGGGGATTTGAGCACGCTGGAAGAGTAAGTCATCACAATAGGATACCTGGGAAGACGAAAGGACGCTCCACGGCGACGTGTAGTGTCCTTTCGTTGCCTACGAGTCGGACTCCTTTGGCACGTCAGCCCAGGTTCGGCCACGGAGATGTTCTAAGTCCTGGCTGGTCCAGCCCATGACGAGTCGCAGAAAAGTACCCGACAACAGAATGGGCAATCTCTTGCGCAGTTGTGCGGTTGTAGTATCTTGTCCCGTCAGGTCTTTATCCTCACTGACAAGATAATCGACGCCTGCTTTGAGAGCCGCCACAACGATGGGCAGGTCGGTGACATCACGAACCAGACCATGATGTGCAGCGACTTCGTCAGCCGTTGCATCTTGAGCGAGCACAAAACGGGCATCAGCGAGGAATTCCTCAAAACGGGTGACGTGCTCCTTCGGAAAACGCTTACCGATGACGCGACGCGCCTCATCAAGAACGTATGGGCAAAGGACCAACTCGTAGGCGCCGTCCAACCCGGCGAGCAAAACTTCCCGCGGCCAACGTGGCCACCCGCTTCCGGCGACCAGAACGGTCGTATCGACCATGACTCTGACCCGCCTATGTGTCCCGTCGTCCAAAGCGTTCCTCGTACAGATCCTTCTTTGTCTCTTTCACGACGTCAAGCAACTGCTCTTCGGTCATACCTTGACGTTCGATTTCCTTACCCAGGGGGCGGCTGAAACGCTCAAACGCGAGGCGCACACGCTGCCCGGTCAGCCGCTCATACTCGTCGTATGAAAGGACAACAGCCACCGGAAAACCATCCCGCTCCACAACAAGATGCTCGTCAGAGTGATAGACTCTTTTTAAGAGAGCGCCAAAGGAGCGATGGCCCTCTGTTGCCTTGATGACAGACTGTCTGCTCATCCTTGCCCCCTAAACTATGTACCGATACGCATGGATGCGTATCGGTACATAGTATAACAGATTAGGGACATCCGTGTCAAGGCAAAACCAAGGCTCAGATTGCTATCACACATCAAACCCAAACACGTGCACCTGCGGCCAGCCCCAACTCTCTCGCACAACCAGCCGCACTGCCTGCGTCGTCACATGCAGCGCGACCTTCACCAGACGCTGGTAATTGTTCCTCACCTGCTCCACACACACCCACTGCCCGCTCTCGTCGAGCGCCTCGATGTCGAATCCGCGCGTCATCACTCCCGGAATGTGGACCTGGTTACCCTTCTTCGGATAGGAGCAGGGCATGCGTTTCACACTCTTCAGGTTGCTATCGAACGTGAAACGCGCCTGCGTCACGCGCGTGGGCGCAGAAAAGCGATACTCGACCCAGTCGCCCAGCCCGCCCCACCAGCCATTGTCGGCGTCGCCCAGCGAGCGATCAATGCCATTGCGCAGCGGGCACGAGCCAACGGAGGCGTTGGGCGAGGAACTCAAGGCGCATGTCGGTCATGAGATGGGACCGATCGCCAAACCGGAGAAGATCACCTTGTTGCCCCAGTTGCCGAAGACGCGCAGCGACAAGGTGCGGCGTGTGCTGAAGGCGCGGGCGCAGGGGCTGCCGGAGGGGGATTTGAGCACGCTTGAGGAGTAATCCGTTCTACCGCATACCAAACCGGCGGCTGCCTGTCCCTGAACTGCTCGGGGACGAGCAGCCGCCGGTTCTTCGTTTCCACAAGGGTCCATTGCGACATGAAAATTAATTCCACGCAAAGGCTTGACAAACGGCATTTATCATGCTACAATAACTGGCGTCGTGATGCGACTTGCATCGCAGGCAATGGTTCCTGGCACATAGCGCAGTTCCAACTGGAGCGCCGCCATGGCCGGCCCTCCCTTGGATCCCTCACACGTCCCCGGCAGTGACCCTGCCGCCGTTACAAACATCCCAGTCGCCAACCGCCGTGGCCGGCCTCCCGTCGCAAGCCGCCAGGGCGAGCGCCGTGGTGTGCTTAGCCGCCTGCGCTCAGCGCATCACAGTCTCTTTCAGGCCGGCCAGAAAGTTGCTGACTATGTCCTCGCCCACCCGCAGCAGGTTATCCATACATCGGTGACAGAGCTTGCCGACGCTGCCGGCGTCAGCGAAGCGAGCGTCGTGCGTCTCTGCCAACAATTGGGTTATCGTGGCTTTCAGGACCTCAAGGTCTCGCTGGCCCGCGACATGGTTGAGCCCACCAAGTTCATCCACGAGGACGTCAAACCCGGCGATAGCATCGCCACGGTCGTGCAGAAGGTCCTGCAGTCCGACATCAACGCCCTGTCCGAAACGATGAAAGTGCTGGACGCCGCCGAGTTGCAGCGCGCCACCGATCTCATCCTCAACGCCAAGCGTGTGGAGTTTTACGGCATCGGCTCCGCAGGTCCGATTGCGGTCGACGCCTACTACCGCATGCTGCGCATCGGCCTCAACGTTGTCGTGTGCATTGATTCGCATATGCAGGCGGTGTCGGCCAGCCTCACGGGCCCCGACGTGGTGGTGGTGACCATCTCGCACAGCGGCAGCACGAAGGAAACGGTCGACGCTATGCGCCTGGCCAAACAGGCGGGCGCCCACACTGTCTGTATCACGAACTACGCCAAATCCCCCATAACGGCATATGCTGACGTCATCCTGTATACGGCTGCCGCTGAGACGATGTTCCGAACCGAAGCGATGACGTCTCGCATTGCCGAGCTGAGCATTGTGGACGCCCTCTATGTGTGCGTTGCCCTGGCGCGTTTCGACCAATCGCTGTCCAACATCGAGAAGACGGCGGAAGCTCTCGCTGTGAAACGTTTCTAGGGTATGAGACCGGCGCATTGGTGTGTGTGGTGTTATGTGTAGTGTTAAGGGAGGTGATGCCTGGAAGCATTGCCAGTTAGGGTGATCATGGATTCAAGTGATCAGAATCGTGGGTCTCTCGCTTAACGTGTGAGTAACAACAGAAGGAGAGTCAGGATGGAAACGAGAAAGTCATTGAGTCGTCGTTCTATGCTTCAACTGTCTGCATCAGCCCTCGCTGGTATGGTTGCGGTCGCCTGTGGCGCCACGCCAACGGCTACACCTGCGCCGACAGCGACGACAGCCCCCAAGCCGGCTGCGACCACCGCTCCTGCCGCACCGACCACCGCTCCTGCGGCGCCTGCAGCAACAGCAACCAGCGCTCCCAAGCCGGCTGCAACCACTGCTCCTGTGGCGACTCCTGCGTCGGGGGCGAAGGTCAGCATCCAGTTCTGGACGCGCCTGGGGGCGGAGAAGCAGCCCCCAGCCATATCGGACGAGTGGAACAAGGCTCATCCCGAAACGCAGGTTGTCTATCAAGGCGTCCCAGGCGCTGACTACCGCACGAAACTCTTGGCATCGGTTGCAGGCGGCAACCCGCCCGACGTCGTGGGTATGGACATTGTGCTCATGCCGGTCTACACCAACCAGAATGCTGTGCTGGCAATCGATGAGTTCCTCGCCGCCGAAGGGCCAGCCTTCAAGAATGATTTTAAACAAGGGTTGTGGGCAAGCACCGTGGATACCGGAAAAACGTACGCTATCCCCTGGTGGTCCGATCCTTCTGCCCTCTTCTTCAATGTCGAGATGGCGACCCAGGCCGGTTTCCCCAAGGGGCCTCAGACCTGGGATGATCTGAAAGCCATTGCTAAGTCCGCAACCAAAACGACCAACAATCCGGACACCGACGTCTACGGCGCCATCTTCCCGGTGATCAGCCCATCCATGTTCACGTTCCTGCCCTTTCTCTGGTCGGCGGGCGCGGACCTCTTGGATGAGAAGGGCTGCGCCGGCTTCAACAACGCGGGCGGCGCGAGCGTCCTGCAGCTATGGACGGATCTTTTCAAGAACGGCTGGATGCCGCGCAGCGCCCTCTACGGCACCGACGGTACCGCGCTGGCCAATATCTTCGCCTCTGGGCGCGCCGCCATGTGGGTCGGCAGCCCATCGATCCTGAACCGGGTGGCAGAGCTCAAGCCCGATCTCAAAGTCGGGGTTGTGCCGATGCCGGGACCAACAGCGGGCAAGCAGTCCTCCTTCCTGGGCGGCGACAACCTGGTGATAATGAAGGCTACCAAGTTCCCCAAGCAGTCGTGGGACTTCATGAAGTTTCCCGTCGGCGCCGAGCTGATGAGGCGGTACGCTCTGGCCAGCAACGGCATTTATTGCACCGGCCTGATGACCCGCACATCGGCCTACACGCCCGAGTACTTACAGAAGTTCCCGATCCAGGAATCGCTCCAGAAAACGGCGGAGGTGGGTAAAGCTCCCTTCGCATCGATCTACCTGACCGAGGCACGCGTGCCGCTCTACAATGCGATGCAGGCGGCCATGGGCGGCCAACAGACCGTTGAGAAGGCACTGGCTGAGGCCGAACCGAAGTCAAACCTGGTCACGGGCTGCAAAAAGTAGCAGGCTCGTACGCTGCGAATGTGGTGTGCGGCGGTTCTTAGCGCCGCACACCACACTGTGGAGGCTCATGTATGGTCGGAAGCTTATCGTTGTTCGATCGTTGGCGCGCCTACCGGCGTAGCCTGGGATGGCGCCAAGCGAAGGCAGCGTATATTTTTCTGACGCCCAATCTGATCTTTGTTGTCGTGTTCTCTTTCCTGCCGATGGTGGCAGCTCTCTATTTCAGCTTCACGCGCTATTCGATCTTGAAGCCACCCGTCTGGTTCGGACTTCAGAATTATGCGACCATGCTGCACGACGAAATCTTCCAGCGTTCAATCATCAACACGCTCTACTTCGTGCTGGTGCTTACACCCGTGCGTCTTGGACTCGGCCTGTTGGTCGCCGTTCTACTCAACCAGAAGCTGAAATTGCGCAACCTCTTTCGCACGATCACGTTCGTGCCGTGGATCACATCCGGTGTGGTCGTATCCAGCATCTTTCTTCTGCTCTACAGTCCTGAAGTCGGCATCCTCAACTACGTCATGAGACTGTTCGGGTTACCGCCGTCCTACTGGCTGACCGACCCAAAGACAGCGATGCCTTCGATCATTATCGCTGCCCTCTGGCGCAGCGTCGGCTGGGTGGTTATCCTCTATCTGGCCGGGCTGCAAGGCATCTCCGAACAGTATTATGAGGCTGCCGAGATCGACGGCGCCGGCGACTGGGACCAGTTCTGGCACATTACGCTGCCCTCCCTGCGCCCCACGACCTTGCTCATCCTGGTTACAACGATGATCAACACTTTTCAGATGTTCGAGCTCGTCTATGTCATGACCGCCGGTGGGCCAATGAACTCGACCACCGTGATGGCACTGGAGATATATCAGAATGCCTTCCTGTATCTGAAGATGGGCTATGCGGCTGCCGAATCCTATGTGCTCTTCGCGATTATTGCCATCCTATCGTATTTCAGCTTCCGCGGCTTCAGCTCGGACACTGTAGAGTGAGGCAAATGATGACAGCACAGCTTCCATCCAGCGTGCACAACGACTCCATGGCCAGATACGTCAGAGCTGTTCGTAGGAGCATTCTGTATGTGCTTGTCTCGATATGGACCATCCTGATGGGTTTCCCCATCTTCTGGATGGTCACGACAGCCCTCAAAACGGAGAGGCAGGCCAACGCCTATCCGCCGCAGTGGCTGCCCGATCCGCTGGTGTGGCAAAACTTCTACAACAGCATGACCGTAGCCAACTTCGGTCGTTACTTCCTCAACTCGGCCATTGTGTCGCTGACGACGGTCGTGTTCGTGCTTTTCTTCAGCTCGTTGGCTGGCTACACCTTTGCTCGCCTGCGCTTCCCGGGCCGTAATCTGCTGTTCTTCATTATCCTTTCGACCATGATGGTGCCGAGCCAGGTGACGATGATCCCGATCTTCGTCATGATGTCGCGCTTCCCGGGGCTGGGCGGCAACAATCTGTTGGGGCAGGGCGGGGCCGGCCTCCTCAATACCTTCGCCGCCTTGATCATCCCCCAGATCGCGGGCGCCTTCTACATCTTCATGATGCGGCAGTTCATGTCGACATTGCCGTCTGAGCTGTCCGATGCAGCCCGCATCGACGGCGCCTCAGAGTTCGGCATCTTCTGGCGCATCATGTTGCCGCTGAGCGGCCCGGCGTTGACAACGATGGGCCTGTTTGCCTTTGCCAACTCCTGGAATAGCTTCCTCTGGCCATTGGTTGTGACCAACACGGAATCGATGCGCACCGTGCAGCTTGGCCTGGCGGTCTTCCGTGGCATCTATTTCACTCAGACGACATTGTTCATGGCCGGTACAACGATCGCCACGCTCCCTGTCCTTCTTCTCTTCTTGTTTGGACAGCGTTACTTTGTGCGCGGCATCGCTCTGAGCGGGATTAAGGGGTGAGGGCAACTATGGCAGCAGATCAGAGCGTATCACGTCCGAATCTCATCTATGTCTTCGCCGATCAGCTCCGTTACCAGTCTGTCGGTTACAGCGGCGACAGACGGGCAATCACGCCGGCTATCGACCGGCTGGCAACTGAGTCGACCAGTTTTTGCAATGCAGTGTCAGGACACCCTGTGTGTGCACCCTACCGTGCCTCTCTGCTGACGGGAAAGTACAGTTCCAGCACCGGCATGGTCATCAACGAACTGCGCATCAGCCCAAACCATGATTGCTTCGCCCATGTCCTGGAACGCTCTCGCTATGACACATACTACATTGGCAAATGGCACCTCTGGTCAAACAAGTTTGGCGACCATCTGAACCCGCACAATTCATTCACGCCGCCGGGGCCTTACCGTCTCGGATTCGACGGCTATTTCGCTGCTTACAATTTCCACCACACCTATTTCGACACGTACTATCATCTGGATACAATAAACAAAGTGGGCATGCCGGGCTATGAACCTGACGGACAGACAGACATTGCTGTGCAGCAGCTTGAGCACGCTGCCACATCCGACAAGCCATTTGCGCTCTTTCTTTCCTACGGCACGCCGCACGACCCGTGGACGGAGTCAAACGTGCCTGCAGCGTACTACAACATGCTGCGGGGGGCCGAGTTCCCTTTGCCTCCCAACTACCTGCCTGATGACGACAGGCACGGCGACAGTTGGTCGCAGATGTCACCGAGCGAACGTAGCTCGTTGCCGCAGTGGATGCGCGTGTACTATGCAATGACGGCCAACCTGGACTGGAACATCGGGCGCTTGCTGGCGGCGATCGATCGACTGGGCCTGCGCGACAATACGATCGTTGTCTTCACGTCCGATCATGGTGAGATGTTTGGCGCTCAGGGGAGGCGGGCAAAGAACATCTTTTACGATGAAGCGGTGCGTGTACCGTTCCTGGTGCGCTGGCCGGGCCATGTTCGTGCCGGAGCGGTGTCGGACGTCTGCCTCAACACGCCGGACATCATGCCGACGTTGCTGACAATGATGGGGAGCCCGATTCCACAGCAGGTAGAGGGTATGGACCTGAGCTCGTTTGCTCTCGGCCAGCCTGGGCGTGAGCCTGAGGCGGCATTCATGCAGGGTATGGGATGTACTGCACTATGGCAGGATGGCTTCGAGTGGCGCGCCTTACGCAGCAAGCGCTACACCTACGCTATGTATCACTCAGACAGGAGCGAGCTGCTCTTCGACAATCTGGCTGATCCCTACCAGCAGCACAACCTCGTCAGTGACCCACAGCACGCCGGAGTGCTCAGCGATCTGCGCACGATGCTGCAGCGACGTATGAGAGTACTCGGCGACACCTTTGAGCAATGCGCGTGGTATGAGCAGCACTGGACCAAGGACCGGCTCATCCTACGTACGGCGACTCTGGCGGCTCCTTAAGAGGCAAAAGAACGACGAAAGGACACTGCGAATGCGCTATTCAGACCCCTACAACGTTCCAGGCCACTGGTACAGAGGCAACCTGCACACGCACACGACCCAGAGCGATGGTCATCTGTCGCCTGAAGAAGTCGTCAGGTGGTACGAGCAGAATGGCTACGACTTCGTAGCGCTGACGGATCATGACACGTTTCTTGATCCCGCGCCTATGCAGGCAGCGACGCGTCTTGCTCTGATCCCCGGCTTCGAGTTCAGTCGCGGCGCTGTCCCAGAGGCGCACGTGCTGTGTCTCGGCGTACGACAGGTTTATCGCGGCTCCTATCAGGAGGTATTGAATGCGACACATGCGCTGGGAGGCATGGCCATTCTCTGCCATCCGAATTGGGTAAGGGACGATCTGTGGTCGCCTGATGCCATGATAGGACTGCGCGCTTATGCGGGCATCGAGATCTACAATCACGTCATAAATCGTTTGCCCGGGCGGGCGTTGGCCACCGATGATTGGGACGCCATGCTGTCGCGTGGCCATCTGATCTGGGGCTATGCTAACCAGGACGCGCACCGGCCCGACGATTTCGGCCATGCCTGGAACATGGTCCTCGCGCCGTCACGCAAGGTCGAGAGCCTGCTGCACAGTCTGGCCAATGGCCGTTGCTATGCCTCCACTGGCGTCTCGTTCAGACACATCGGCTACAGCGAAGGCGTAATTCGTGTCAGGCTGGCGCGCCGCGCACACATTCGTTTCGTGGGACCAGAGGGCAGGGTACTCAGCGACGAGAACGGGAAGGAAGCTGCCTTCCAACCGTCGGGTGAAGCGTACGTCCGCGTTGAGGCGCAAGCCGATGGCGGGCAGTGGGCTTGGTCGCAGCCGTTTTGGAGACTGAGCGATTGACATCGAGAGAACGAGTACTGACTACGCTAGCTCACAGGGAGCCCGACCGCGTTCCGGTGGATTTTTGGGCCACGACAGAGACCAAGCAACGCCTGATTGCGCACGGCAAGCTGGCGGGCGAAGAGGCGCTCTTGCAGGCTCTGAGCGTCGACCTGCGCTATGTGATCGGCCCCAGCTTTGTTGGCCAGGAACGTCGCCGCTGGCCGGATGGAAGCGTGGAAGACTTGTGGGGCGTGCGCCGCGCGGCCATCATCGTTCACGGCCCGGGCTACTCGTGGACGTACAGAGAGGTCAGCCAATCGCCGCTGCAGGGCATGAGCAGCGTGGCCGAGATCGACGCCTACCAGGGCTGGCCCTCAGCAGAGTGGTGGGACTATACGCATGTCGCTGAGGAATGCGACAGCCACAGGGGCTACGCTGTGGTCAATGCCGGCGACCGTTTGGATCGCACGGCCCAACTCAAGCCGGCCACGTACCTGCGCGGCATGGAACAATTCCTCATGGACCTGACGCTGGAGCCTGCCCTCGCCGAGGCGATCATCGAACAAATCACTGCATATTACCTCGACTATAACCGGCGCGTGTTCGAGGCAGCCCGCGGCAAGTTCGACATCTTCATGATGGGTGACGACTTCGGTACGCAGAATGGGCCCATGATCGGTGTCGCCATGTGGCGTCGCTTCTTCCGCAAGGGCTTTCGCCAATACTGCGATCTGGCGCATCAGTACGGCATGAAGGTCATGCACCACACCTGCGGCAGTGTGCGCGCTCTGATTCCTGACTTGATCGACGCTGGCATTGATATCCTGCAGTCTGTCCAGCCGCGTGCCCGCGACATGAACCTGGCAGAGCTCAAGGCTGAGTTCGGCCGCGACCTGTGCTTCCACGGCTCGCTTGACATTCAGGAGACCATGCCGAGGGGTACGCCAGCCGACGTGCGGGCGGAAGTGCGGCAGCGCATGGCCGATGGCAAGCCAGGCGGAGGCTTCATCATCTCCACCGCTCACAACCTGCTGCCCGATGTGCCTATCGAGAACATCCTCGCCTTGTACGACGCCTGCCGCGAGTTTGCCCCCTACTGAGTTGGGTTGGGGAGCGTCGCATCCTGGAAGAGCCGACCGCACCAATAGCCAACACAGCGAAGCGGCGCTGGGTTATCCCAGCGCCGCTTCCATTGAGTCTGCTGCCGTCTAGCCATATAGCTATTCACGCCATCCGGCTGGCAGCATTGTACGTACGGGCCGCTTGGCAGGCTGTGATGCGAGGGAGTGTCAACTACTGTGAAGACACCAACCACGTGAGGCTTTCCAGCATGTCTCCCTTCTCAGCGATGGTTCCGTGATGTTCTCACACTAGTTGCCGCCCCACACGCTATTGGGCAGAACCGTGACAATTGCCATCACGAGGCCTGCAGCAACGTAGGCAAGACGTAGAAACATTAGGTGCGCCCTCTTCACGACGGTGTACCTCCTTTTTTTGCGCCGGCCCCATAAGGTCTGACGCAGCGTTGGGCTCACCCCGATACGCCTACCCACCCCCATGAACTGACTCACACTTCGCCATCTCACTCTCCTTGTCCTAAACCACTTCCTTTACTGCGTGAGCGCTCGACCTGACGTCTCACGCCGGCGGATCCCATCGTACGACATAAACTAGACCTCCCAGCACAGGGTAGCGCACCTTCAAGCTGAGATTCGGATCCGCTGCGTTGGAACTGTCCTGAAACCAATTCTCCTTTTTGATGCGAGCAACCTCTCTGTCGTGTTGCACTTGTGTCTTGCCGAACCAGACGTCATATTTCGGATTTGCGATCGGAACTCCCTTTCCCCAAGTGAGAATCAGGGCAAAGTCTTTGACCGGTCTGATGATGTCCCAAGCAAGGTACTGAAACGGCTCTCTCTTCTCGCCCTGCTGCTTTTTGGTCAATGCGATTGTACCAGGGTTAAGCACTTCCTCATAGGTGAAGCCGAGGGTCTCGCCCCTTGGAATTGGCGGGTCAAAAGTGAGTATGGCGTGATGAGCGGTCGGTAGCCGCTCAAAGGGAGTTATCGTGATACGCGTCGTGCCTGGCATACCGATAATCTTTCCCTCAATCTCCGCTCCCCCATCACCCCCGGCCGGGACAAAAACGTACTGGTCGATCTTCGTGACTGGTGCCGAGAAGGCCTTCAGTTCCACCTCACGACGGATACCGATAGCACCATTGTCTTCATCCAAGTGCCCCACAATTCGGAGGGACTCATATCCGACTCCGCATGCCTCGGCGCTATGCACATATGCACGCTCGCGCTGGAATTCGTCGAATTGCCACCAGCGCCAGATATCCCGAAGCAACAGCCCCCCCAACACGAGGAAGGCCAATAGCATGAACCCTAATGCGCCGAAGCGGATTTCCTTGGGCACACTTGTCCCTGCAATGCCAATCAACCCGGCAATCAAGGCTAGGACAAGGAAGAAGACATCCTTCTCCCATGACTTTCTGATCAGATCAATCAGCGTACCTACAGAGTGACCGCTGGTCGTTTCTAGCTCGCCGGGCATGTTGGCAACTCCTGTGTGTCGGTCACGTGGACAACACCCCGTGTACCACTGCGAGAAAGCCTAACGTGTCACTCTTGCGGACGCTATACCAGGGCGGAGGTGTCTGTCCAAGGGGGGCCTGCGCCAAGGCTATCGCCACCGTCTCTACACATACAGACGAGATAAACCGAAGTTTGTAACGCAACAAAGCGTTCACCCGCTGCAAGACAGCAGCAAGTGAACGCTATTGTCAGCCCGGTGGGGCGAGGGGATTTGTGAGAAAAGAGCGCGGACGATCGAACTCGGCGATGGAGGGTCGAACCGTCTCGCCGGTTTCCGCTTGCCCCGAATCTAGTCTGGTGGCCCAACGATAGGCCATGGCGCCGGGATGTCGCCCATGCTGACGCCGCATTCGCCAACCTCTCTGGCCGCAAACCGACATCAGCGTGGGCTTGCGCAGATTCTGCTCTCCCGGGTTCATCGTCATGCGGCAGCGGAGTCTTGGGAGGCCGTTCATGGAAGGGCTAGAGGGGAAAACATCGACTGGGGCACATCACTGTGCCCATAAACCCCCGCTATTTCCCCAATATTATACCACAGTCTGTCAAGTTTTTGGCCGTTCTGCGTATTGCAATTCTGACTTTCGCGATTTCTTTACAAGATTCTGCCGCCGTTTCGGTGCTACATAGCGTCTTTGCTACGATTGCCTGGCGCGGAGGAGCATGGCCAAACGTGTCGCACCCGGATCTGCCATCCAGCCATCTACACTTGTTGAGGGGCGGCAAAGCAAGACGTGTCCATCGTCTTGCTGGCCGCGGGCGTGTCAGTCTTCCCAGGTCTCCAGTCAATCCCTACCGCACATCAAACGCGAACACATGCACCTTCTCCGCTCCCCAGCTCTCGCGCACGACCATCCGCACGGCCTGCGTTGTCACATTCAGCGCGACCTTCACCAAGCGCTGGTAGTTGTTCCTCACCTGCGCAGCGCACACCCACTGCCCGCTCTCGTCGAGCGCCTCGATGTCGAAGCTGCGCGTCATCATCGCCGGTATATGGACATGGTTGCCCTTCTTCGGATAGGAGCAGGGCATGCGTTTCACACTCTTCAGGTTGCTATCGAACGTGAAACGCGCCTGCGTCAGGTGCGTGGGCGAAGCAAAGCGATACTCGACCCAGTCGCCCGCCCCGCCCCACCAGCCATTGTCAGCGTCGCCCAGCGCGCGATCGATGCCATTGCGCAGCAGTTCAGCGCCGCCGCTGGACGCTGCTAACGTCGCTGCCTGCGACGCCCGCGGGATAGCACGCGTATGCCAGGGCAAGTAGCAGTCGTCGTCCATGAGCGTCTCTTGCAACTCGTTGATATGATCGGAGTGGACGCGGCGCGGCGAGCAGGCGTACTTGACCGCCAGCGCCGCCGCAGTACCCACCGCCTGGCCCATGATGGCGCAGGTGGCCATGACGCGCGTCGAGCTGATGCCCATGTGGCTAGCCGAGATGTTGCGCCCGGCGAAGAGCAGGTTGTCGATGTTGCGCGAGTAGAGAGAGCGGTAGGGGATGCCGTATGGACAGGGCGCGCGGTGGAAGACAGTCGGCTCGCCCTTGTAGTGGAACGCCTGCGACGGGTGATCGTCCATCGGCCAGCCGCCATAGGCGACCGTGTCGTCGAAGCGCCCTTCGGCCAGGATGTCGTTCTCGGTCAGCGTGTGATCGCCCACATAGCGCACATTTTCGCGCTTGCCGGGGAGCATGCCGATCCACTCCAGCTCCCAGTGCTGGCCCCGCCCATCGGGATGGTTCTTGATGAAATCCCAGACGCCGTAAGCGGTCTTGAGCAACTCGTCGCGGTTATCTTCTGTGTCCCTGATTGTATCGCCCAGCCCGCCGATCTCCAGCCACCAGAAGTTCTCGGCCGCGTCGGGTTTCATTGGACGGTGGGCCAGATCGGCTTCCGTATACTTGTGCGCCCAGGGAGGCGTGACGAATGGGACGTGCTCGTCCACCTCGCGCAGTTGGATGAGCAGCGAGCTGCCCATCGTGTGGCGGTTGGGCGTCTCCACGGCCAGCGCTTCGTTGAACTCGTCGCGACCTTCGCGCCCCCAGCGAAACTCGGCGCCCGAGACGCGCAGCACCGAATCGCCGGAGCAGTCGGCAAACAGCGCCGCCTTGACCACGTGCCAGGTCTGCGTCGTCAACTGCCAGCCCCTGACCGAGGCAATACGCGGGCCGTGCATGGTCACCTCGGTGCAGGTACAATTGAGCAGCAGCGTCAGCCCCGGCTGGAAGCGCGCCTTTTCGTAGAGTACAGTGTCCCAGATGGCGTACTTCAGACCCTGGTTGCGGTAGTAGTTGTCGAGCATGATCTCTTCGAGAATGCCCGTTTCCTTGTTGTCCGGTCCGCGTGCGCCGCAAATCCACATGCGTATCTCGGACGAGGCGTTGCCGCCCAGCATCGGTCTGTCCTGCATCAAGAGTACGCGTGCGCCGTGGCGCGCC
>CAYOEZ010000123.1:0-13986 GCA_964402955.1 uncultured Ktedonobacterales bacterium | reverse complement strand
AAGGTTCACCCCCTTGACATGACTTAGAACATCTCTTCCGCCGACCTATGGCGCGGAAGAGGCCGCGCCACTACACGTCCTGGAGAAATGTGGCTTTGTCAAAGTAGCATGGCTGAGGCCGCTGCCAGCCGCCTCCCGATTTTGAGAGGATTGCATCTTTCTTTTCTACGGTATCCATCATCGGAGAAGAGGTATTCTTAATGAGTAGCACCGAAATTGCCGAAGGGCCAGTCATGCCGGGGATGGCCTCCCTGCCCAGGATGGCTTCTGTATCCGAATACAAGAAGAAGTCGCTCTGGAAACGTGTCGTTGTCGCCAAATGGCTCTTGCTCATGATTTTGCCTGGCCTCGCTCTCATCATCATCTTCAACTATGGCCCTATGTATGGGCTGCTGATGGCGTTCCAGGATTTTCAGGTCACCAAGGGCATCCTGAACAGCCCATGGGTCGGGTTCAAGCACTTCGAGGAGTTCTTCTCCAATAAGATGGCGCTCAACGCGCTACGCAATACTCTTCTTATCAGTGGTCTGAAACTGCTCTTCGGTTTCCCTGCTCCCATTCTGTTGGCTCTCATTTTCAACGAGGTGCGCGACGGCCTCTTCAAGCGCTTCTCGCAGACGATCAGCTACATGCCCCATTTTGTCTCGTGGATTGTCTTCGCCGCTCTGGTCACCGGCATGCTCTCGCCGTCGACGGGCGCCGTGAACTGGATTCTGAAAGCACTTCATTTGAAGCCCATCTATTTCATGGCCAATCCCGACTGGTTCAGGGTGGTCTTGATCGCCACGGACATCTGGAAAGAAATCGGCTGGGGGGCAATCATCTACCTGGCTGCGCTCACCGATGTCGACCCGACGTTGTACGAGGCCGCCATCGTCGACGGCGCAACGCGCATCCAGCGCATGATTCACATCAGCATCCCGCTGATCCTGCCCATTGCTGCTCTGATGCTGATCCTGCGCGTGGGGGGCATCATGAGCGCCGGCTTTGACCAGGTCTTCAACATGTACAACCCGCAAGTCTATCAGTCTGCCGACATCATCGATACGTATGTCTACCGCGTTGGCCTGCAGGGGATGCAATACTCGTTCGCGGCAGCCGCCGGCTTCTTCAAGTCGGTGGTCGGCCTGGTGCTTGTCCTGGCCGTGAACGAGATCGCTCGCCGCCTGAGCGATCGCTACTACGCTCTGTGGTGAGTCTCTCGCGGCAATGAGTATCTCGCCCATTTTACTCTACGAAAACCGCTCGGTGAGGAGCCTATATGCACGACTCCGTTGGTGATCGCATTCTGGTGACCATCTGCTACATCGCAATTGCGCTCATGTGCGTGATCATGATCTACCCCTTCTGGGACCAGTTTGTCATGTCTGTCAGCACGCGCCAGGCGGCGTTGGTCGGCGGCGCACGTCTGTGGACATGGCCGCTCAACTTCGGCGGCTACGCCTTCGTACTCGGCTCGCGTGAGCTTGGCCTGGCGGCATTGAACACACTGTTCCGCGTCTCTGTGGGCACGGTGTGGGCTGTCGTGATCACGGCGCTCACCGCCTACCCCCTGTCGCGCAAAGAGCTGCCTTTCAAAGGCATCCTGACCGGCATCTTCATCTTCACCATGTTTTTCAACGGCGGCTTGATCCCGACGTACATCTGGGTCAAGCAATTGGGACTTATAAACAACCGTCTGGTACTCATTCTGCCCGGCATCGCAGCTTACTATCTGATCATCATGCGCAATTTCTTCATGGGTATGCCGCCCGAGCTCGAAGAAGCAGCCCAGATCGACGGCGCCGATGACATCACCATCTTCTGGAAGATCGTCCTGCCGCTGTCGATGCCCATCCTTGCCACGATCGCCCTGTGGACGGCTGTCAGCCACTGGAACGCCTACTTCGACGCCCTGATCTACATGACGGACCGGAGCAAGTACGTTCTGCAGATCCTGCTGCGGCGGGTGTTGATCGATGCCGAGTTGATCAGCATGGGCATGCAGCCGGGCCAGGACATGAACATCTACGTCAGACCAACCGAGGAGACTGTCAAAGCGGCGCTCCTGATCGTCACGACAGTGCCCATTCTGGCCGTCTACCCCTTCGCCCAGAAGTACTTCATCAAGGGTATCTTGCAGGGGTCAATCAAGGGCTAGCCGCTGCCCATGCCATCGAACTTCGCCCACAGCCCATGCGCTGCGATCGAGGGGAAGGACGGCGAGGTTATAGCGTTCGTGCGAGGCAAGGAGGTGGTGTGACGGAAACGAAAGCGCGCTCGTGTGGCCATCCCACAGGGTCACCATCCAGAACAGACGTCCAGACAACGGATCGATAAACCCCAATCAAAGAAGGAGAATCAGCATGGAAAGCAAGAGTTCAACCCGCCGCCAGTTCCTGCGGGCAGCCGCCGTCTCAGTGACGGCAGCCGTGTTGACGGCCTGCGGCGCGACGCCGACGGCGACGCCGGTTCCGCCGACGCCAGTTCCACCGACGGCCACCAAAGCCCCAGTGCCGCCCACCGCTGCGCCTGTTGCGCCGGCAGCCACGGCAGTTCCGCCCACCGTCGCTCCACCGACGGCGACGGCTGTTCCCGCCACGCCGACGCTGGCCCCACGCCTGACCATCAGCATGGGCGTCTTCATCATGTCGGCCGCGGATCCCGCCGCCAACGCCGACTCGACGATCGTCAAGTTCATCCAGGACAAGTTCAACGTTAACATCAACTTCCGCTGGATCGAGCGCTTCCAGGCCACGGACATCTACGCCACATTGTTTGCTTCCGGCGACATTCCCGATACCTTCCGCTACGAAGTGTCAGGGCAGCCGCTCATCGATCAGGGCATCGTGGCAGAAGTGACGCCGGCCACCTTCAAGAAGTACATGCCCAAGTACTTCAAGGCGCTCAACGACTACAACGTGATGGCCTGGGTCGGCGCCATCTCCAAGGGCAAGACCTATGGTCTGCCGCTGATCGGCCCCAATAATCTGTGGCCCTTTACCGACGGCTGGCGCCTCGACTCTCTGAACAAAGTCGGCTACACCAAGGCCCCAGAGACTCTGGTCGAAGTCGAAGACGCCTACACCAAGATCCTGGCGCAGAAGCTTCATCCCTATGGCGTGATCAGCCGCGCCAAGGACGCCCCGCAGATGATGTTCGGCCCCGTCTTCGGCGCTCACGGCACCTTCCCCAACATGTGGATCGAGAACGCAGACAAGTCGGGCGTCACCTTTGGCGGCGTCAATGACAATGCCAAGGCCGCCCAGACCCTGCTCGCTAGCTGGTACAAGAAGGGCATCATCCACCCCGAAACCGCTACCTCCGGATGGGCGCAGTGCGTCACTACATGGTGCCAGGGCAAGACCGCTGCCACCGACGTCGGCACATTCTACCGGCTGTACAAGGGCGGCGAGCTCCATGACTGCATCGTTGACGCCGGCGGCAAGATCGCTATGGCGCCACCGCCCAAGGGACCAAATGGCAAGTTTGGCTACTACGGCTGGGGCTATTCGAACCCGCCGGTCCGCTTCGGCAAGCAAATGACCGCCACCAACCCCAAGCTGGCCAAGCTGCTCGAAATGTACGATGGCATTGGCACAGATAAAGACATCACCTACAACGTCTTGTATGGAAAAGAGGGTGTCGACTCGGACCGCGTGAATGGCGTGCCTGTCATCAGGAAGGAAACCGACCGCGCCAAGCTCGGCACATCAGCCGGCATGTGGTTCCCCCAGACTCCAGAGGTCTTCTACTCTCTGCAGACCAAGGACTATGACGAAATCACCAAGTTCGCCCGCATGAACAACTTCAGCTTCCTGCGTGACCTGGGTGTCTTCATCAACCCCGACATCTCCAAGGTCCAGGCCAGCCTGAACCTGATCCAGGGCAAGTGGACGATGAACTTCATGAGCGGCGCAGTTGGCATCGACAAGTGGGCCGACTACCTGAAGGAATGGAACGACGCTGGCGGCAAAGCGCTGGTCGACGACGCACAGCGCGCCTACAAGTCCATGAATACCGACCTGGACGCAGTCAAGGACCAGATCGCCAAGGCGTAGTTTTTCTGACGAACGGTTTCAAGGCAGGCCACCACCTCTTCGGGGGTGGTGGCCTAGCCATGTGAGGTACGCACACCCATGCCAGACCCGATGCCTGCTCGCCCGATCGCCATCGATGACGCAGAAGCGATCTTCGAGCCGTTCTGGGACCCCGATCTGTCGCCCCTTGCCCGCTGGGCCGTCGCGCCTGCCCCCGCATCAAACGCCCGCGTGGCGCAGTTCTGGTGCTGGGTGACGACGGAATGGGATCGCGCCCAACCCGGCGTCCCCGTCCTTACAATGCAGCGCAACATGTCCGTCCCTCTGGCTGGATACGACACACTCATCCTCTCCTGCGGCCAACCGCTGACTGTGCGCCTGACAGTGCATATCTGTGTCGACGGCCAATGGCAGACCGCAATCGCCGCTGCACGCGGCGCCAATGAAGGCGTCGAACTAAGCGCGCCTCTACAGGGGCGCATGATCGAGGCAATCCACCTTGAGCTGACCCCCGACACAGCAGAGCCGGGCGCGGGCTGGCTGTGCTGGTTTGGCCTGGCCAACTCACAGCGGCTGGCAGGGCTACTGCAGCGCGAGTCCTCTCCACCCTATACTGCCGATTGGCCTGGCCTTGCTGCTCCGGTCGACGCACAGACCGTGGCGCCGCAACTCGGCCTCCTCTTCGGCGGGGAAGATCTGGCTGCCATCCGCCGCCGCGCCACGCGCCGCGGCTACGCAGAGGTCATGGCAGGCTTGCGGGCTGCTGCCCGCGCCGCCAAGCAGCAAGAGCCGGAAAAACGCATCCGCCAATTCTTGCCCACCGGATCGGGCGGGCGCTATGCTCGTCCGCGTGACCGCCAGCCCGACATGTACACGCCAGCCATCGTCTGCGCCTTTGTCGGATTGATCGACCAGGACCCGGCCATGCTGCACATGGCAGCCCGCTTCGCACTCTCCATGTCGCACCTGGAGCATTGGTGCGAGGGCGTCATCGAGAGGTTTCCTGGCTCACGCTGGACACAGCGCTCCTTCAGAGAGTGCATGGCCACGGGCGCGTGCGCCCTTGTGCTCGACTGGGCCGGGCAAACGTTGACGCCTCAGGGGCGAATGGTGATCCGGCATGCCATCGCTGCCAAGGGCCTACCCCGCATCCACCAGGACTTCCTTGAGCAGGAATACATCCACCATTGCAACCAGGCCGTTATCTTCAGCCGGGGCCGGATTCTGGGGCTGCTGGCGCTGGCTCACGATTGGCCGCGCAGCGAGGACTATCTGCACATCGCGCTGCAAGACTTGCAGCGCGCCCTGGAAGCGACCGTTCTGGACGATGGCGGCTACGGCGAGCCGGCCGGCTATTTCTTCGTCAACGGCTACTGGGGCATGCCGCCGCTCGTGGCCATGGCTCGCCACATGGGACGGACGGTGGAAGAGCTGCTCCCGCCTCAGCTTCAGCGCAGCATTGATTTCATCACGACCGTTAGCTCGGCGGCGCAGCCCGGGACGATATTGCCCTTTGGCGATAGCTCCGGCACGCTTGACGTGGATGGAGTCGCTCTATTTGGCCGCTTCCTGCACGACCCGCGCTGGACGCGCCTGCTGCACAATCGGTTGGCCTTGATGAGTGCAGAGTCACAGGCTCCCGGCAAACCGCCCGCGGCTATCAGTGACGCCGGAGTGCTGGCGCTGGCATTGGGACCCGACGACGACCCGCCTGACGGCGATCTGGTTCCAACCTTCTGCATTCTGCCCAACACCAGCCAACTCGTCAGTTGCCGGCCCGGCCCGGGCGGGCTGATTCGCCTGCAACTGATCGGCGCGCCGCAAAGCTGCGGCCACTCGCACGAGGACAAGGGCAGCTTCATCCTGGAAGCGTATGGCGACATCCTGGCCATCGACCAGGGCATCTGCAACTATGGCCAGGCGCGTACAAATCTAATGAAGTACGCCACAAACCACAATCTTCTGACGCCGGTCATGGCCGATGGCAGCCTGTCGCGCCAGGTCAACCCGGCGCCAAAGGCGATCTGCCCGAGCGGGTGGGGCACGGATATTGCCATGCAGGCGGAGATAGACGTAACCGAATTGTGGCACGGCCTCTTCACACGCTGCGTGCGGCGAGTTGTCTCCGAGAGACCGGAGGTTTTTGCCATCGAGGACGAGGCCGAGCTAGTTCAGCCCGGCGCTGTCGCCTTCCACCTGCACAGCCGCTTCCCCATCCGGCAAGATGGCGCAGCATTCGTGATGGAAGGCGACCACGCCCGATTGATGATTGCGCCCGACTGGGCGCCGGCCAGCTTCCTCTGCCGGCTCGACGGGCTCGATGGCGATGACCGGCCAGTGTGGCACCTGGAGATCATCAGCAAACCCGCCGCCGTGCACAATCTCAAGACGTGGCTGCGTGTCGAGAGGATGAACACATGATTGAGGAGATTAGAATATGAGCCTTCCAGGTTGTGGCAAACTGATCGCCTGTGACGCTCTGCTGGGAGCGCCGCGTGTGCCCCAGCCCAACTCCACCATTGCCGCCGACGCCCAACGAGGCACGCTCAGCGAGCACTACCCGAACTACGTTCCAGACGTGGGCGACCTCGAGTCGGAGATGGCTCGCTTGCACATCGACGCCTCAGTCGTCCGTCACCGCGCCTGCCTGGACACAGCGCCCTACATCGGCAACGACATCCTCATGGCAGAGATTGCCGACCATCCCAATCTCATCCCATCCTGGTTCATCACCCCTGATGGCCGTGAGCCGGATTGGGACCCGCGCGTCATTGTCGAGAAGATGCTTACTGCCGGCGTGCGCCTGGCCTGGCTCGATCCCGAAGCCGAGATGATGTCACTGCAGCCCTGGTGTTCGGGCAAGCTCTACGACGTGCTGCAGGAACGCCGCGTGCCGCTGCTGCTCAACTACGCCAAAGTCAAGGCAGACGACCTGCACATCATTCTGCAAGGCTATCCACGCTTGCCCATCGTGATGATCAATGTGGCGCGCCTGGGTCGCAACCGTCTGCTTGAGCCGCTGCTGGCGCAGCATTCACAGCTCTACCTCACGTTTGGCCCCAGCTTCTCTGTGCACGGCTACTATCGCGACCTGTGCAACCGCTACGGCCCCTATCGCTGGGTCTTCGGCGACAACTACCCCGAGTTTGAGGGTGGCGCCGGCATCACCGGGCTGACCTATTCGGGGTTGAACGCCGACGAGATGGCCCAGGTGGCCCATGGCAACATCGAGCGCCTCCTGGCGGAGGCCATAGCATGAGCGACGCCTTCGAGCGCAAGGCCTTTGCCGGCCAGCCTCTCGACCACAGTTTCATCGTCGACGCGCACGGCCATCTCAGCGAGAATCCCAACGTGCCGCTGCCGGATGTGTCGCTGCAAACGTTGATTGCGCGTATGGACATGATGGGCGTCGACGTTTTCTGCTGCAGCGCCATCGCCGCCATCTACAACCAGGCGCGCTACGGCAACGATATCATCATCGACGCCGTGCGCCGCTATCCGAAGCGCATCTTCGGCTACATGTGCGCCGACGTAGGCTACACGCAGCGCGTCCTGCCTGAGCTTGAGCGCTGCCTGGCCGCCGGCCTGCGCGGCATCAAAATCTACTCGCACAGCATCCATGCCGGATTCAACTACAATGATGCGACCTTCAAGCCCGTCTTCGAGTTCGCCAACGCACATGGCCTGCCGCTTAAGGCGCACACCTTCAGCCTGGAAGAACTCGGCCACATGGAACAGCATTTCAACCGCTACCCGCGCATCAATTTCATCATGGCGCATGCCGGTAGCTGCGGCGCGTCGCCCTACGTGCGCCTGGCCAAGACGTATGCCAACGTCTACATCGAGACCTGTTTCTCGCTCTGCCCGCGCGGCTTTTTTGAGACGCTCGTAGGCGATGGCGTCACGGACAAGGTGCTCTGGGGATCCGACTCCGTCTTTATGGACGCCACGCAGCAGATCGGCAGGGTCATCTTTGCGCAGATTCCCGAAGAAGCCAAGCGCAAGATACTGGGCGAAAACGCCGTACGTGCTCTAGGCATTGCGAAAACAGCGTAGGCCAGGCATCGTACCCGGAGACTCCCGTCGGACAAGGATGCCCGATAGACGGGGCAGGCTCTGTCCGACCTACCCTTGTGCGATTCAGTAGGCCGGGCATCGTGCCCGGCAGCCACCCCACCATAAGTCAGCCTGATGCGGACAATACAGAGGCAACCGTATGACGCCACAAAGCACTGTGCAGCAAGATAGCTTCGTGCAGAAGGGGCTCGCCGGGCAACCGATCGACCAGTGTCTGGTCATCGACGCACACGGGCACCTGGATGAGAACCCCATCTTCCCTTTTCTGGACACGTCACTTGAGATGCTCATCGCCCGCATGGATTGCCTGGGCATTGATACGGTGTGCGTCAGCTCACTGGTCGCCATCTATGGCAAGGCGCGCCTGGGCAACGACCGCGTCATCGCGGCCATGCGCCGCTATCCCGGTCGCATCTTCGGCTATATGTGCGTTGACCCCGGCTATCCCGAGCGGATTGTGGCTGAGATGGAGCGCTGCCTGGCTGCAGGCGTGCGTGGGGTCAAGATTCACTCCTACAGCACGCGGCCATTGCTAGCCTACGACTCGCCTAACCTGACGCCGCTCTACGAGTTTGCCGATGCGCACGGGTTGCCCCTTCTGGTGCATAGCTTCACCATCGAAGAATTGCAGCAGTTGCAGCCGCAGTTCTGCAAATACCCGCGGGTGAACTTTATCCTCGGCCACACAGGTGCGTGCGGCCTCAGCCCCTACACACGCCTGGCCAAAGACTACGCCAACGTCTACATGGAGACCTGTCTCTCCATCTCTCCACGCGGTCTGATCGAGACCATCGTAGGCGAAGGGCTGGGCGACAGAGTCCTCTGGGGCAGCGACGAGGTCTTCATGGACGCATCGCAGCAACTGGGCCGCGTGCTCTTTGCACAGGTTGCAGAAAGCGACAAGCGCAGAATTCTGGGGGAAAACGCAGCACGTGTGCTGCACATGGGAGACAAGGAAAGACGATGAGAGAACTGTTTGATCGTTTGGATCTGGATTTTCCCGGCCTGGAAGCCGTCAAGGTTGCCGTTGGCCGTGGCCAGTGGGCCGTCGCCGGCGAATTGTTGATTCACCACTGCATGGGCAAGCGCCAGGAACGCTGCCTCGACTTTTGGGATCAAAGCGGGCCAGAGGACTACCCGCCCATGCCCTGGGGCGCAGCATCGACCCATGACCAGTTGTGGAAGAACACGCCAGAACGTGTCGTCCAGGGCTATCTACATGCGTCCGGCCACATCTTTGATTTCTCGCGTGACGAAGACATCGATTGGGCCAGTGACGTACGCCTGTGGGCTGATGGAGCGAAGTACCCATTTGCCCAGGCGCGCAACATGCTGCGCCGCTGGTACTGGCTGCGTCCGCTGGACATTTACTACATGTGCGGCGACGCAGCGGCGCAAGAGCGCGCCGCCCGCCAGTTTGTGCGCCTGGTCGAGAGTTGGTGGGCGCAGTGGCAAGAGGACGAGTATGTACTGCAAGAAGCCATCCGCCTGGGCGAGGCAATGGCGCAATCGGGCATGATTCGTTCCTGGTATACATTTCTGCCGTCGCCGCACATCTCCAGCGAGTTCAAGCTCCATCTGCTGCTGCACATCATCGAGCAGACCGCCGATCTTGAGCAGCGCGCCGTCTGGAATCCCTGGATTTGGGGGCTAGACGAAGCGGCCGGCCTGGGTTACACCGGCATCCTCTTCCCCGAGCTGAAAACGGCGCCGCGTTGGCGGCAGCGTTGCTTCGACTTCCTCAATACGTTCATGCAGACCGAGCTACGCGATGACGGTACGGTCAAACGCATGCACTTCTGCCCGCACTATGTGGGAGCGACGGCAACAATGCCCCTGGCCTTCCTGCCGCAAATCGCCAAGCTTGGCTACGCGGACATTCTCGTTCCCGCAGCACGCGCAGCCCTGGAACGGCTGGTGGACTGGGTCGCCAACGTGCAGAAGCCCGACAACACCGTGCCGCAGATCACCGCCTCGGACGAGCAGGGTTTTGGGCGCTGGCTGAGCAAGGGGGCTACTCTCTTCAATCGCCCCGACTGGCTCTACATTGCCAGCGCCGGTGACGCAGGAGCGCCGCCGGACCACACCAGCCACATTCTGCCGCAAGCCGGCGCCTTCATCCTGCGCGCCGGGTTCACGCGCGACGCCATGTACGCCTGCTTCCATAACGGCGACTACCACAATATCGAGCGCACCGACCTGGCCGTCGACCTCTACGCATTGGGCCGCACGCTGCTGACCGCGCCCGGACGCTATGGCTACTATACTCCGGAGTGGAAGCCCTACTATGCCAGCGCCGGTTACAACACACTGATGGTCGACGGCTCGCCGCACCAGGAATGGGCTATACACACGCTGCGCCAGGGCGCCGGTCTGACGGACGCCAGTTGGTTCCTGGGCGACGATGTCGACTGGGCCTGGGGAACACACCCCACCGGCTTTGACGCCGCGCCGGATATGCGCTGGCAGCGCGGCGTACTGTTCGTCAAAGGTGAATACTGGCTGATCATCGATCGCATCATGGGGCCAGGTGAGCACGATTTTTCGCTGCGCTGGCTGCTCACGCCCTCCGCAGTAGCTATCGAGGCAGACAATCTGTCTGTTCATACCCGCAATCAGGACGCCAATGTGCGCATCACAGCCGCCATGCCCCCACAGACCAGTCTCACGCTTTGGGAAGGAAGCAACGAGCCGTTGCGCGGCTGGTACTCAGCCGAAAACGGCTCGAAGCTGCCCGCGCCGCAACTGGAGTACACCTGGCGCGCATCAGCGCCGCTGCTCACTGCAACGCTGATCACCCCCTACCGGCACGATGCGCCGGCTGGCAGTGTCTCACTAGGCGAACCTCATGCGGGACAATACCAGATCACGATTCGGCGCGATGGCGTCGAGGACCGACTGGACATCGACCTGAGCGGCCCGGGCTGCGCTGTGTTCGATCGCCGCCAACATGGTCATCTACGTCATTTTGAACTGACACCAAAGCAAGGAGCGTAATACGTGACGACACAAGAGCCGGCTACCGTCACTCTGGGCGTCTGCGTCTGGGATATCCCGCGTTACGCCCACTATATGGTCTCCTACCCGCAGTATGTGCACGAGATACTGGCACATGCAGGCCTCTGCTACGAGACGGTCGCCCCTGCCGATCTGGCTGGACGGCTGGCGCAATTGCGCATCTTGCTCACCATCGGCGACGGCCCGGTTGCTCAGGAGCTGCAAGACAAACTGGCAGCATGGGTCAACGATGGCGGCGCATGGATCAGCGTCGGCGGCGTCTGCGGGCTCGCCGGACTCTTCGGTGTGCAGGTTGAGCAGGCAGCCTATCGCCTGTACGGCTTTGCCAGCAACCTTGGCGAAGGGTACATCAAGAAGGCTGACGCCCCGCATCCGCTCTTGGATCATGTGACGATGCCTCTACACTACTTCAACGGCATCTCGGTGCGGCCGGATGGCGGCCAGGTGCTGGCCGGCGTGCTCGACGCCCACCAGCGGCCCACTGATCGTGCGGCAATTGTGGAGAACACGGTGGGAGAGGGACGCTGTCTGCTGATCGCTCCCGATCTGACGGGTACCGTTGTGCGCATCCAGCAGGGCGTCTCCATCACGCGCGACGGCCTGTGCGCTCCCGACGGCACGGCCCCCATCGGCGACACCATCTTGAAGACGGACGATGGCCTGGCGCTGGACTGGATCTTCGACCGCGAGCCAGTGCCGGGTGTGCCGGGGCTGAGCGTCTTCTTGCAGCCCATCGCCGACCTGTGGCGCGAGCTGCTCCTGCGCAGCATCTTCTACATCGCCGATGCCCGGCGCGCGGCCCTATCGCTGCTCTGGTTCTACCCGCGCAATCTGCCGGCTCTGGCCGAGTTCTCGCACGACACCGACGGCAACGATGCGCAAGGCGCTTGGCGCATGCTGGAGGTGCTCAACGAGGCGCAGGTAAAGTCCACCTGGTGCATGCTCGATCCGGGATACCCACCCGACGTCATCGCCGCCATCCGCGCCGCGGGGCATGAGCTGGCCATGCACTACGATTCGTTCACCGTCGACCGCCCCTGGTGCGAAGCCAACTTGCGCGGGCAGCGCCAATTCCTGACCGAGCTTTACGGCGGGCAGGCGCCGACCAGTAACAAGAACCACTACTTGCGCTGGGAAGGCGACAGCGAGTTCTGGTCGTGGTGCGTCCGGAATGATATTCAGATCGACCAAACCAAAGGCCCGTCCAAGACAGGCGCATCATTCTTCACCTTTGGCACCTGCCACCCCTACTTCCCGGTCGATCCTGCTGGGCAGATCATCGACGTCATCGAGCTGCCCACACTCACCCAGGACCTGGTCATAACCGCTCCCATGGAATCGCTCGCTCCGGTCATGGCCGCAGTCATGCGCAGCCACGGCATCTTGCACCTGCTCTTCCATCCCGGGCACATCGCCAAGCCGGGCCAGGGAGAGGCCTTCGTTGCAGCCACAGTGCAGGCGCGCGCGGCCGGGCTGGAGTGGTGGACAGCCGCCCAGATCAACACCTGGGAGCGAGCACGCCGGCAGGTCTCCTGGCGCTCGGCTCGGCAGACAGCCGCCGGCGCCAGCGTCACCCTGCACAGCGGGGCGCAAGCGCTGCCGCAGGCCACCGTGCTGTGGCGCGCCCGCGGCAAGCAGGCAACAATCGACGGACGCGTCTGCACAACGCAATCCGTCGAGCGCTGGGGTTACCACTTCGAGGCCATTGTTTTCGACGCAGAAGCACAATCTGATTACAAACTGGAGATATCATGAACACGTCACCCGTCAGAGTCGGCATCGTTGGCCAGGGGCGAAGCGGCTGGGGCATCCACGCCGACACCCTGCGCAAGATGACAGACAAGTACCAGATCGTTGCGGTCGCCGATCCGGACAGCAAGCGCTGCCAGGAATCCGCGCAGGCCCTGGGCTGCCGAGCCTACGCCACCGCGCCAGAGCTATTTGGCGACCCTGAGGTCGAACTGGTCATTGTGGCCTCCCCCAGCCACCTGCACGCTGTGCATGCTGTGGCCGCGCTGGAAGCGGGCAAGTCCGTTGTGGGCGAAAAACCGATGTCTGTGACACTGGCAGAGACCGACTCGATGATCGCGGCTGCCGAGCGCACAGGGGGACTGCTGACACTGTTCCAGTGCCGCCGCTACGACCCGAGCTACCTGAAGATCAGAGAGATCATCGCCTCGGGCCAGCTCGGCCGAATTGTGGAGATCAAAGTGACATCGCATGGCTTTGGCCGGCGCTGGGATTGGCAGACGATCAAGGCCTTCGGCGGCGGACAACTGCGCAACAACGTTGTGCACTTCCTCGACATGGCGCTGCAACTGATGGGTCCGGTAGAGCCGCAGGTCTTCTGCCACATGGATCGCGCCCTGGCCCTAGGCGACGCCGAGGATTGCGTCAAGCTCATTCTGCACGCGCCCGGCGCGCCCCTGGTCGACATCGAGCTGACCAGCGTCGGCGCCTATGCCCAGGAACCGTGGCTGATAACGGGTACACAGGGGACGCTGGCAGGCAGTTTCAACCAGTTGCGCTGGAAGTACTGCAAGCCGGAGGAGTTGCCGCTGCGCAAGCTGAGCACCGAGCCAACCCCCGACCGCAGCTACAACAAGGACGAGATCCACTTCTACGAGGAAGAATGGTCGGCCGCCGGCTCCACACCGCTGTTCGAGGGCTACTATCTCGACCTCTACCGTACATTGCGCCAGGGTGCGCCGCTGCCCGTGACCGCCGCCAGCGTGCGCCGCGTTATGCAGGTTGTCGAGCAGTGTCATTAATCGTTGTAGGTCGGGTTTCCACACCCGATGAAGGCTCGACGCACAATGGCAGGTATGGATGTCAGTGCTCGTAGGGTTTTACCCCTTTTTGCTCGTTAACA
>CAYOEZ010000122.1:0-14235 GCA_964402955.1 uncultured Ktedonobacterales bacterium | reverse complement strand
CGAGTATTGCCAAACCGCCTCGGCCACGATCAGCCGGGCGTGTGGGTCGATGTCTCGATCCAGGCGTAGATGCTCTACCTGCTGCAGGACTTGCAGAAGCAGTTCGGGCTGACCTATTTCTTCATCGCCCATAACTTGCCCGTCGTCAAGCACATCAGCAACCGCGTGGCCGTCATGTACGTCGGCAAAGTCGTCGAGATGGCGACGACCAAAGCTCTCTTCGCCGGGCCCAAGCATCCCTACAGTGAAGCCTTGCTGTCCGCTGTCCCCAATCCCGACCCGCTGCAGTTGATCGAGCCGGTCATCCTCCCCGGCGAGGTGGCCGACCCGGCCAATCCACCCAGTGGCTGTTACTTCCACCCGCGCTGCCGCTATGCGGTCGATCGCTGTAGTCAGGAAACACCGCAGTTGTGCGAGATCGAGTCAGAGCATTTTGCAAGCTGCCATCGGGCTGAGGAGTTGGCTCTGATTGGAGTAGTTTAGACGTTCATACGGGGCTTCCCACGTCTGCGCCGATGTCGGGAGCCAGGAACGGTCCTGGCAGAAAAGGAGGTGAGGCTCGCGGCGAAGATAGCATCCTATCGTTTCGTCAGGGTTGACATGAGACGTACCGCATCTTGCCCTGCTCGGTCTGCAAAACACCGGGCACAGTTTGAAGAAGAAAGGGAGGAAACATGAGAACCCAAAAGATCCACCGGCGCGAATTCCTGCGCCTGTCCGCAGTGGCTAGTGCGGGCGCCATTCTGGCTGCCTGCGGCAGCACGCCAACGCCCACACCGGTTCCACCCACGGCCACCAAGCCGCCTGCACCAGCAACAGCGGTTCCGCCCGTAGCCACGCCGGTCCCGGCCGCGCCAACGGCGACCAAGCCGCCTGCACCGGCGGCCACCAACACGCCAGTTCCAGCGCCCGCTGCATCCACCAAAGAGGCTCCCATGCTGGCCGACCTGGTTAAGGCCGGCAAGCTGCCGCCCGTCGAGCAGCGTCTACCCAAGAAGCCCAAGGTTCTGCCCGTCTTCCAGAAGATCGGCAAGTATGGCGGCGCCTGGCGACGCGCCTACAAGGGCGTGTCTGACCGGTTTGGCGTCCACACCACGATTTCCGACCACCTGCTCGAGATGTACCAGCCTGATGGCGGCAATATCACCATGATCGCCAATGTGGCCGATAGCTACAGCGTTACTCCCGACGGCAAGGAGTTCACCTGGAACCTGCGCGAGGGCCACAAGTGGTCTGACGGCGTGGAAATCACCTCCGAAAACGCCGTCTGGTGGTACAAGAACGTCTACCTGAACGAGGAGCTGGCGCCGGGCCGCCTGTATGACAATGTCCGCCAGCAGAAGGATCTGACCGCGATCGAGGCCAAAGGCAAGTACTCCTTCATCTGCAAGTACAGCAAAGCCAACGGCACGCTGCCGCTGGGTGTGGTGCGCGGCGAGGCCTGGGGCGTCATCGCCGGTCTCAACTTCCTGGTACCCAGCCACTATCTCGCCAAGTATCACAAGAGCTTCGCCGACGCCAAGTTCCTCCAAGACACGCTGGACAAGCTGAAGCTGCAGAAGTGGCAGCAGCTCTTCATCGGCGGGCCGATCGACATGTTTGCCCTCAACCCGGAGCTGCCCATGGTTGGCCCCTGGGTGACGAAGGTGGCCGCCTCGAGCGCCAAGATGGTACAGGAGCGCAACCCGTACTACTTCCAGGTTGACCCGAATGGCAACCAGCTCCCGTACCTGGACCAGATCACCCACGAGTACTTCGAGAACCAGGAAAGCTTCAACCTGATGATGATCTCGGGTCAGATCGACTGCCAGTTCCGGCATGTCCAGCTCAAAGACTACACGTTGCTCAAGCAGAACGAGGCCAAGGGCAACTACAAGGTCCTCGTCTGGAACGACGACGGCACCTACGGCTACGGCGTCAACCCGACACCTCGCAATGACGATACCAAGGTGGATGAGGAACAGGCCAAGATCGTCAGCCGCAAGAACTTCCGCATCGCTCTGAACCTGGCCATTGACCGCAAGCAAGTTAACGACCTGCTCTTCAACGGCCTGGCTGTCGCCCGCCAGGCATCACCCGTGCACGGTTCGCCGGTCTGGAAGAAGGACTACGACGAGAAGTACGCCCAGTACGACGTGGCCCAGGCCAACAAGCTGCTGGATGATCTGGGCTTGAAGAAGGGCGCCGATGGCTTCCGCCTGCGCCCGGATGGCAAAGTCCTGACGCTGCGCATGGACGTCGACTCGGCTCCCGGCTCCATCGACGCCGACATGCACCAGCTCCTCAAGGGCTACTGGGAGAAGATCGGCGTCAAGACCGTGGTCAACACCATGGAGCGTTCGCTGCGTGAGACCGTCTTCTTCAGCGATCGCTACTCAGTGTCCGCCGGGAGCATAGGCAACACCGCTCTGCCGCTGTCCTACGATGCCTGGCATAACACGATCTACGGCGGCTGGGGCCGCTGGATCCGCAACAAGGCTGACCCCTTGGCCATCGAGCCGCCCGCAGGTGACGCAGAGCTCGATCAGGCCAAGAAGTGCTATGCCCTCATCGAGCAGGCGTACGGCATGGCCGACCTCGATGCTGCCCACAAGAAACTGATAGAAGCCCTGGACATCTGGTATGACATGGCCTACACCGTCGGCATCGTCGGTGAGAACCCGGTGCCGGGCGTCGTCACTAACCGCATGAAGAACGTGCCCAAGAAGGTGTTCTTCACCAACGCCATGATGCGCGTCAACATGGGGCAGCCAGCTCAGTTCTTCATCGAAGAGTAGATCGAGAGCAGTAAGCAGCAAGAAACGCAAACCCTCCCGCCCCAACGCGTCGGGGCGGGAGGGTGACAGGGAAGCATTATGGCCGGATATATCCTGCGCCGCGTTCTTCTGGCGATTCCGACACTGATCGTGGTCTCAATCATCTCATTCATTGTCATCCAGTTGCCGCCGGGCGACTTCCTGACCTCGTATATCGCCTATACGCGGGCGACGGAAGGTGACCAGGCTGCGAATCAGCTCTATTCAATCATCCCGCAGCTCAAAGCGCAGTACGGGCTGGATCAGCCGATCTATGTCCAGTACACGATGTGGATCAAGAACATCATCACCAAGGGCGATTTTGGCTACTCGTATGAACAGAAGCAGCCGGTCAGTGGGCTGATCTGGGAGCGCCTGGGGCTGACGATCGTCCTGACCGGAGCGACTCTGATTTTCACCTGGCTTCTGGCTATTCCCATTGGCGTCCTATCCGCCACCAAGCAATACTCAATCGGAGACTATTTCTTCACTTTTCTGAGCTTTGTTGGTCTGGGCATCCCCAACTTCCTGATCGCTTTGATCCTGATGTGGCTTGCCTTCCATTACTTTGACCTGAGCATCACCGGTCTTTTCTCAAAGCAGTATGCCGACGCACCGTGGGGTCTGGCCAAGATGGTCGACCTCCTCAAGCACTTGTGGCTGCCTGTGCTCGTGCTCGGCTTGGGCGGCACAGCCAGCCTGATCCGCACCATGCGGGCCAACCTGTTGGATGAGCTCAACAAGCCTTACGTCGAAGCCGCACGCGCCAAGGGTGTCGGCGAGACGAAGCTGATCTGGAAATATCCTGTGCGTATCGCCCTCAACCCGTTTGTCAGCTCGATCGGCTGGGCTTTCCCGCAGCTCATATCCGGCGGCACGATTGTGTCCATCGTCCTCAACCTGCCGACTACCGGGCCGCTTCTCCTGCGCTCGTTGCTGGCGCAGGACATGTACCTGGCTGGCTCGTTTGTGCTCTTGCTCAGCATCCTCACCATCGTGGGTATGCTGGTATCCGACATCCTACTTGGCCTGCTCGACCCGAGGATTGCGTATTAGTGATCTCAATAGGTGAATCTATGCAGGACGTGGGCTTGAAGACGTCACCAGCTCAACCAGCCCCCAAACGCGTGAAGTCGCTGGCGGACGAGGAGAAGCTCTATACCGCCTCGCAATGGCAGCTCATGTGGTGGCGATTCATCAAGCACCGGCTGGCTGTGATTTGCTCTGTCATCGTTATCTTGCTGTATGCCGTGGCCGCCTTCTGCGAATTTCTCGCGCCCTATGATCCAAACGAGTATTTCTCTGAGTTCGCCTTGAACCCACCCCAGGCCATCCGTTTCAGGGATAGCCAGGGCACGTGGTCATTGCGACCGTTCATCTACGCACGCACGCGCGAGCGCGACATGGAGACACTGGGCTGGGTCTACAAGGACAACCTGGACGCCAAGGTTCCGATTCACTTCTTTGTGCACACGAGTACCGAGTACAGGATGCTCGGAATCTTTAAGACAAACGTCCATCTTTTCGGTGTCACAGAGCAGGGCACCACGATTTTTCTGGTGGGCACAGACCGCCTGGGCCGCGACATGCTGTCACGCGTGATCTATGGCACGCGCCCTTCCATGACCATCGGCCTGGTCGGTGTGGCGATAAGCCTGCTGCTCGGCATCTTCCTGGGCGGAATCTCAGGCTACTTCGGCGGCTGGATTGACATGCTCGTGCAGCGCGTCATCGAGATTCTCTCAGCCATGCCCACTATTCCCCTCTGGATGGGCCTGGCTGCCGCCGTACCGCTTGATTGGGATCCGCTCAAGGTGTATTTCACTATCATCATCCTACTCTCCCTGATTGGCTGGACGGGGCTGGCGCGCGTGGTACGTGGGCGCTTCCTCAGCCTGCGCGAGGAAGATTTCGTCAAGGCGGCGCGTCTGGCGGGCTCCAGCGAGCTACGTATCATCTTCCGCCACATGCTGCCATCCTTCATTAGCCATATCATCGCGTCGGTCACGCTGGCAATCCCTGGCATGATCCTGGCCGAAACCTCACTCAGCTTCCTGGGGCTCGGGCTGAAGCCACCGGTGGTCAGTTGGGGCGTCCTTCTGCAAGAAGCGCAAAACCTGCGCACCGTTGCTCTCGCGCCCTGGAACCTGGCGCCGGCCATTCCGGTTGTCATCGCCATTCTGACGCTGAACTTCATGGGCGATGGCCTGCGCGATGCCGCCGACCCCTATGGCCGATCATGAACTTTCTCGTCCCAACGGGACGGGGGCAGGATCAGGATAATGAGTAGTAACCTACTGCTCGAAGTGAAGGACCTGAAGACACACTTCCACTTGCGCGAAGGCCTTGTGCGCGCGGTCGACGGCGCCACCTTCTCCATCAATCGCGGCCAAACGATTGGTGTCGTGGGCGAGAGTGGCTGCGGTAAGTCCATGACCGCGCGCACGATTCTGCGCATCACGCCACCAACAGCAGAGGTCTCCGGGCAGGTGCTCTACCACCGTCGGTCTGCCGCCAAAGGCAGCGAGGGCAAGGTTGAGATTCTCGACCTGATACAGATGGACCGCACGGGGTCAGAGATTCGGCGCATCCGCGGGGCTGAGATCGCCATGATCTTCCAGGAGCCGATGTCGTCGTTCAGTCCGGTGCACACAATCGGCAGCCAGATCATGGAGGCGATTCTGCTGCACCAGGCGGTGAACCAGGCCGAAGCGCGACGGCGGGCGCTGGCTGCGCTTGATCTTGTCGGCATGCCCAACCCCAAACGCAATATTGACCGCTTCCCCCATCAATTGAGCGGTGGTATGCGCCAGCGCGCCATGATCGCCATGGGGCTCGCCTGCCGGCCTGCCCTGCTCATCGCCGACGAGCCGACTACCGCACTCGACGTGACCACCCAGGCCCAGATTCTCAAGCTGATGCGCGATCTGCAGAAAGAACTGGGCATGGCGATCATGTTCATCACCCACGATCTGGGCGTCATTGCCCAGATGACCGAGTATGTGGTGATCATGTACATGGGCAAGATCGTCGAGTCGGCGCCGGTTGTACAGATCTTTCATGATCCGCAACATCCGTACACGCAGGCGCTGCTACGTTCCATCCCGTCACTCAAGCAAGACCTCGACCGTCTGGCCGTCATCCCCGGCAGCGTGCCTGATCCGTTCAACCTGCCGCCTGGCTGTCGATTCCACCCGCGTTGCCCGCTGGCTATCAAGGGCACCTGCGATGTGAGTGACCCACCCAATGTGGCGGCCACCCCCGGGCACTTCGCCCGCTGCGTCATGGTCAAGCCGCAGCCGCAATGACGACTACCCCGACAGTGGTGGTGCATATGCGCAACCATACCTCCAGGCAAGGCGCGGCGGCCATTGGCGCGGCGATGGTATCTCAGCATACGTGAGGAGGGTGAGCGGATGATCAACAAGCGAAAGGTGATCTTCAATACCATTCATCAGAATGCCGTAGATTACTCATTGGCGGATTTCGAGACCGATGTCCAGAAAGCCGCGAGGGCCGGGGCCACCCACATGCTGGTGAGCCAACTCGAGAAAAGCCGCTGGATCTGGGATCTCGATCGCTCCGACCCGTACCCCAACTGGGGAATGTTGTTGTGCTCCCTCTTTAAGTTGATCGTCCCCAACGAACTAGGATGCTACCTGCCCGAAGATTTCGCGTCCAGGAACCTGGCGATGCTGAAAGCGCGCATGGGGATCTTGCGAAGATACGGCCTCAAAGGTGCGCTTCATTTTGCCGAGCCTTTCTATTTGCCCGAACAAGTCTATCGCGACCACCCGGATTGGCGCGGTCCGCGCTGCGACCATCCGCGCCGCGCCCGCAATGCCTATTACAGCCCATGTGTCGACAATCCCGAGGTGCTGGCCATCTACCGGCGGACCATGCAGGAACTCATCGGCCAGGTGGACGTCGATTATCTATTCATCCATACGAATGACTGTGGTAGCGGGTTATGCTGGAGCAGTGGACTGTACTGCGGCGCCAATGGGCCGGCTGCCTGCAAACACCGCTCCCCTGCCGAGCGCATCACCGGCTTTCTCGATGCGCTGCGGCTGGGCGCTGCGGACGCCGGAGTGGCAATCGATATTGAGATCAACAGCAATATCGGGCTTAAGGAACCCGAGCACGCGATGGATGCGATCTGGCCGCAGCTCAAAGACCACACGGCCGTCAATTTCCGCACCAACCAGGGCATCCCCCTGACCGCGATGGTTGACGTCGGCTACGAGTATTCGATTGCCCCGGTCAGGAATATTCCGCTGGCGATGTCTTTCTTGAGCAAGCTCGAAGAGGCCCATCAATCTGAGGCGAAACTGACCAGCTTCACGCTGGCAACCTGCGACCACGATGAGTATTTTCGCATTTGTGCCGCGTTCAACCAGCGGCCGACTCACGGCCCGCGCGACCGGATGGAACTGCTGCGCGGAGTGGCGGTTGAGATTGCTGGCGAACAGGCTGCCGACGATTTGCTGGATGTTTGGGAAAAGATCTATACAGGGATGACGCACTACCTGGACACGAACATCGAGGGATTGGTTTCGTGCTGCGTCAATCAGCGCTGGACCAACCGCCCGTTTGTGCTCTTCCCCGCTGAATTGACTGCGGAGGAAAAAGAGTACTTCCGTCCCTTCCAGTTTCAGGCTAACGATGAAGCCCAGGCCAACGATTTGCTGAATCTGCAGTGCACCACCTTTATTCGCGGGTACTATGCGATCTTCCTGGCATCGAAGGCGCTGGGACGGGCGATGGACTGTAACCGCCAGGCGATTGCCATCCTCACCCGCCTCACCCGTCAGACCGGCGGCGAAGAATGGGCACTGCTGGCGGACCGTCTGAGACTGCTAAACTGCTTCTACACAACCGCGATCCACGCGATGAGATTCCAAGACATCGTCGATCACACGGATCCCAACCAGGCAGCGGAAATCAGCCCGCGTTGGCCGATAGATGCCGAACCCCGCCTGCTGGATTATGAAGCCATCACCCGGGCCGAAATCGACAACTCTCTCGAGATCATTCGGCTGATTGACGGTCGGGTTCGCGAGATGATGATCACCGCCCCTACGCCGGAACTGGAAGATATCTTCATGTTCAGCCCCGATCTGGTGGCGCAGTTACATAAGAAGATCGGGATCATGCTCGATCACCAACTGGATGGAAAGCGCGTTTTCGTGACCAACAACAAATGAACTCTTCCCGTGCGCCAACAGGATAAAGGAGGTAGCCATGCCCACACGGACAGACATGCTTTCCTGGATACAGAATGCTTTTGCCGCTGAGCGCGACAACCTGGAGCCCGAGATCAAGCGCTGGCGAAGCCAATTCACCCCCGACAATGCCTTGTTCGGCTACTCGGTGACAAAGTGGCCGCTGCAGTATGCCGTCGTCGCCGCCTTCCTCTACGAGCAGACCGGCGACCGTACACTGGCCGAGCTGGCCTGCGAGACCATGCTGCGCTATCGTGATTTCACGAAGATCATGCCGCCGGAGGCCGCCGCCCAGCACCCTGAGTATGCAGGCGGCGTCCCGCCATTGGACAACTGCTTTGACCCTGTGCAGTTCTGCCCCACCGTCGAGCGCATCCGCCCCGCCATCTCAAAGCAGGAGGATGAGGCCCTCGCCCAGATCATGGCCGACAGCCTGCGCATGACCTGGCTCTTCCCCGAATGGGGCGGGCACAACCGCGCCATGCTGCGCGCCGCCAGCCTGGCCAGCGCCGCGCACGCATGGCCCCACCATCCCAACACTGCAAAGTGGCTGAGCATGGCCGACGAATTGGCCGAAGAAAGCTGGGGGCGCTGGAGCATCGAGGATGCCATGCTCTACCAGACCCACTGGCTGCGCGCCGTGATCATCTATGCCGAAGCGCGCGGCAAGAGCGAGATTGCCGGCCTGATCCAGCCGCGCCTGCACCTGAAGGCCATGACCCAGCTCATCACACCGCTGGGCATCTTGCCTGACTTCGGTGATAGCCACTGGTTGATGCACAGCGCCTGGGAGTGGATGGCCTGCCTGGAATGGGGAGCACACACCTACCATGATCCCACCATGAAGTGGACGGCGCAGCGCATCTGGGAGGAGCGCCAGAGCGAGAAGCCAAACATCTACGCGGCGATGGTGCTAGCCACAGCCCACCGCTGGTGCAACGACACGATTGCCCCGCGCCAGCCTTACGGCACGCCTGACGCTCTGGATGATCTTGTGACCAAGAAAGTGGTCTTTCGCACTGGCTGGGACAAAGACGCCACCTATGCCTGCGTCAACTACCGCGACGAAGGCGACTACGGACGCGTTGATCGTGACTATCTGCGCGCCAACCTGGCGGTCTCGGCAGAGAAAATGCATCATGGTCATGCCGACGAGGGCAGCTTCGTCTCACTCATCCACAAGCAGACGATTCTGCTGCACGAAAGCGGCTACCGCGAAAGCCCTCCCGATGGCATCTACCGCGCCGACTTCTATCACAACCGCCTGATCTGGCGGCGCGGCGCCAGGCTGCCGGAGACTGATACACTCGACTACATGCACGATAATGGCCATTACAAGCCTGTGCGCACAGAGCGGCTCTACCAGACGCGCTTGCTCGATGCCGAGATCAGCCGCTTGCGCATTAGCGACGAGCGGCGCGGCGTGCAGTGGGATCGCTCGATCTTCTTTCTGCCCACGCTGCCGGCCTGGGTTGTGATAGACACAGCGCTCGCGCTGCACACAGAGCCGCGCACGTTCGCTGCGCTGTGGTGGACAACGGATATTCTGGAGCGAGGCGACAACTGGTTTGAGACACACATTGCCCGCATCACAGACTGGCAGAACCGCAAGGACGCTGCCCTGATGCTTGTGCTCCCGAAGGTTCCAGGCCACTCCAACGCGCTCAACGTCTACCCGTACCGCCGCTTCTTCCAACAGGAGCAGGTCATCGTCAACTCCTGGACGGGCGAACACCGTGTAGGCAGTGCGCTCAACTTCGTGAGCATTCTACTACCGCACGACATGGCTGACATGAATGCTGAGCGCGCCGCTGCTGTGCAGGTTGTCGCTTCAAAGCCAGCCGGGCGCGGCCTCGCCGTGCGCCTGGCCTGGCAGGGAGAGGAGAGGCTGCTGTGCACGCTGAATGACCTGACCTGCGGCTATCTGCAAGAGGACATTCGCCCGCGCTACACGTTTGAGCAGGGCAAGACGGCGTACGACCAGATTACCAGCGACGCTGCCTTTGTCTACCTCCGCGAGGGTTCTGGCGGGGGACAAGCGGGATTCATTAACGGCACGCGCCTGGACAAGGGCAGCAAAGTGCTCTATCAAGGACCGCTGCATGATATGTTCCAGGAGAACCGTACATCGCTGCCGGGCGTGCCGGCACGCTTCCGGTGGGAAGGCGCTACATGAGGGCGCGTTGCCCAGGTTCGGCAGAAAATCGAGACTGAATCAGCAAGGCAGGAGACTCATGCAGGGGTTGGTTTTTGACATTCAGCGGTTCTCAATTCACGATGGGCCCGGTATCCGCACCACTGTGTTCTTGCAAGGCTGCAATCTGAAGTGTTTCTGGTGCCACAACCCGGAATCACAGTTGCCCGGGCGGCAGATACAGTTCTTCCCGGAAAAGTGTATCCTGTGCAGGCAGTGCGGCGAGGTCTGCCCTGAGGGTGCTCAACTCGTGCCGGATGGCAAGCGCGTCTTCGTGCGCGATCTGTGCACAACCTGTGGTCTCTGCGTTGAGACGTGCTTTGCCCGTGCCCTGGTGATCAAGGCGCGCACCATGTCGGTGGAACAGGTGCTGGCTGAGGTGGAGCGCGACCACGATTATTACAAGGATTCGCACGGCGGCGTTACCTTCTCAGGCGGCGAACCAGCGCTGCAGAAGGATTTTCTCATTGAGCTGCTGCGTGCAAGCAAGCAGCAGGGTCTGCACACCACGGTGGATACCGCTGCCAATCTGCCCTGGCCCACGATCGAAGAGCTCGTGCCCTACACCGATCTCTTCCTGGTCGATATCAAGGCCTTCGATGAGGAAACGCACCGCCGGGGCACTGGCGTCAGCAACGAGCGAATTGTACAGAACATCCGGCTGCTCACCGCTGCCAGCGCAGCAGTTTGGGTTCGTGTGCCGGTTATCCCTGGCTACAACGACAATGCCGGTGAGCTTGGCAGGATTGCTGACTTCCTGGCTGGGCTGAAGGGTATCCAGCGCGTGGAGCTATTGCCCTTCCACCATCTTGGCGCTGGCAAGTACGACAGCCTTGGCATCGAGTATCCGTCCAAGGGGTTGCAGCTCCCTGCTGAGGAGCTGCTGGTCCGCTTCACCGAGCTCTTCACAAGCAAGGGGCTTGACGCCTACAGCGTAGTGTAGATGAGTATGAAACCGAATATCCTGCTTCTCCATTGCCACGACCTGGGTGACTACCTGGGCTGCTATCCTGGAAATCTGGCCCAGACACCGCATCTTGACCGTTTGGCAGCCGAAGGTGTCGTCTTCGGCGCTACTTCGCGTCAGCGCCTACCTGCAGCCCTAGTACTACAACCGCACTTAGCAGTTTTGTACACCTGTTGTATGTTGTCAGCGCTCTGAGACACAAGATGTTGTATCATTTGGCCTAAGTGAGGTTGTAGTACCAGACGTTGACATAGCAAGCAAGAAGGACACAGACACATGATCACTACTACAGTTGCAGCTCCAGCAATCAGCATTCGCCAACGTATCGACGCCCTGGCCAGGACCAAGTGGGAGTTCAACCAGAAGAAGATAGCGCGTGACGGCTACCACGACACGGATGATCACGGCAACATCCCCTGGCCCGACCCTATCCCGTTTGAACCGATCAGCAACCACCCCAATGGCGGATCATACGGCGCGAAGTGTATTGGCGAGAACTTTCGGCGCTGGCTCAACGTCCATCCCGTCTATATGCACCCGATGAGCGCGATGGCCGGCTGTTGGGCAGGGCAACTCGAGCTGAACGGGTGGCGCCCGGAGGATCGTCCAGTTCATCTTCTTCCTTACTACGAGAAATACAACTTCGCGTCGACGGGCGTTGGCTCCATGAACCACCTGGGGCCGGATATGAAGATTGGCCTCGACCTGGGCTGGGGCGGGTTGCTGCGCAAGATACGCTACTACCGCGAGTTCAATAAGCCTGACGATACATCATTCTACGACGCTGAAGAGAATCTCGTGCTGGGCGTGCAGGAATGGATCACAACGCACGTCGACATGGCGCGTGATCTGGCGTCCAAAGAGACCAACCCTGATCTGCGTGAAAACTATCTGGCGGTGGCAGAGGTCAATCAGTGGCTGATTGACGGCGCGCCCCGCACGCTGCGTGAGGCCATCCAGTTCCTGGTCTGGTTCCAGTCCATAGATCGTATGTGGCACCTGGGCGGCGCGCTGGGCCAACTGGACGAGCTTCTGCGCCCCTTCTATGAGGCCGATATCGAGGCCGGGCGCGTGACCGATGAAGAGGCGATTTGGTACCTGGCCAGCCTGTTCTTCAACGATACGCACTACTCCCAGCTGGGCGGACCGGCGCCCGATGGCCACGACCTGAGCAGCCGCATGTCGTTCCTGATTCTCGAGGCGGCGCATTTGATCCGCATCCCATCCAACCTGGCGGTGCGTGTACACGACCGGCTCGATCCTGTTCTGCTGCGGCGGGCGCTTGAGATGCACATCGAGGACGGCACTGGCGTCAGCTTTTCGCTCTCCAAGGGGCTAGACCAAGGTTTCGTGCGCAACGGCGTGCCCATACAACTGGCGCGCATGCGGGCCAAGGTGGGCTGTAACTGGACAGCGCTCCCCGGCATCGAATATTGCAAACAGGACACGACGCGCCAGTGCCTGGTGGCGCCTTTTCTGTACGGCTTTCGCGACATGTTGGATGACCCGCAGGCGGAAAGGAGCATGGAGCCACTCTGGCAGCACTACATGCGCCACCTGGGCATCTCTGTGCGGGTGCTGAAAGAGGGCTTTGACATCCACATGGCGCGCCAGGCCGACAACATGATTGAGATCGTGCTCAATCTCTTCTGCCACGGGCCGATCGAACGTGGCATGGACGTGTCACGGGGCGGTGTGGATATCTACTTCCTGACCGTGGATGGGCTGGGGCTGGCAACAGTGGCCGATTCGCTGGCAGCGATAGAGCAGCGCGTGGTCAACGAGAAGCGCCTGACGTGGGAGCAACTGGCGGAGCACCTGCGCAACGACTGGCACAAGGCCGAGAATGTACGCCTGATGATGAAGAACATTGCGCGCTTTGGCTCGGGCGGCTCTCGGGCCGACTACTGGGCCAAGCGCCTGGCTGATAGCTACGTGCAGATGGTGCGCGGCACACCCACGCCCAACGGCTGGATCATCATCCCTGGGCTGTTCTCACACGGCAGCATTCACCACTACGGGGCGAAACTGGGTGCCACGCCCAACGGCCGCCACGCCGGCGATTCCATCTCACACAGCTCTGAGCCAGACCCTGGCTTCATGCTCGATGGCGCAGCGGCGCCGACCGCCAAGGCCAACGCTGTAGCCCTCGTGCAGCCCGGCTGGGGTAATTCAGCCCCCCTGCAGCTCGACATTGACCGCCACTTGCTCAAAGAGCAGGGAGGCATCGAAGCTCTGGAGTCCATCATCAAGACGCACAACATCCAAGGTGGCACGCTCATCAACCTCAATGTCGTCTCGAAGGAGCAGGTTCTAGAGGCGCACAAGGATCCGTCCAAGTATCCCGACCTGATGGTGCGTGTGACGGGCTACAGCGCCTACTTCCACTCGCTGTCGCCGGTCTACCGCCAGCAGATCGTCGACCGCATCCTGGCCAGCGGATAGGACTAGCCGCGCAGGTCGCTGCATCTGCCGCTTTTTAGAGCGGGCAGGCATAGTGCGTGCGGCCCTATGGTGAGTAAGAGCGAATACGAGCGCTCTCGCAAGCTGGCGCTGGAGTATCTCCGCCGGGCGGGGATCGCTGTCACGCCCAACGAGGAGCAACGCATTGAGATGGCGGATTTCGGAATTAGGACAGGTGTCCTAATAGGTATAATCGTTCTCGCCCGGTGTTATCAGAATGAAAAACGCCCCCATCCAGGGGCGTTGACGCGTTGCACGTAGGGCGATACACTGGGCGCCAACATGAACAGCCTGCCCGGCAACCATGAACCATCACGTAACATCACACTCGACGAAGCGCCAGACTCCTTCCGGCAGTCTCTCCTCGCCCGTAATGCGTCCGCAGGCGCCGTGCGCGCCTACCTTGACGAAGGGGTCCATCCTAACCGTACCAGGTGTGTCTGCCGCGCCCGATGTGGGTGCAGACAGAAAGCAGTGGCGTAGGGCGGGTTTCTTACCCGCCGTCTATCCCTCGTTGAGCCGGGCACGGCGGGTAAGAAACCCGACCTTGTATACTGCACTTTGGGTGCGAACCTTAACAACTGATCATGT
>CAYOEZ010000121.1:0-14292 GCA_964402955.1 uncultured Ktedonobacterales bacterium | reverse complement strand
AGGTAGCCCAGATAGGCTGGGACGAGTGGCAGAACACATGGTGAGACAAAAGACCGGAAGCCTGCCACAAAGGCCAGGGCAACGGAAACGTTCTGTACGTCCATTTGCAGCATATCCCAATGGCAAAGAGTAGCGCATGGCGCAGCACACGCTCTGCGCCTAGTATACCATCAGCGGACGCCACGGTCAAACACGTCACGTTTGGCCACGACAATCGTCTTCTACATTACTTGACAGTGAAGAGGACTTGGGCTATACTCAGTCCAGAGGGGAATGAGCCATGAGCCAACCTGAGCGCCAATCGTCAGCGTCACCGACACAGCTCGCCACCTTTCTGCTGGCGATTGTTGCTCTTTACTTTCTGGCGAGTATGGTAGGCCGGGCGATCAACATCGTCGAGATCATGCGCCAACAGGCTACGTTGCAAGCAAGGAACGAGGAACTGTCCCGTGACATCGCCAAGTTGCGCGACGACGTAGAGTACATGCAATCCGATAGCTACGTCGAACAAGCAGCGCGTAGTGTGCTTCTCTGGGGGCGTCCCGGCGAGAAACTGATCATTTCACGCGACGGCCCCCTCCCGGCCGCGTCCACTCCGACGCCGCCACGGCGACCGTAGGCATCACGTCTTTGCGCGGACGCTGGCAGAGCGTGCCCCTGGTGTACTGCGACCAGGGGTTTGTTTATCGCTGTGACAGGACGTTTCCCGGTGACCGATCCAGTAATTGTCGTCGTCATTATTCTGGCGCTGATTTTCGACTTTTTCAACGGCTTTCATGACAGCTCGAATATCGTTGCCACAGTGATCTCCTCCGGCGCGACGAGTGCTTGGGTGGCCCCCTCATCCTCGCGTCGGTCGCCGAGTTCAGCGGCCCGTTTCTTTACGGCGTGGCTGTCGCCGGCACCATCGGCCACGAGGTTGTAGCGCTCGATGTCATCCCCATCGCCGTTGTCCTGTCTATGCTCGTTTCCGCCATAGGCTGGAACATTGTAACGTATCTGATCGGCATTCGGTCCAGCTCGTCGCACGCGCTGATCGGAGGGCTGCTCGGCGCGGCCGTGGTCTCCAACGGCGCCCAGGTTCTCCAACTCCAGGGTCTTATCAAGGTTCTCGTGGCGCTGATAGGGTCGCCGCTGCTTGGACTCGTTGCCGGGTGGGTATTCATGCGCGTCATCTTGTTCCTTGCGCGTGGAGCGTCGCCGGGTATCAACGGCTTCTTCAAGCGGGCGCGGATCGTGACATCCATCGCCCTGGCTTTCAGCCACGGCGCCAATGATGCCCAGAAAACCATGGGCGTCATCACGATGGCTCTGGTCATTCGTGGCGCAATCCCTACGTTCGCGGTGCCCTGGTGGGTTGTTTTGCTCTCTGCCAGCGCCATCTCGCTGGGTATCGCATGCGGGGGCTGGCGCATCATGCAGACGCTGGGCGGGCGCTTCTACCGCATCCGCCCCGTGCACGGATTCGCGGCGCAGACAGCGTCGGCTGCGGTCATCATGGGCGCTGCTCTGTTGGGAGGCCCCGTCAGCACGACGCAGGTTGTGAGTTCGTCCATTGTCGGCGCCGGTTCAGCGGAGCGCCTATCCAAGGTGCGTTGGCAGGTAGCTATCAACGTCACCACGGCGTGGATGCTCACCATACCCGTGTCATTTGTCGTGGGCGCCACGACATATGCGGTGATCTCCAGGCTCGTCCAGTGAAGTCGCCGGGCGGCGCGCTCGATTTTCCTGCTCAGGAGTGATACAGATGGGCCTTACTGATTTCTTCCGTCCGCGCCAGAGCAACTTCTTCAAGATGCTCCTCGCTCAGGCAGATATGACGCGTGAGGGACTGGCAGCGCTCGAGGACTACATGCAGAGCGCCGACCCGCAGGGCGCTAAGCGCGTCATTTTCCTTGAGACCGAGGCCGACGAGTTGCGGCGTATCCTCATCGATGAGTTGAACCGCACCTTTGTTACGCCGATTGACCGCGAAGACATCTTTGCTCTCTCGCGTGCAATCGACGATATTATCGACTACGCCCGCTCAACCGTGGATGAAATGTCGATCTTCGGCGTGCAACCAAACGGCTACCTCAAACGGATGGTCGCCATCCTGCGTGAGGCCACCGAGGAAATCTGCTTGTCTGTCACCCAGATCAAGGCGCGCCCCATGCTGGCGTCGGAGCATGCGGCTCGCGCCAAAGTGCTGGAGAATCAAGCCGAAGCCGTTTACCGTGAGGCGATCGCTGAATTGTTCAGGGAGCCGCGCACCGTCGCAGACCTGATCTACGTGCTCAAGATGCGCGAGATCTACCGCCACCTCTCCAACGCTGCCGACCGTGGCGACGAAACCGCTGACATCATTGGCGACATCATCGTGAAGATGACATAGCGCCCTTCCCGTCTGGCATACTACCAAGAGGAGCGAATGGCAACCTGCCATTCGCTCCTCTGCTTTCGTCCGCGGCTGCTGACCTATGGCAACGCAATCTTGATGGCGCTGATCTTGGGCGCGCCCTTCTTTGGTATCAGATCAATCTGAATTTGCCCATTGGTGACGCTGACGCCAGAGAACGTGAGATCGTAGGCCGTGTAGAGGCCAACTGATTGGGCGATATCCACATTCGGCTGCTTCAGCACACCATTGATGTAGATGTCGAAGACACGCATGGTCGATGAGGCGAACTGGTAGATCTCAGCAAAACGTAGTGTCACGTTGTAGACCCCGTTGCCTATCGTGAACTTGTAGGTGCCAGTGCCATGCCACCAACGCTCTGTCTGGTACAGGGGATCATCCGCCGTGCCATTGATCGGCACAGTATTGGTGTAGGCAAACCCACTGATGTAGCCCCATGAGCCAGTCGAATACGGGCGGTCACTCAGCCAGGTAGCCCCGCCGCCATCCGTGTAGCTCGGCCCGCCGGCATTGATACAATAGATTGCACCACTGCAGCCGCCGCCCCCGCTCGCCGTTGCCGTCGCCGTCGGCGTGCGCGTCGGTGTGCTTGTCGCAGGCGCCGGTCCTCCGGCAGCGTTGACGGCGATCGCATTGATCATCGGGCTGGCCGTCAGCGGCATGAGGTCGACATCGATGACTCCGTCGCTGACGGTGATGCCAGCGACAGTTACATCGTACGCCCTGTACAGGCCCGGCGCCACCGTGTAGACATCCAGACTGACGATGCGTACCACGCCCTCGACCTTGACGCTGAACACACGGTAGCCGTTGCTGATGAAGGGATATATCTCGGCGAAGCGGAACAGCATGGTGTACGTACCGTTGGGCGCCGTAAACTTGTATCCGCCTGCGCCGTTCCACCAGCGCTCCGTCTGATAGAGCGTTGGGTCCGTTGTTCCGGCGATGGCATGGGCCGTGGAGTAGGTCAGCCCACTGACGTAGCCCCAGCTTCCCACTGTGTAGGCTTGGTCAGCTTGCCATACATTCGACCCACCATCAGTGTAGGCAGGCCCGCCGGCATTGACACGCATCGAGTAAGCCGGAACGGTCGCCGTTGCCGTCGCTGTGCGCGTGGGCGTGTTCGTCTGCGTCGGTGTGTTCGTGATCGTCGGCGTCGGTGTCGTCGTCGGTGTATTCGTGGTCGTGCCTGTACTTGTCGGTGTGCCCGGCGTGCTTGTCTGCGACGGCGTTGGAGTAATCGTCGGCGTCAGCGTGCGTGTCGGTGTGCCGCTCGGCGTGCCGGTGGGCGTCGGCGTGGGCGGCTGCGGAGGCGGCGGTGGCAGAACCGGCCTAATCTCGATGGCATTAATCGACGGGTAGCTAGCGCGTATCGTGAAGTCAATGGTAAGGATCCCGTCCAGGACAGTGGTTGTGAACGTCGGGTCAACTGGACGGTAGAGACCGCCGGCGGCAACCATGATATCGTAATTGGTCAGAACCGGAACGCCCTCGAGACGGACATCGAAGACGCGTTGCCCGGGCACAACCCCATAGATCTCAGCGAACTTGAGTGTGACGGTATAGTTGCCGTTGGGAACGGTGAACCGATACGAGTTCATGCCCCAGCGCTCGGATTGGTAAAGCGGCGCGTCGCTGGTGAAGCTGATACCGTGAGTCGTGGTGTAGACACTGCCCGTATCGTAGCCCCAACTACCGGCCACGTACTGCTGGTCGGCTGCCCAGCGCCTGCCGTCAGCGCCGATGTAGAGCGGGCCGCCGGCATTGACACGCTGGTCAAAGGCGACATTAACGTATCCGGCTCGCGAATCGACTGTGGCCGTAATGTTGGCGACGCCAGCCAGCGGCGCCGACGTGAGCACGATGGATGCCTTGCCGCTACTGGTCGATCGCGTCACCGGCGGCGTCAAGGTACCGTAGGACGTTGCGAATGTGATCACCGTGCCGTTTGCGACCAGATTACCAAAGAGGTCAGTCACGGTCGCCGTGATGGTTGAGGTCGAGATGCCATCAGCGCCAATTCGATCAGGCGTTGCTGCCATCATCACGAAGTAAGGTGCGCCAGGCGTGAACGCAACGGTAGTTGTCGTCTGCGTCACGCCAGACCGCGCCGTGACCGTCGCAGTGCCCGCGACGAAGCCGTTCAGCGAGGCAGTAGCAACGCCATTCGTTGTCGGCGCCACAGGACCAGTGACGCTACCCAGATTGGTCGTAAAGGTCACATTGGTGCCATCAGTGACGGATATGCCTAGCGAGTCCTTGACCGTGGCAGTGAGCACACTGTATTGAGCGCCATCAGCCGTGATCGTGGTGGGAGCAGCCACAAGCGTGATCAGCGCCGGAGGTCCTGCAGTGAACGGGACGACCAACGTGTTCGATACGGTGCCAACTGTACCGGTCACAATGGCATTTGCCACCAGCGTCACCGACGTCAGAGTCGCCAGCGCTGATCCGCCGACAGTTGTAGGCGATGCCGGAGACAGCGTCCCGAGGCTTGTCTGCAACTCAACCACCGTACCGTCGCCGACCAGATTGTTGAACAGGTCACGTACCGTCGCAGCAACGGTTGTCGTTGCCACGCCATCGCCCCGAATGGTGGGAGGATTGGCCGCCAGCGTGATCGTGTAGGGTTGGCCAGCCAGGAAAGTCACCGGCGTCGCAGCGATGGCCAGTGCGGCCTGCGCCGAGACGGAGGCGATGCCCGACACGGTGCTGGTCAGTACTGCTGTGGCAACGCCGCCGGTGGTCGTCATGTTCACCGCTGCGCCTGCGCCGAAGGAGCCGATCGTTGTCTGGAAGAAGACAGTCGTGCCATCCGACACGGTACGCGCGAAGTTGTCGTAAACTGTCGCAGTCACCGTCGAGCTCGCCACGCCGTCGGCGGGCAGTGTGGTGGGCGCAGCAGTGATTGTCAGCGAGTAGGGCGGCCCGGGGGTGAAGACAACCGACTCCGTGTCGGAGTAATGGCTGATGGTTCCGGTCAGTGACGCCGTGCCGGTGATGATGCTGACCAGGCTGGAAACGGCCACGCCATTGATCGTTGCCGGGCCAATGCGGAATGCATCCACACCCACCCATGCGCCGGACGAGAGCGGGTTCTGCAGCCCCGATACGGTCACGGTGATCGTGTGTAGCGCCGGGCTTAACCCGGTGGCGATTGTCGTTTGAAATTGATCCAGGACGCCCGGGTTGTACATGTCGATCGTCTTGTTGACCACGCCGTCGACGGTGACGTTAGCAATGCCGGCGTTGAACTGCGCGCTGTGGAGCAGGGCGATGTTCGTGCCCGTAAACGTCCACGACGCCGTTGAGCCGCCGGACTGTGACCAGCGCTGGCTACCGTTGTAGTAGGCGCTACTGAAGTACGCCGCCCAGCCTGCGCTGAAGTTGATTGCCCCGCCTACGTCATCATACGTCAGCGAGCGCGGGCTAATTGTGCCCAGGCTGCTGGTGATGTCGACGACGTTGCCGTCGGCGACAAGATTGCTCAAAGCATCGCGCACCGTCGCCGAGACGGTCGCCGCTGCGAATCCGTCGGCGGCCAGCGTGAGCGGTGAGGCCGTCAAGGTGATCGTCGCCGGTGGTCCGGGGTTGACGATGATGCTGACGGCGCCCGAGGCCGATCCAACCGTGCCGGTCACAACAGCAGTACCAGCAACCGTCGTCACCGTGCCCGTGATATTGGCTTTGCCGCCGACGAGCGTGCGGGTGACAGGCGGAGCGCCGATCGACAGAAGACTGTTGGCTGTGAACGTGATCGTCTTGCCGTCGATCAAGTTGCCGTAGGCGTCCGTCACCGTTGCCGTGATGGTGGTCGTCGAAACACCGTCCGCATTGAGCACATTGGGCACAGCCACCAGGCTCACAAGCGACGGGGCCGCAGCCGTTATCGAGACCATGGTCGTCGTGATGCCGCGGTCAAGCGACGTAGCCGTGATGATAGCGGCGCCAGCAATGGTTCCGGCATAGTAGGTGGCCGTGGCAGAGCCGGCGCTCATGGCACGGACCGCCGACGAGAATCCCGGCGTGCCGATCGAACCGAGTGTGGCAGTCAGGTTGACCGTCGTCAAATCGATGACGTTGTCCCCTGCACCATCGTTCATCGTAATCGAGATGGCCGACGTGCCTGTGCCGGCCGGGATCGTCGCCAGCGACGGCGTCAGTTTGAGCACAATCCACGGCGTGATGTTCACAGTGCCGCGGATGTCCGTTGGCGGGGGAGCCGACCAGACAGGCGCATTCACGCCCCACCAGTTGCCACGCGCATCCATGTTGCCCAGGCTAGAATCGTTTGCGCCTGAATCGCCATTGCCGTAGATCGAATTGCTGCGCAGGATCGAGATCGACGGGACAGCGTCAAGCCCGGAGGCCACGCCAACGCCGCCGTTATACCAGATCTGATTGCGCAAGAGGTTTCCGTTGGCGCCCGCTCTGAGGTCGACGCCGTTGGTGGAATTGGCCTGCACGATGCTGTCACGCAAGCTCAGCACACCGCCGCTGGCATCGATACCAGTCCCCGTGTTGCTCAGAACATTCGATGACGTGATATAGAGCGTCGAGAAGGCCACCCACAAACCGCGGTTGCCGTTGCGCAGCGCCGAGGAATTGAGCATCGACAGCGATGAACCTGTCGCATCGACGCCGCTGCCCACGTTGCTATCGATCGTGGCGCCACTCAGTTGGACCGTCGAGGTCAGGGCGCGTATGCCAGCGCCTCCGTTGGCGATCACTGTGCCTCCGTTCATGCTCAGCAATGATTGGTCAAGAACCTCGATCCCCCCCATCGTATTGCCTGTCACATTCCCATTCACCAGATACGCCTGAGACGGATCGATCTGGATGCCCACGCCGCCGTTGCCCTGAACGCTGAGATTGTTGCCACGCAGCACGCTGCCCGAGCTCAGTTCGATGCCATTGCCAGTGTTGCCCACAATGGACGTATTCGTCATGTTGAGCGTAGAGGTGAGGATAGCGGCGAGTCCATTGGCCCCATTGCTGGACACGACTCCGTCCTGCATGTTCAGGGTGGATCCTGAGATCGTCAAACCGTTGCTCAGGTTGCCCGTGACCGTTACACCGCTCATCCAAGCCAGCGAGGGATTCATGTACACCCCGACGCCGTTGTTGCTGATCTGGGCATTCGTCGCCTTCAGCGTGGAACTGATAACCCGCACACCCGCTGCCAGGGGACTCACACCATTGGCGTTGACAATGCTGTTGGTCAGCGTCACCGTGGCGCCGCCCCACACCACCAGGCCATCGCCGACGTTGCTATCGATCAAACTGCCCGACATTGTGACAGCAGACAGATCAACATACACACCGGCGCTGCGGTTCCCCGAGACAAAGACATTGGTCACCGTGTAGGTTGAGTTGTGAACACGCAGGCCATGCCCGATGGTTGACGCCAGGCCGTTGCCAGCGATTGTCGTCCCGGAGATGGAGCCGGTCGAACTAATGACGTAGACGCCAAAACCCATGCCGAGCGCGGCGCCATTGTTGCTATTGACCTGGCCGCCGACGACCCTGGAGTTGCTCGTTGAGACGATATAGAGGCCATAGCCGTTGCCCGCCAGACCATTGTTGTGCGTGATCGTGTTGTTCGTGAAAAGAAGCGGCGAGTTGTTGACATAGGCGCCGAAGCCGTTGCTCGCGCCGGAGTTGTAGGTGATCACATTACCGCTGACGACGCCGCTCGATCCACCCACCGCGTAGATGCCGTAGCCCGAGGTCGCGAGATTGCCGTTGTCGTGGATGCTGTTGGAAGCAATCGTCGGCGCTGCAGCGCTGAGGTAGACGCCGCCCGCGCCGTTGCCGCCGATATTGTTGCCGGCGATCGTACCGCCGCCGAAGCTGACGTACACGCCATAGCCTGTATTCGACACGATTGTATTGCTGCCAATCGACGCCGTTGCCGCGTCAGAGTACAGGCCAGCGTTGCCATTCAGCGAAATGAGGTTACCGTTGATCACAGGCGAGCCGCTCTTGACGTAGACGCCATAGGGCGCGTTTCCGCTTACGGTGTTGTTGAGGAAGTTGAGGCCTGATCCTAGCAGGTAGGCGCCAAATCCACCGTTGTTGCGCAGCACGTTGTTATCGATCAGAGTCGTCGCATCACGCGCGTACAGACCACCCGAACCATTGCTCTCGACAGTGTTGTTGCTCACCTGGCCACCGGAGTTCACGTCGAGGAAGATGCCGACGCCCGTGTTGCCCGTGATGACATTGCCGAAGACGCCGGGATTCGAGCCGTTGGCCAGCACGCCGTAGCCGCCGAGGACAAACAGATTGTTTGTGATGGTGCCGGCGCTGGCCTGCAAGTGCACGCCTTCCAGCGTCTGGCTGAAGGTATTGCCCTCAATCAACGACGCAGAGCCGGTGCTCAGATAGACGCCATACGATGAGTTGGAGATCTGATTGCCCTGCACGAGCGGCGACGAAGCGTCGACATACACGCCGTACGGGCCATTGTCGCTCAGGGTATTGTTGGCGATCGTCGACGCGCTGCCATTGAGGACGGTAACCGCAGCGCCGCTATTGCTGGCGATGGTGCTGCGCGTCACATCAACTGCTGAGGCGGTGTTGTAGAGAAGCACCGCGGCGCTCTGCGGGTCACCGGCATGCGTGTAGGGGCGGCCGGCGTAGTTGATGCTCACATAGTCCAGCTGGCCCGAGGCCGCGTTCGCCTGGTCGCCAAAGGCGATGCCGCGCCAGTCGCCTGGCTTCGGATCGCTGTTGCTGCTGGTGAAGATGACCGGCGACGACGGTACACCGATGGCATACATCGACCCCAGATTAACGATGCCGGAGTCGTTGTCGAACTGCACCAGTGTGCCATCCTCGATGAGAAGAGTCACGCCCGGCGAAATCACATATGAGCCCTGAACGACAAACGGCGCTGCACACCTGCCCCAGAGATCGCTCGACGTCATGTAGCCAGACTTGTAGTTGGGACCAGAACCAACCGTGGCCTGCCCGACACCACTGACCAATGTGCCGGTCAGATTGGCGGTCGCCATAACATTGCTGGTCGCACACGTACCTGCCGACGTCAGCGTGCTAACAGCCACACCACCAGCCGTGCCAACCACACCCGGCGACATGCTGCCAAGCACGCCTGCGGCAAATGTGACACTCGTTCCGTCAGGAGGGATAGCAGGAGACCAATCACGACTGCGCACGATCGCAGTAACGGTCGCGAGGCTGCCGCCGGCGGGAACTACGGCGGGGCTTACGGCGACCCTGACCTCAGGATGGTAATAGCCAATGGCCAGGCTATTCGTGACCGTGCCGCCATAGGCCAGGCCGGCGCTGCCATCTTGATTCTCGATGCCGCCCGGGTAGTTGGGCGTCACAAAGACCGCGAGGTATTGGACAAGGATATCACCATTCTCATAGAGCATAACCTGGAACGTACCCGCGGGCCCCAGGTTGCCGTAGCGCTGCGTGTCCTTGTACTCGACAATGAAGCGGCCATTGATGTTGTCGTGATAGTACCAGACGACGCCGCCGCCCGTTGAACTAACCATGCCCAAGTCAAGATCAGTATGAAAAATGTCGATGCGATTGTTTGGATAGGCCACACCCGGAATCGTCATCGGGCCGGTAAAAGTTGGGCTGGCAAATGGAGACAGACCAACTTCGCCATTGGCATCTACATAGAGAGCGCCGTAGCGTTTGCCGTAGAAGGGGAAGGAGAATGGGAGGGCAATTGTTGCGTATCCTTCGTCATCGGCCTGGTACGTGCCCGTTGCCTGCCACGAGGCAGCGGTCAGCGCAGTGCCCGTACCGCTGATCTCGACCCACGAGAAGACCGGGCCGCCTGCGCTTGACGAGTCCTGGTAGTAGTATCCGCCGCCGTCAGGCCCGCCGCTTGCCTGCAGCCTGACGCCAGCCAGCGCCGGCGCCGCTATGACCGGTTTCGTCAGCGTGGAGGAGCCTGGTCCAAGCGAGGGGGCGGCTAGCGGAAGTAGCTCCGCTTCCGGACCAGCAGACGGCTTGCCGTCTGGCCCATATACCGCTGGGGTTTCTGTGGCAGAGGGCGTGCCTCCAGCCACAGCCTCAGGCGGCGACGCGATAGCGACCGCAGGCCGATCCACAACCATACCCTGCGCTGCCGGCATGGTGGAGAAGGCTTCGTTTGTCGCACTACTTGCAGCAGCCGGCAGGCTGCCGCTTGCGGCGGCAAAGACTAGCATTCCTAGCAGGAAAACGCCGACCAGCCACAGAATTGCTTTCCCTCTCATCTGTCCTCTCCTTGGGCGACATAACCAGGCCTCTAGGATATAGAACGCTACGAGTGAACGGCGGATACGCCGATGTTTTCACATTATATTGTACTGTCTCTATCTTATAAAGTCAATGCACCGCCAACGAATTCCGCAATCGTAATAGACGCGCATAGCACTTGCCTGCGGCAGACCGACTCGTCCCCCATAATAAGACGGTTTTGCCGCTCGTTCGTTGTGCTGCAACGGCGAGGACTCTGGATCGACGAAGCCGGTCTGTGTGCGCTGGGCCGCCAACACACAAAACCCCCGATGACTGTTGTCATCGAGGGTTTATAGACGATGGTGCCCAGGCGGGGATTTGAACCCCGATGAGGTTTTGCCTCACTAGGTCCTGAACCTAGCGCGTCTGCCGTTCCGCCACCTGGGCCTGACAAAAGCTAGTATACCGTATTTCACTGTGCTCGTCAAGTGGTTTTCCCCCGGTCTTTCCGAGTCCGCCACATTCTGCTCGCCTCGTCGCATCCTATGCAACGCGCTCATCGGTGCGGGCATCGAAGTACGACACATTCTCCAGCACGAGACGAACGGGCAAACGGTCGCCAATGTGTACTGCCGCGTCAGTCTTGATCGCTGCTGTGAACCGCACATCACCGATGGAACTGTACACATAGTAGCAGCGTTCGGACGGCAAATGCTCCACCATGTCCGCAACGATCTCGATGGCCTGCGGGTCTCCCGGCGCCAACTGGACGTCTTCGGCGCGCACGCCAAGCTTGAGCGGCAGCGCCGGCACATAGCGGTCCGACGGACGCCCGATGCGCTGCGAGACGCCTGCAATATCGATTCCATCGAGGTGAACGTTGATCGGCAGGAAGTTCATCGGCGGCGTACCAACGAAGCTGCCCACGAACGCATTGGCCGGGCGACGGTAGACATCCCAATAGCTTCCCACCTGCTCTATCCGCCCCCAGCGCATCACCGCCAGTCGGTCAGCCAGTGCAATGGCCTCGATCTGGTCGTGCGTCACATAGACACTTGTTACCTGAAAATGATGCAGCAGACGCTTGAGCTCGCCGCGTGTCTGCGTGCGCAGCTTGGCGTCCAGGTTGGACAGCGGCTCGTCCAGCAGGATGAGCTTCGGATCGCGGGCAACGCACCGTCCCAGCGCCACACGCTGTTTCTGCCCCGCCGAGAGTGTTGCCGGCATGCGCCCAAGTAGCGTATCGAAGCCCACGCCGAGTATCGCTGCCGTCTCCTTCACCCGATCATCGATCTCCATCTCACGCTTGTGCATGCGAAAGAAGAACGCCATATTGTTCTTCGACGACATGTGTGGGTAGAGTGCGTAGCTTTGGAAGACGATGCCGATGCCTCTGTCGCCGGGCGCCACGCCGGCCACATCCTGCCGGTCATAGAGCACACGCCCGGAGCTGAGCGGCTCAAGCCCGGCGATCACCCGCAGCAGGGTCGACTTGCCACAGCCCGACGGGCCGATGATGCTCGTTGTCTCGCCGTGCTGGATAGTCAGACTGATATCGTCCAGCGCGATAATGCCGCGCGCGTCGCGCCGGCTGCCTGTGCCCTCCTCATCGGACGGAGGCGCAGCGTCAGGCCGATCGCCCGTCAACCGTTCGAGTCGAGCGGACGGGAAAGTCCTGGTCACATGATCGAGCTGAATCGTTGCCATAGGGACATACACCTTCGCCGGCTTCCCTGCCGGTCTTACAGTCGTGGCCGCGCCAGCCAGGCCAGCAGGTCGGCCAGAGATCGTGCGTTCAGAATGTGGCGCGCCTCGCACCACCCCCTGCGCGCCATGGCCACGCCGAAAACCATGTGGCGCAGCATATCCTGGCGATGCGCATCGGTGTTGATGCACAGGGGCGCGCCGGCGGCTGCCGCCTGTCGCGCGTGAACGTCGTCCAGATCCAGCCGCGCCGGGTTAGCATTGATCTCAAGAGCCACGCCGTGGTGCACAGCCGCCCCGACCACAGCGGTGAAATCCATCTGCGCCGGCTCGCGGTCGCCGATCAGCACGCCCGTGGGATGGCCGATAATGTCGACGTGTGGATTGCGAATGGCAGAAATCAGGCGCGCCGTCATTGTCGCGCTGTCCTGGCGTAGAGCAGAATGGGTCGAAGCGACCACGACATCGAGCGTCGCCAACGCCTCGTCAGGCAACGCCAACCTGCCGTCAGCCATGATATCAACTTCGATGCCAGACAGAATACGGAACGGCGCCAGCCGGGCATTGACCTCGTTGATCTGCTTCTGCCGTTCGACCAGTCGCGCCGGCGAGAGGCCGTTGGCAATGCCCAGTGATTGGGAGTGATCGCTGATGGCGACGTACTGGTAGCCCAATGAACGCGCCGCTACGGCCATTTCTTCAATCGAAGCGACGCCGTCGCTCCACTGCGAGTGCACGTGCAGGTCACCCGCGATGTTCGCCACATCGATGAGGCGCGGTAGTTTGTTCTTGCGCGCCGCCTCAAACTCTCCCAGGTCCTCACGCAACTCCGGAGGGATCCAGGGCATATCGAGGGCCGCATACACGTCAGCTTCATCGGGGCACAAGAGCAGGGCGCCGTCCGCTCTCTGGAATCCCTTTTCACTGAACGACAGCCCTCTGTCAAGGGCAATCTGGCGCAAGTGGACATTGTGCTCTTTCGAGCCGGTGAAGTGCTGCAAGAGTGAGCCGTATTGCTCCGGCGGCAAGACCATAAGATCGGCCTGCACACCGTTGTCCAGGATCACGGTCGCCTTCACGTCGCCGTGGCTGACCGTTTCGTGCACGCGGGGCAGCGTCAGGAAGTACTCGATGACCGCCTGTGGGGTCTGCGAGGCCGCCAGGATATCAATATCTCCGATGGTAGCCCTGCGGCGACGCAGGCTGCCGGCTGCATTGACCATGCTGGCCTGCGGGCACTGGCGCAGCCCGCTCAGCAGTTCCTCGGCAACCGCCAGCACCTCGCCCAACAAGTGGCGCGTGCTGCGCCGGTGCAGCATCTCTATGCCGTGGAGGATGTTCTCCTCGGACTTGGCGCCCAGACCCGGCAGCCCGCGAATCTCTTGCTTATGCGCCGCCTCTTCAAGCGCAGCCACATTGGTGATACCCAGCTTCTCGTAGAGCAACCTGGCCGTGCGCGGTCCGATTCCCGGAACGTCCAGCAGCGTCAACAGCTCATCAGGGATCTGGGCCATGGTTTCGTCGAGCAGCCGCAGGCGGCCCGTCTCCAGTAGCTCAGCGATCTTCTTCTCGATCGCTTCGCCCACGCCAGGGATGGAGCGCAGCTCCTTGCTGCGCCAGAGAATGCTGATATCACGCGGTTCGCGGGCAATGCTCTCGGCGGCTCTGCGATAGGCAACGATCTTGTAGATGACTTCTCCCTTGATCTCCAGCATGTCAGCCAGCCGGGAAAAGATGTCTGCGATCTCTTTGTTCGTCATGTCGTTCGCCGTCTCCACGATATCCCACGCGAGCATAGCACCTCCGCGCATCAACGTCAAGTGCTGGTTGCAGTCATCCGGCCACTACGCTATAATCTGATCTGGAGACAGCATCGTGTGAACACCGGAGCAAGCACCCCGGGCCGCAAGAGGAGACAGGCAAAACCAATGGCGACCAATGGCTCGACGCATGCGCAACATACGTATGCCTCCAATACG
>CAYOEZ010000120.1:0-14310 GCA_964402955.1 uncultured Ktedonobacterales bacterium | reverse complement strand
ACGTCATCAAGCACACCGATGGCAACATCATGCCGATTCTCGACCAGTTGGTGCAGGCGAATCCTCATGCGCTGCACTCGTTGGACCCGCAAGGCGGTGTTGATATCGCCGAGGTCAAGAAACTCTGCGGCCACAAGGTGTGCCTGATCGGCAATGTGAGTTGCGGCCTGCTCGACACCGGCAGCGAGGAAGAAGCCATTGCATCGTGCCGCTATGCGCTGAAGTATGGCATGCCAGGCGGCGGCTACGTCTTTTCCACCAGCAACTGCGTCTACACGGGCATGCGGCTATCCCGCTACGAGTTGATGCTGGATGTATGGCGCAGGGAGGGGAACTACGCAGTCTAGACAGACGCCCGAGGTCTTCCGAGACCTCGGGCGTCTGCGCGTGTCTTCTCCGGCTATGCGGTGGGCGTTGCCACCCACGAATCGGAACGCGCTGCCTGATAGAGCGCTTCCATCACGGCGCTACGATACGCAGCCTCTCTGGGACTGACCAGAGGTACGTCTTTACCGCCTACAGCATCAAGGAAAAGCTCGAAGGCATGTGGCCAGGCTTCGGGCAACGCTGTCCAGGGTGACTTGCCGTCAGCGCCGTCTAGCCTAGCGCTCTGGATGACGAGCTGGCCATTGGCGACGTAGGCGTGGCCTTCGGTGCCGCTGAGAATCAGGCTCACGGGATGGGCAACGTCGACCCAGCCGGCAGCAAGACTACCCAGAGTGCCATTGGCAAACGTCAGCAGGGCCTCGCCGCACTCATCGCAATCGCCGTAGCGTCGCGTAACCGCGGAGACGCGTGCCGCCACGCTGGTAACGCCTCCCATTAGCCAGAGCAGGATGTCGAGGGAATGCGTGCCCAGGTCGCCAAAGGCGCCGCAGCCAGATTGCGCATCATCTACCATCCAACGATAGTCAGTGTCGAAAATGCCTCGCAGTGAGCCGCTGTGGCAGTTGGTGTGCCGGATACGGCTGATCGTGCCGAAGGTCCCCTTGCTGATCTGCTCGCGCAGGAAGAGGTGAACGGGGCTGCCGCGCATGAAGTATCCGGTCTGGAAGCGCACACCGGCTTTCTCGATCGCCCCGGCCATGCGGTAGGCGTCTGCTCCGCCGATCCCCAGCGGTTTTTCCACAAACATGTGCTTGCCGGCGGCTGCCGCGGCTGAGACCAGCGCTTCGTGCCGCACCGTTTCCGAGCAGATAACCACGGCCTGAACGGAAGCGTCGGCCCAGATCTGATCGAGCTCCCGATAGGCGGCCCCGAGCGTCTCGGCCACGCGGGCAGCCCGCTCGCGCTGGTGATCCCAAACGTAGGCCACCTTCACGTCTGAGCGCGCCTGCAGGCGCTTGACGAAACCGGGTGTATGGATGTGGGCGCAGCCAACAAAAGCAAGCTTAAGCATTGTTTTCTCCTAGATCCAAACGGACCTCGCCTCCAACCTGTTGGCTGCGATAGATACCGTCGAGGATGGTCATCACCTGCAGCGACTGCTCAGCGGGAACGGGGGAGGGAGCGTCATCAGCAACTGCGCGCGCAAACTCGGCGCATTCCTGGGCATGAGCTTCGAGGGCATCCTTCGTGAGCTTGAGGGTACGGTTGTAGAGCTGCCCGGTGGTGTAGTTCGATTGGTAGAACTCACACTTGGGCCAATGGCAGCCTGCCTTCGTCCCATAGAGCCACATCTGCATATCCTCGACTTCAGTGTCATGATGGAGTAGCCAACTGACCTCAAGTACCAGGGTTGCGCCGTTCTCAAAGCGGATAAACGCTGCGGCGAAGTCTTCGACATCGAGTTGTTGGGGGATGGGGCCGCCCCAGATGCTGAAGACTCCTTCTTGATGGGCGATCTCGGTGCGGGCGACTCCTGTCACGGCCACTGGCCTGGGGTTGCCCATCAGCCACAATGTCAGATCGAGAATGTGCACGCCGATGTCGATGCAGGGGCCGCCGCTGCTGAGTCGCTTCAAGATGAAGCCCGGGCGCACCGGCGCGGCGGCGCGGCGCAGCATCCAGCTACGCGCGTGGTAGATGTTGCCCAGTACACCGGTGCCGATCTCGGCCTTCATCGCCTTGGACGTACCGCGGAAGCGGAAGTGCTGCGCGGTCATGAGCTTCTTGCCCGACCGGTCGCGTGCGGCGATCATCTGGCGAATCTCGCCCGGGTTGGGTGCCAGTGGCTTTTCGCACAGTACGTGCTTGCCGGCGTCCAGCGCAGCGATGGCGATCGGCGTGTGAAAGTTGTTGGGTGTGCAGATGTCGATGATGTCGATGTCTGGATCGGCAACCAGTTCTTGCCAGTCTGTGACGAGTTTCTGGACGCCGAACTGCGGGCCCCACTTCTGCAGTGCGTTGCTGTCGATGTCGCACCCCGCGACGACTTCAGTCAGTCCAGAGGCGGTCCAGCCTGGCATGTGTGTCTTGGCGATGCCCCCCACGCCAACAATCCCGACCTTCAGCATGCTGTTCTCCCTCCTTGAGGAAATTTCACCGAGGAACTTTCACTTCCTATGGCGTGCCCGCGGCCTGGCGTTTCGGGCGCCTGATGCCGTATGATCACCGGCAAGTCGTAGAGTGTACGTTGGAGTGGAGCATGGAGAACGCAGGGCCAGGGTGGTCATGCCACGCACCAGGCTGACCACTCCCGTACGGCGTGCAGCACGCCAGAAGGTTGCGATCACGGCGAGGCAGGCGCTGCAGTTGACGCGGTACCGATGCAATCGGGACCGCAATCGCCGCTGGCGCGCACGACACAGCTGGGGCCAAGCAGTGTCCATTGCGGGAGTGTTTGGTAGCAAGCGGCGTCTTGAGCAGCCGACCGGCATCACGCGACGTCACACTCAGCAGTTGCGCGTTGAGGACACCAGATCGACGCATTATGTTGAACGTCTGGTACGTCTTGTACAGGATGACACTGTCGCGTAACCTGCCGCTATTATGCCACACGACCGGCGACCTGTCAAGAAGTTGGACGATCTGATTGACTCATCGGGATGGTCAAACATTCCACGCATGGCGTTGTTTTGGCAGCCCGGGCATCGTGCCCGCTGGACATGCGTGTCTGTGCGAGAGGTTTTGGACACAATTCCTGGTCTCCAAAGTGTTGTATTTCTATCCCGCGATAAGCAATGTCCCGCTTCCCTGACCCGATGGCAGTGTGATCTCCAGGACGCCCGCGTAGCGTTCATGGTAGGGCACACTGCGACCGTTCCAGGTGGCCGTGTAGGCGCTGCCTGGCGCCATTGTGGTGATGACCAGCGGGGTGTGGCGCGGCTGATCGTGGAAAGAGACACGAGCGACAAGCGAACGGTTGCCTGCGCCGAACTCTGCCGACTCGACCCAGGCGTGCAGACCCGTGGTCAGCCGGCCAGGACGATGGTAAGCGCCGTACCAGCAGAGCACCGGCGAGGACAGGCCGCCGAACTGGTGCCAGCCAGCGCCGCGCCAACTCTGGACGATGAAATGCTCAAAGCAGTTGTAGGATGTCTCGACCTCGGCCTTCCACACGCCCAGCGCGGTCTCGGCGATGCGGTGCGCTTCGTCGGCCCGGCCCAGATCGAGCAGGGCGCGCCAGAACATCCATTGGTGGGGCATCCACACCGCGCCGTTCCAGTAGCCGTCGACCTGGTAGTAGGGCGCCGACTGGTCGACTGTGGCCACGCCACAGCGACACCACATGCGTTCGTTGGCCATCAGGAAGCCGACGAACCGCTCTTCCTGTTCCTGCGTGCAGATGCCCGCCACCAGCGGATAGGCGCCGTCGAGTCCCATATCGTAGTTGGCGCCGCTTTCGTGGCGCATGATGCCGGCAGCTCGCCCGTTGTCGTCATGACAAACGTAGCCGAAGTAGCCACTGCTCTCATCCCAGGCGTATGTATGCAGAGCATGCGAGAACATGGCAATGTCGTCGTCATACTCTTTCTCCGGCTCACCCAGGGCACGCGCCGCCATGCGTAGAATCTTGGCGGTCAAGATGGCCTGCGCGGTGTTAATCACAGGAGTGACACTGGCTTCCAGTTTCTGCTTGTGGACGTGCACCTGGGGCGGATAGTCGCCCCAACCGCCGGAGTTGTAGAAGTAGTCCCAGGTGCGCAACAGGTTTGACGCCAGCGTGCGCGTTGTGGAGCTGCCCAGCCGGCCGGCCAGGAAGCGGTGCTACTGTTGCAGGCGTGGGTAGAAGTAGGCAAGGAGCTCATGTGATCTGGTGCGGTTTCAGAGCTCCTGATACCCCGATTCCCACATCACGTTGCGGATGTTGACGGCGCGGCAGTAGAGGCCAGGAAAGACGCTGAGGTCGAAGCGCAGCCCGGAGTGCACGTCGGGAATGTGCGAGACGCCGATGTAACGCCTGGTGTATGGCCCCCAGGGCGAGGGCCGGAGGTCGTGTTTCCCCGGCAGGGATGTGATATGAGCAACAGGCATGCGAGGTTTTCCCTAGGATTTTGCCATGGCAACTGTTCACGGTGATGGTATAGATGTAGGGGCGCTGCTTGCTGCGCCAGACCCGCGCTATTGAGACGACACAGATAGGCGCAGCAAGCAGCGCCCCTACATCGTTGGCGTCTATCACGAGACATCTGTGAACAGGAACTTGCCATGCTGGAATCGATAAACTGTTGCGACTGCACAGCGGGGAGGTGTGGCAGCGCAGATGAACCTGACCGGATGCCGGTCAATTGAGACGACGTATTCTACTGTTGGGCGAGAGCATCGCCGTAGAAGCGGACATAGTCGACAGCGTGTTCGCGCCAGTACGCGTAGTCGTGTGAGCCAGGGTAGACCTGCCAGATATGGTCAATGCCGCGATCGACGAGTATCTGGTGCAGTTGTTGCGCGCGCTTCACCCACGGATCATTTTGGGCGCTGTCCAGCCAGATGCGCAGGCCCTCCAGGTTTGTCAGAGGAAGGTCCCGGGCCAAAGCGAAGGGATCCTTTTTGGCCCTTTCTGCCGGCGGGCCAAGGAAGGTCATGGTCGAGTCATCGAAGAGCCGCAGCGCCGGACTGTGTGCGCCAACGACGCTGAAAAGATCGGGGCGCAAGAAGGCATGGTGCAACGCTCCCCAGGCGCCCATAGAAAGCCCGCCGATTGCCCGTGCCGAGGCAGACCGTATGGTCCGGTAGTTGCTATCGACCTCGGACAACAGGTCGCGGTTGATGTATTCGCCCCAAAGTACATCGTCGCCGGCATGGTTAGCCCAGTACCACGTGTCGCCTTGCGGCAACACGATAATCATGGGCCGCGTGTGCCCCGTGCGAATCTCCTGGTCGGCAATTTCGATAAGCCCGTAATTGAGCCATTCCTCTCTGTGCCCACCGCGCCCGTGCAGCATATAGAGGACGGGATAGCGGCGTCCGGCGCTGTCGTAGTCGGGGGGCAGGTAGACGATGTATGGCATGAGCCCGTCTAGCTCCGGACTGTAGAACCATTTCTCCTTGAGCGTTCCTTGGAGACCAGCTGCGTACTTGGCCAAGCGCGACTCTGACACTGGCGGTTCGTTTGGTCTGCGTTCGGCCAGCGATGGCGCTCCCACCGGCGCAGGTGTGGCGCGAGCGCCCGGTGTGGCGGCAGTGTTGGGCCTGTTGGCGCGCGCGACCGGCGTGCCAAAGCGGCGCGGGACTTGCTCGCCCGGAGTCTGCGTGGCGACAGGGCGCGGCGCCGCCAGCGCCGGGCTAGATGGCGAGGGGAATGCAAGCAGGGTAATGACAACCGCTACGGCGAGCAGCACAGACGCCGCATACCACAAATGCCTCGTGTGCGCTGTGGCCGCAAGGAAGCGCTGGCGCACAAGAAGCCAGACGGCCAGGATGCTGGCGATCTGGATTGCTGCGTTGACGAGTTGCGGGCCAGGGTATGTGATGTTGAGCGGCTTGAGCAGGGCAGCTACCGCCGCGGCGACGACTATATGCACGGCATAGGCATAGATAGCGTGTTGGCCGAGCGGCAACAGAAGCCAGCCCAACCAGCGCTGGACGCGCCGCCAGAAGACACTGGCGACAAGAAAGAGGAAGCTGAATGTGATTGCTGATGTTAGCAGGCGGCCCGGACGCAGATCAACCTTGTCAAAAAAGTTGCTCTGCAGCCACAGGCGAGCTTCATGGAAGACAGGGCTGCCGATGGCAATTCCTGACGGCATGGTGGCAGTAGGCGGGTCGATGATGTAGAAGGCAACGATGAGCGCCACAGTACCAATGCCGGTGAGAATCATGGCCAGACGGGTGACTTTGGGACTGAGCGCCGGCATGCGATCCTGGTGGTAGCCAAGCAATAGGCCCAGGAAGAAGAGAATCTGCCAGGCCGAAAAGCCAAACAGATAGTTGCCGGCAATTGGCCATGGTAGCGCGGTGTACTGGGGATAGAACTGGTAGAGTCCCCAGAGGACGAACGTTCCGACCAAGATAACCCAGCCCTTGCCGCGATCGAGCAGCACCAGCGCCATCGGCGCAACAAGGAAGAGTGTGACATAGAGAAGCAGCACATCGACCAGATGATAAGTGCGGTGCAGCGTGAGAATGCTCACGACAAGCGCCAGCGGATCAGACAGGTCGACGCCCTGCGCCCATGGCAGGTAGAGGACTTCGGAGAGCGGCAGGAGCAACAGCGTGAGACTAACCGTCAATAGGTACAGCGAGGCAACGCGCGCCAGCGCTCTCATAATACCCGCGCTCACGCCCATGCGTTGGATGAGGCTGCGATAGGCCAGACCAGTGACGAGACCTGAGGCCAGGACAAAGCCCTCTACAGCAGATGTGTAGAAACGGTTGCCGCCTGTTATCAGATAGAGCGGCGATGGCCCACGCACGTGGTCGATGACCATGGCGAGCACGAAGTAGCCGCGCAAGAGGTCGACGCGTAAGTCTCGGCCCTGGCGAGACATGTATGGCGGCTCGATCGTCCCGTCAGGCTCGACCACAACCGGCCCTCCGCCGGGGGGTAGAGTGACATCATCCAGGTGCTCGTGCCAGACATGCTCTGTGGCTTTGCGGTCGGAGAGACTGCGCGCGGCATACACGTCCTGTGGCGATTGTGCTTCTGTGCTCGTACCCGGCTGCTCAGTCATCGGTCGCCTCATGCGAGTGGATGGTCCGTCCGTGATCGTCGTCATTATAGCATAACACTGAGGCTGTCGTCCATCCACAGCGCAAGCGCAACACCCGCGCCCATCCGTCGTTATATATGGGAGGCCGCTGGACAGAGGGCATAGCGTTACGCTATAATTGGGGGCACTATGACAAGAAAAGAACGCTTTGATTTCGAAAAAGAGCGCCTGATCAAATGGTTGCGCCCGGGCATGCAAGTCAAGCGCTGGCTTGTGTTGCTGTTTCTGGCTATTCTCTTCCTCAGCCTGGGCATGGGGTATGTGATGGTGCACGTCTATCGCACCGCGCCATTCCCACGCGAGGCGTACTACGTAACCTTGCAGTTCATTGACCGCTTCTGGCGTGGCGTCCTCTTCATCGTCATCGGGGTAGGAATGGGCAGCCTTGCCGTGTGGAAGCTCAGCCGCTCCGTGATTATTCCCCTGATGCCGAACGGCAAGGGAGATCTCTCGGACATCCTGATGCGCTACCGTGCGCAGGAGCGCGGGCCACGGATTGTCACTCTGGGCGGAGGAACCGGGCTGTCATCGCTGCTGCGTGGACTCAAGGAATATACGAATAACCTGACTGCGATTGTCACTGTCGCGGACGATGGTGGTAGTTCCGGCCGCTTGCGGCGTGACTTGAAGATACTGCCGCCGGGGGATTTTCGTCAATGTATTGTGGCCATGGCCGATGCTGAGCCGTTGATGACTGAGCTTTTTCAGTACCGCTTCGGCGAGGCCGGCGACCTGAGCGGGCATAGCTTTGGCAATCTTTTCATCGTGGCTATGACACGCATCACAGGCAACTTCGAGCGAGCGCTCAAGGAGTCGAGCCGTGTTCTGGCTGTGCGGGGCAAGATCGTACCGTCGACCGTGGAAGATGTGACACTCTGCGCCGAGCTGGACGACGACTCAACCATCGAAGGGGAGTCGAGTATTCCGCACGGGCCTGCGCCGGTGCGACGGGTTTACCTGCGCCCTACCGATGCGCCCGCCTATCCGGAGGCAGTCGAGGCTATCCTACAGGCCGACATGATCATCATCGGGCCAGGGAGTCTGTACACGAGCATCATGCCTAACCTGCTCGTGGATGGAATCGCCAGAGCCATCCGGTCATCGCACGCCATGAAGGTCTATGTCTGCAATGTGGCCACACAAGCGGGCGAAACCGATGGCTATGCCTTAAGCAATCACATCGATGCTCTGCATGAGCATATCGGTCGCAACATCTTTGACTACGTGCTGGCGAATGACCGCTATTTGTACTATAAGCCGGAGTGGAACCAGGTCGCGGTCACGATCGACGACAAGACACGCAATCTGGGTGTGACCATTGTGCCGGTGGATGTGGTCGAGGAGACGCTGCCCACACGCCACAATCCCGTCAAACTGGCGCAGGCGTTGCTTGCTCTGTACGCCCGCCGCAGCCGCTAGACGAACGCAGTCGATGGCGTGCGCCGGCGCATATGACACCGGTCTCGCACCTATGGGCGTGCGTTGAACTCATCGCGCAGGACGGCCATCATGATCTCATCATGCCACGCGCCGTGGCGGAACATGTGCTGGCGCAGGCGGCCTTCGAGGCGGAAGCCGCAATTCTCATAGCAGCGAAGGCCGCGCGCGTTGAAGTCGTAGACGCGCAAGCAGACCTTGTGGTAGTTGAGCTCGTCGAAGCAAAAGCGCAGCAATGTCTTGATTGCATCAGTGCCATAGCCCTGGCTCCAGTACTCTTTCTCACCGATGACGATGCCAAGCTCTGCGTTGTGGTTGCGCTCGCTCACGTGAAAGAGGCCGCAGTTGCCGATGAGCATGCCGCTCTGGCCGGCCGGTGCAATCGTTTCGATGCAGAGATGCAGAGTCTGCTCTTCGATCTGCCGGTTGAACCAACGTTCTTCGCTTTCGAGCGACATCGGCCACATGTTGCCGCCCAGGAACTGCGTCACCTCCGTGTCGCTAAACCAGCGCACGAACGTGGGCAAATCGGAACGTGTCATGGCCCGCAGGATCACTTTTTCGCCGCGCAGCATTGCTGCACCTCCTGATGCTATGTGTTCAGAATGCTATGTGCTCAAACGTTAGTGTAGCAGACAGGAGTATATCATAGGAGATTCGTGTTCACAATGGCCGAAGAGACCGCTCGCCGCACCACGCCGGCGCAGATGCGCTCGCCGCAACCCTGCCCGGCTGCGCTCGTTGATCCGTCCGCGTCCGATACAACCCCATTTACCTTCAGCTTCTCAGCAGGTCGTCACCCGCGCTTCAGTGCTTTCGTGGAGCGTGTGGAGAGCATCTTCTCGCGCACGCTCTACCGTCCCTTCATGCGTTTTTCGCCGCCAGGCGTCGATCGCGTTGCGGTACCATTGGCGGGATTGCCGCCCGATCTGAACGGATTCACGGTTGCTCATCTCAGCGATATCCATCTCAGCCAGAATGTGCCCCTGGCAGTCATCGAGCGCATCGTTGCGTTGACCAACAGCGTGCAGCCGGATGTAGTTGTTCTCACAGGGGATTACGTGACGAAGGATATGAACCTTGCTGGGGAGTGTGCGCGGACATTGGGCAAACTGTGCGCTGGGCGCGGGGTGTTTGCCGTACTGGGCAATCACGACTATTGGACAGACCCGCTCTTGATCACCCGTCTCCTGAGGCAGAATGGCGTGACCGTGCTCATCAATGAGTCACGTCTGCTGGCGCCAAACCTGTGGCTGGCGGGCATGGATGACATCTGGTCGGGCAGGCCCGATCTGGGCAAGGCGCTGGCTAGGGTGCCGGCCGGGGCGGCGACGATTCTGCTAGCGCACGAGCCGGACTTCGCTGACCAGGCCCAGGGGTGGGGCAGCCTGTTGCAGCTTTCCGGCCACAGCCACGGCGGGCAAGTGTGTTTGCCGTTCAGCAAGCGGCCCATCCTTCCCTTCTTGTCGTGGAAGTATTACGCCGGTCTGCACCGCGCCGGCGATATCCTCGTCTATACCAGCAGGGGCGTGGGAACGATTCAGCCGCCTTTTCTCTTCACCTGCCGGCCCGAAGTGGCGCTGCTCACGCTTTGTTCTGCATGATGCGTGAATGGCGTAGGGACAGAATGCTCTGCGCCATTCATGCCGTGCGGGCGAGCTGCGGGGGAGGCCTATCGCTTCGGCGCTAGTGGACCAACTTGCCCACAAGCCAGTAGCGAAAATCGCGTCCCTGGTATGTCTCGTATGCGCCAACAAGCGCATAGAGAATGCCGAGGAGAAAGACGGCAAGCAAAGCCAGTACCCCGAAGATGGCAGGTATCAGCAGCACGGCAACGCGTGCGTCATTGAGGGCGCCGGCGATTGCGCCGCCAACCGCCGCCATCACGCCCACAACGGCCACAAGAATGGGCAGCAGCAGCCAGACGATCTGGAACACGGCCGCCTGGAGCGCCTGTTTTCTGGCAAACGGTGAGCGCTCGTTCTGTGTGAGCCATACCGCGGCGGCGGCAATGATGCCCAATCCCGGTATGAACAGGTTGAGCAAGATGGATGCATGGGCCAGAGCCGCCATACTGCGCTCTTCCGCATCGTCAGAGATAACGTTTATTGGTGGTGGGACAGACATGGCATGGACCTCCTGAGTGTTGCTGGTCCTGAATGTTGCTGGTAGTTTGACAAAGTGGGAACGTGCTTCATTACTGTACTACGTGCAGCCCTGCGGAAAGTTACAACTTGCGCGTGATCTGGTGAGAGTGTATAATACGAGGCGACAACTGCTTGCCGGGAGGTCGTATGGAGAACAGCACCCAGGATTCTCGATCGGAGTCTCGCCCTGTGCAGAGCGCGCTCGCGCCGGCTGCGCTCGAAGAGGCGACGCTGTGGCAAGCCAGGGCCGCTTACCTGCAAGCTCAGGCACAGCGCGGTGATGAGGCCAGAGTAGCACTGCAGGAGAAGGTCCTCGCACTGGACGCACAATTGTGCGCCCTCGAAGCGCATGCCGCCGGCCTGCAGACCCGGTTGGCGCAAACAGAGTCGCGGCTCGATGTCGTTCAGACGGCTGCCCCCGCTCCGTCCCGCTTGGCACACGCCCCTGCCCGCCCGCACATCATTGATCTCGTGAATGACCTGCCGCTAAGCCCGGATCGCGGCAATCAATATGCCCGGCGCCCGCTGGTGCAAATCCAGCGCCTGGTTTTGCACCATAGCGGCTCCAACGAGGCCAGCCAGACCCCGCAGCAGATGGCTGAGTTTCACATCAACAACCTCGAGCACCAGTGGCCGGGAATTGGCTTCCACTTCTTCATTGGCGTTGACGGCGCAATCTATCAGACCAACCGCCTGGAAACCGCCTGTTTCCACGTTGTCAATACCAATGCGACGACCGTGGGCATTGTCCTGGTTGGCGATTTTGCCTCCAACAGCCCAAACGCCATGCAAATGGCAAGTACGGCGTCGCTCCTGGGCTGGCTGCTAAATGAACTGCGCCTGCCTGTTGAGAGTGTCAGCGGGCACAGCGAATTTGCCGGCCAGCAGACTGATTGCCCGGGGTCAAGTTGGCTTGCCAGCGGCGGGTGGAAGGAACTGCTGCTGGCACAGGTGCGAGCGCAGTTCCAGTCGCCACGCCGCGTCATCTACCACTACGTCTTGTTGTGGCAGACCGGCGATGCCTGGGCCGAGACGGACTGGCAGGCTGCGTCGCGCTACATTGCCCGCTTTCGCCCGACGGTCGGGTTCTCAGCCGAGGAAGCCAGCCAGGCTGAAAACGTCACCATCATTGGCGGGCCTGGCGGCGTTGCGCTACAGGTTGAGGAGATGCTGAGGGCGGCGGGGTGCCGCGTGCAGCGCATCGCCGGCAAGAATGCCAAAGAGACGCGCGCGCTGCTCGATGCTCTGGCGAGAGACGGGCAACGGTTTCGGGAACGATAATGCCATATCAGGTCAAGCTCACCGTCTTCGAAGGCCCCCTGGACCTTCTGCTCCAGCTTATCGAAAGGCGTGAGCTCGATATCACGACGGTGTCGCTGGCCGCGGTCACCGACCAGTACCTCGAATACCTCAAAGACTTGGCCAGCGTTGATCCTGACGTTCTGACCGATTTCCTCGTTGTCGCCGCCCGCCTCATACTGATCAAATCGCAGGCGCTTCTGCCCCGACCGCCTGCCCCTGAGGAACAAGAAGAGGACCCGGGCAAAGACCTCGTGCGCCAGCTTCAGGAGTACAAACGCTTTAAGGAGATCGCCGTTATCCTGCGGGAGCGTGATGAGCAGGGGATGCACAGCTACATTCGCCTCGCGACGAGCGGCATCACGCCGCGCTTCGATCTCGAGGGTATGGTGCTGGACGATCTGGCCGAGGCGATGCGCAGAGTCCTGACGGCGCTGCCTGAGGAGGCGTCTGCTCCAGAAGTGGCGCGTGCTCAGTTCACCATTGAGGACAAGATCGCGGTCATCGAGGCGGTGATCATCAGCGGGCGTGTCACGTTCCATCGCTTGCTCGGCAGTGTTAAGACCCGCGCCGAGGCCATTGTCACATTCCTCGCCCTGCTGGAGATGATCAGACTTGGACGCGTCAGTGTTGAACAGAGTGGCGTCTATGGTGAGATCGTGATCAGTCCTGTCGACGCGACCGCAGTTGGCGCCACAGCCACAGTAGACTCACCCCCAGAGTGACAGCGGCGGCATCTAGAATGACGTCGCGTATCTGTCCACTGCGCGTTGGCACGAACAGTTGGTGCACCTCATCGGAGATGGCGTACAGGCAACCAAGCGCGACGGCCAGGATAGCTGGCTTCAGCCAGCCCGGGTTGTCGGGGGCGTCCGCTCTGTGCGGAGCGGCTGTTTGTGCACCTGAGGTAAGCTCAAGCGTGCCGTGCCAGGCGCGCGCTGCGAGCAGCCCCAGGAGGGCATATTCGATGACGTGCCCGGTCTTCTTGATCAACAGATCGAGCATGCCGCTGGACGCTGTTGGCAAGCTCTGCTGATTTGACCCGTAAAAAATGACTGCCATCCAGATCAGCGCCGGCAGCCACAGCCAGGCCAATTGGCTTCTCCGATCTTCTCTCATCTATAACAGTCCTCAACCCGGGCTGCCAACTGCGCCCAGGTGAAATGTTCGGCCATGCGCCGGCGAGCGTTGTTGCCGAGCGAGCGGCGCAGGTTCTTGTCTTTTAGTAGGCGCGCCACCCAGTTGACGAAGCCGGCCCTGTCTTCCGGCTCAACCAGAACGCCGGAAACCCGATGCTCGATGTACTCGCGGTTTTGCCCCACGCTATCAGCCACCACCGCAACACCCGCCGCTAGCAGATCAATCAGTTTGACCGCGCATTTGCAGCGGTTGATCAACGTATCGTCAAAAGGATAGATAGCGACGTCGGCGCCTGCGAAGATGCCGGGAAGCTCGTCCGGCGGGCGCCAGCCGACATAGGTCACACGATCAGCCAATCCCGCTGCCTCGATCTGCGCCAGAAAAGCCTTTTCCTCGCCGAAGAGTCCTGCGCCCACGACGACCACTCTGGCGTCCGCTACTGCTTGCAACGCCCCTGCAATGATGCGCACGGCCCGCTCGGTGGAGAACTCGAAGAAGCGGGTGTAGAGCAGCACTGTGGGGTTTGACGGCGCGCCGTGGGGGGCTTGCCGGGGCGGCGCATCTTTCGCGGCCACAGCCGGAGTCGCTGCGCTGCACATGCCGCTTGCCACGCCATTGGGCACGTAGACAACGCGGGCCGGGGCGACGCCGAGGCTCCACACCATCGTTTGCAGGGCGCGGCTGGCAACCGTGACTGCGTCGGCGTGGGTCAGTCCCCATGCTTCTTGCCAGGCGAAGAAGGCCCGCTGCACGCGACTGTAGCGCTCGATCTCATTCCATCCGCCGCGTCCCTCCCAGTCGTCGCTGTCGACCACGATGCGAACACGGGTAAGACGCAACCCTCGCGCCAGCCACAGCGCCAGCGCAGCCAGACCGCTGTAGGCCTTGGGCTTGAAGCAGTGGATCACATCGGGGTGTTGCGCCAGCGCGGCGCGCAGCAGTCGCCAGGTGATGGCCAGATGCCCCACAAGGGGTAGACGCGGGGGGAGGGTGATGTTGATCACCTGCACATCTCCGTCCGCGTAGGTAGTCCCGCTGTCTTGAGCGTAGTTCCAGGGCGGCGCGATGATGGACACACGATGTCCGCGCCGGGCAAGCTCACGGGCAAGGGGCAGCGCGCGCACGGCCATGGTGCCTTTGGGGCGCAGGCCAAAAGGCCCGATCATAACGATATTCATTGCTGTGGCGATAGTATA
>CAYOEZ010000119.1:0-14538 GCA_964402955.1 uncultured Ktedonobacterales bacterium | reverse complement strand
CTTCCTTCTCGGTCACCGGCCGGCCACAGATCGCGCCATCGCTCAGCTTGCGGTTACAGCGGCGCATGCCGCGTTCGTCAACGTATGACGGCTCGCGGAACGAACCATTGCTGGCGCTGCTGTCGTTGCCATTGGCGCTGCCATTGCCGTTCCCATTGCCATTCTCTTTCGGCTTGTCCCCATTGTGGGCGGTGCCGCTCATGCGGCGGGAGGGCTTGCCTCCAGCTTCTGTGATCGACATGGATGCACTCACGGCCAGGTCCAGCACAGCGTCGAGGCCAGCGCCTCGCACTTGCAGATGGCACTCCAGTCCCTGGGCATCCTGGTAGAACACATCCCAGCTGGCAGCAAAGGTCGCTGCCTCAGTGGCTGGGGGTACCGTCGTCTCTGGTTCGACTGTCTTCGTTGTCTTGTCCACCTTTTTCTCCTTCTACGGTTTGTAGGTACTGAACAACAGCGTCACGCACCAGATGGGTCATCGGCACGTGTCGTTCCTGGGCCAGTTGCCACAGCCGGGGGATCAATTCCTCCGGCAGCTTTGGACTGTACAATAGGCCACCCTCCTTGGTCCCCGTTACACACAGCCCGCCATCGGGGTGATGGGCAGGATCGCTCCGGCGAGCAGCGTCTCGCCAGAGCAGTCCTACCCATCACAGAGACAAGAAGGCAAAAGAGAAAGCCGGGGGAGGCATCTCCACCGGCATGGTCGGTACGTCATTCATTTGTCAACGTGCGATGCACTCCCACCATACGCCGCTGACGTGCCGCTGTCAAGCAGGCAACGACTTGACAGTTCTGCTACACTATCGGATAACACGTCTCAATGGAGCCCGGTGAACGATGCCCCGTCAGCGGTGCCCTATGAACGTTTGTGCGCCTGCCCGTTTCTATGATATTACACAGAACGATGGTGCACATCGCCACCGCTGTACCAGCACCTGCCCCCATCAAGGCTCTCCTCACGCGCCTTTGGTCTCCTGTGGGAGAACCAGTGCCCCCTGTTCACCTGAGCGTTCTTCCACAGCGACTGTCCGATCCATGCAAGAAAGAAGCGGCGGAGGTGTTCCTCGCCTCCATGCACACCGGTACCGGCCCTCTCCGCCTAGAGATGTTTTCCTCCAGTGGTCACGTCACATTTGGCCTGCACTGCCAACCACCGGCGCGCAGCTACGTCGAGAGCCAGCTTGCCGCCCAGTATCCAGGTGTGATGATGCAAGTGTCGAATGACGGGGAGGATGCAGGCTCTCCAACGATGTCAGTCACGCTTGATCTGGCCTTGCCGGACGGCATCCCCTTGCGCTCGTTTGATTCTTTTGCACCTGACCCGTTGGCCCCCGTCCTGGCCGCACTCAGCGTCCTTCCACAAGGAGAAGCCGCACGTATCACCATCCTGGCCATGCGCGAGCCTGATACGTGGCAGAAGTCCCTGCGTTCATACGTCGCCAGGCTGCGCTCAGGGGAGTCGTCGACAACGTCAGGCTGGAGCTGGCTGATCACAGACGTTGTCGATGGATTGGCCGGTCTGGCCGGCGACGTCTTCGCAGCTGCTTTTGGACTCAGCAGCAAAGTCACGTCAGACAATCGGGAGACAGCCCCTCGCGCGACCCCGGTTCAGCTAGAGATGGCGTTGGCTATCGAGGAGAAGGCCAGGTGGGCGGGGTTCCGCACGTCCGCCCGGCTGGACGTCTGGTCCGCCGACCAGCCTGCTGCCCAGGAGACAGTCCGTACGATTGTGGCTGCGCTCAACCAGTTCTCACTCCCCTACCTTAATCACGTGATAGCTCGCCCGCTAAAGAAAGGGGCAGATGCTTCAGATCGATCACTCCTCCAACAACGAAGATTCGTCCTCAGCATCCCCGAACTGGCCAGTCTTTGGCATTTGCCCGGCAATGACTGTAGCGTTTCCGGCATCACCTGGGCGACCAGCCGCCAGGCCGAACCCCCGGCCAACCTGCCGGATGCAGGGTGCGCACTCCTGGGCAGGACGGCCTTCCGGACCGACCAGCGCCCCTTCGGTTTGCTCGAGACCGACCGCTTCCGCCATCTCTACGTGATCGGCAAAGCGGGCGGCGGGAAATCGACCGTGCTGAAGAATCTTGTCATCCAGGACATGCGCCGTGGCCATGGACTGGCTCTGCTCGATCCGCACGGCGACCTCTACGACGACCTGCTGGACTACATCCCGCCGGAGCGCATCAAGGACGTTGTCCTCCTTGACCCCGGTGATCAGGACTATCCGGTCAGTCTCAACCCGCTTGAGCTGCCCGACCTAACACAGAAGGCTCAAGTGGCTTCCGCTCTGGTCGACATCCTCAAGCGTTCCTTTGAGCACAGTTGGGGGCCGCGCCTGGAGTACATCTTGCGCAACTGCATCCTGACCCTCCTGGAGGTGCCGAACAGCACGATCATGGGTATCCCCCGCCTCCTCTCAGACGACGGCTATCGAGCCTGGGTCGTGGCCAAAGTGCAGGATCCGGTCATGCGCTTCTTTTGGCAGCGCGAGTTTGCCGGCATGCTCACCAATCCCCGTCTGGTCACCGAGGCCATCTCTCCCGTGCAGAACAAGGTCGGTCAGTTCCTGGCCGCTCCCCTCTTGCGCCACATTCTGGCCCAACCCAAGAGCACGATCAATATGCAGGACATCATGGACAGCTCCAAGATCCTGCTCGTCAACCTGTCCAAGGGCCGTATCGGCGAGGACAGCTCGTCCCTGCTTGGCGCCATGATCGTCTCCTCGATCCAATTCGCTGCCATGCGCCGTGTGGCGCAGCCGGAGAACGAACGCAAGCCCTTCTTCCTCTACGCCGACGAGTTTCAGAGCTTTGCTACCTCGACCTTCGCCAACATCCTGTCCGAATCGCGCAAATATCGCCTGGGGTTGGTTCTCGCTCACCAGTACATCTCCCAGCTGCCCGACGATGTGCGTGAGGCCATCTTCGGCAACGTGGGCAGCCTTGTCTCCTTCACCATTGGCCCCGACGATGCCCGCTTCCTGGAACGTGAGTTCGCGCCGGGCTTCACGGCGCAGGATCTGATGAACCTGGAGCGCTATCAGATGGCGGTGCGCCTCATGGTCGACGGATCGGTGACGCCATCGTTCAGCGCCGTTGGCTGGCCGCCGCTCGATTGCAGAACCAACCTCAGAGATAAGGCAATAGCTGCCTCGCGAGCGCAGTATGCCCGGGAGGTGGCAACAGTGGAGAACAAGATCAGAATATGGAGCGAGCGTGTCTACTCTGCCCCCCGTGGGCTGCAGGCCGGGTCCGCCGACTCTGGTGGACTACGCGAAGATGATCCTCGCTTCCCACTCATTGGCGATCCCCCCGAAGCTCCGGCAACGGACCAAATCGACGACAAGGCAGAGTGATTGGTCAGGTCATCCCAGGTCGTGAACCAGAACATGCTCCGGCCACCCGCTTTCTCTGTGGCTCGCACCAGGTTGAGTAGCCGGCGGCGGGTTGTGGTCACCGTCAGGACACGAAACAACGGAATGCCATAGCGATTGCGAAACGCTCCTGACAACCGATATGCCACATATGCCTCCACGCGCACCCGCCAGCGCAGGTTAGTCACCGTCCCCAGGTCTGCCTCGACAAAGGCGTCCATGCGCCGTCCAGCCGCCTGGTAGACCAGGTAGCCGTCCGGGCGGACAGGCAGCCAGACGCCCGGCCGCCTGGGGTGCTGGATACGGTCGGCGACCTCACGCTCGTAGCGCCAGGCTTGGATGTTATGCTGACTGTTCTCTTGTGCTGTCTTGACGAATGCTAGGCGGATGTCGTTGATCCTCAGCTTGTGCTCCAGGAAGAGTAGGTGAGTGCTATTGCGCCGGATCGCGGGGGAGAGACCGGCACGATCAATGCCCAGTATGGATGCTGCAAGATCAGCTCCTCGCCGGGCCAGCGCGTACACCGGACAGGGGACTCCCGACGCAGGAACCTCAGCGATGCATTGGACCATCCCGTCGCTTGTCAGCTTGTCCAGAATGGTCGTCGCCGCTGCGTCTTCCATGCCGAGCAATTGTGCGAGCTGATCACGGCGCAGGAAGCGCCACTGCAGGAGGTGCAGAACGAGGGAGCGGATTGTGTCTTCGCTTGGTTTGAGCATAGATTGAGAAGCCAGCCAGCGAGGCAGGCGAGCAGGCATGGTGGTCCTCTGCCGGGCCACAGCCTGCCAGCCCTCAACCGGCAAAGGTCTGGGTTGGCGCCCTCATCCGATAATGCGGACGGCGCCGCCAGCCCGTTGGCCGGCTTCCATCGGCAGTATAGCGCGATTGCCTTCCTCTTGCCAAGATGGGAAACGGGGTCACGGCCCCAGGCCATCCAGGAGTAGCTTAAGAATCGGTCCGTCCATCAGAAGCAAGGGCTTGCCCGCGGCAAAATGCTGAGCTGATTTGCTGACGGTGCTGGGAGTGACAAGGATGCCGAGGTCGGCGCCTGTATGGAGCAAGGTACCGTAGAGGTCACGCACGGCTGCGGGACCGACAGGATGACGCCAGTTCTTGCACTGGACGATGGCCGTCTGGCCGCGCCTGGCCACAACCAGATCAATACCCAGGTCATGGGTGGCCGGCTGCCTGTGCACCCGGTACCCCAGACGGTGGAACAGCCGGGCGACCTGCCGCTGGAAGGATATTGCCGGCTGCTCTTGCTGTATCTCCTGACGGTGCCTCAGTTTGAGTCTGTGTTGCTTGAACTTGTGCATAAAAAATCCTGCCACGGGGACATCTTAATCCCGGGCAGGATTCATGGGCAGACGGCGAAAGGTTCCTTGATGTAGGAACTCACCTTAACAAGATCATAGTCAAGCAGGGGAGAGGAGTCAAGGACCAAAATGGCTATCTCGGTTTCGGGCAGACACGAGGTTGAGGACACTCCACCTCGACGACAGTGACTGGAAGTCCCTTGGCAAGAAGGCGGTCGGCAACAGCCCGCAGCCGGGAGCGCAACTTGGGGTTGTCATTCGGCAGCGCTATCACATACGCGCCTGGCGTACGGCGTCGCACAAGACGCCACTTTTCAGGATCAAGGAGCGTGGAGCCGGGAACGATGTCGGCAGTTCCCCTGTAGCGAGAGAAATGGTTGGTCATAGGGCCGTTGCTTCCACCTCCTGCCGCAAACTTGACCGGGCAAGGTGCAGATAGCGATAGGTCGTCTCCAAACTGCGATGACCGAGCATGGCCTGCAGAGAACGGAGGGGCATGCCTTTGTCAGCCCGATGAGTTGCGGCGGTATGGCGGAGTGAGTGCACGCTGATGTGCTTACGAATTCCCGCGCGCCGGAGGTATTTCTGAAGCATGTAGTTGGTTGCCCTTGGCAGTAGGGGAGTCCCGTACTTGGTGAGGAAGAGGTTCTTGCGGTCGGATGCCTGGCGTGTCGGCAAGAACTGCTCGAGGGCCTGGCAGACATCTTGAGTCAAGGGGATCACGCGGTCCCGCAGGCCCTTGCCCTGCCGGACGGTTAGCTCCTTGCCCTTGAGGTCGATGTCGTCCACCGTCAGTGAGCACAGCTCACCGACACGAACGCCGGTCTGGAGGAACACCTGGAGGATGGCCAGGTCTCTGCGATTCTCGCGCGCTTCATAGAGCAGGGCTTTGTACTCATGGCGGTAGAGGATTTGCGGAGCGTGCTCTTCAGCCTTGGGGTTTGCCACACCTTGCGTTGGATCATGCGCAAGATGCCCATGGTTGGTGAGACAAGTGAAGAAGCCACGCAGGGCGCACAGCTTGCGTCGCCGGCTTGTTCCGGTTGAGCCGTTGGCGCCAAGGTGCGCCAGGAAGGCTTCGATGTCCTCTCGTTGCACCTCATCGACACGATCGAGATCAATCTCAGTCTTGAGCCAGGCGACGAACTGAATCACATCGTCGCTGTAGGCCGTGACTGTGCGCGGCGATGCGTTCCGGGCCTGGAGCGCCTGGCAGAAGAGAGCCTGAGCAGTGGCAAAGGATAGCGGATCCGACGGTTGTTTGTCTTTCATGGGCAGTAACACCTGACTGCTCCCAGTCTAGCGATCTTGGGGGCCAGATGTCAAGCCCGTCGCACATGGCATTTCTCATGCCGATAACTCAGGCGCGTTTCTGTTATTGGGCATCAAAAGTGGTGCTCTGAGGCGCCTTTCATTCGAATAATGCGGGGTTATAGGAATGACAACCATATACCAGTCGGCAGAGGTAGCGTGCCATGGCATGCGGTTCGCAGTGCATGGCCGCGGTTACCTCTGATGACGGACACAACAGCGTGCTCCTCGTCGCCCTTATCCGGTCTTCTTGCTAACGATCGCGACGCTGGCAAATGCACTCGCGCGATAGCTCATGCGCTTCGTGCCATTTCCGGGTCAAGGCTCTACAGATGTACCATTTGCAGCGGAAAGCGCCACGACTTCTGGGCGTGGGCGCACTGATCTCAAGGTGCAGCTTCGCCTGGAACCATCGAACTGCTCCTATCGACAAGTGCTGCCGAGGGTGTTGAACGAGGTGGCCGCCACCGTAAAGACGTACTACCTGTCGCATGCCACCTTGTCTCGTGATACCATATCTTGTACATTTCGCTGATTTCGGCGTCCTGTTCAACATATTTGCCACAGATGTCATTGCATTCTGGAACCTGTTCAGGTATAATTGAATGTAGTTCGGAGCGCAGGGTGTACTGTGCGCCCTGCCAGGTGTGATCGACCAAAGTCATTGGGGAAAGACATGCAATGGATCCAAGGCCGCCGCGGCCCTGATAATCGAGAGTCGGGAATACCCAACAGGTTTCCTGAGCTTGAGTCTTCTTGCAACTGACAGATCACGCGGTGAAGTATACTTCAGATCGTTCGCCCCAGGTTTCACACTTTGGCGTTGCACAGGTCATCTTCAGGAGAGATCAGGATGCTATCCCCCAGATGGTTCAACAACGAACTGGTGCAAGAACTGAGACAGTATGTCATCTTCTCAAAGTATTGGTCTGACACGTTGGAGTCCATTATTCCGGACCATATCAAGTTGACGCGCAAACTCACTGACGTCTACGAATTGTACGAAGCGGAACTGGCGACTTCTCTGCTGCCGATCGGCGACGTTGAGGAACTCCGGAACACCGAAGCACATTTCACGCTTGCCTTTCTAGAGTCAAGCCCCGACATCGACTTCGAGCGAATGATTGACGTGAAGCGCAAAGATGGTGGTGGCGAGGTGCACACTGCGCACGCTATCGTCAGGGTCCACGATCCCAAGCACTACTGCCTAGCTCGTTTTTCGAAACGCCTGTGGAGGCCAATTCCTGCGGAAGTGCAAGGTGATCCCTCTTATGTTAAATTAGTCATCTAGGACATGGCATACAGATTTGCATGGGAATACAGAACGTGTGTGACACAACAAGCTATCGGACAATGCCGTATCGTTAGGTCAAGCGCAACTGGGAGAAGGACCAATTGCCATGCGCCTTAGACCACTAAGGATCAAGTGGGCCATTGTACTCGTGGTCGTCTCGATCGTGTTTCTCATGATCTTGACGATCCCCTGGTGGTCCCCGTGGGCTTTGGAGATGTGGAATCTCTTTCACGCCCAGGCCAACGAGATCCAGTTCATCGGGGCAACGCTGGCTCTCGCATTCCTTGTTCTTGGCCCCGTCGTCCGCTTCTTCAACCGCCATGTGGCCCAGATGAACCAGCGCGAGCAAGCTCAAGAACTGGCATTAATGCAACGTTTCGCAAAAAGGCGATTGATAACCACTACTGAACGGTACAATGTCGCAAGCGTGTATAGGCTGACTGCAAGCTACTGGACGAACATTCTGGTGCATTATGATAGAATTCTCGCAGACGAATCCAGCATGGAGAGACTCTCAGGGGCCATCCGGCACTACCTGCCCGCTGATTCCAGAGCAATTATAGATCCGTCTCTGCTCGGATGCGGCTCCATTCATCAAGTCAGGCTTGTCTCTCAGATCTGCAACAGGCTAGGACTGAGAGTCACGGAATTCGATTTTAGGTCCTCTCTCTCTGCAATCGTCGGAACACTCAATCCAGCGATTGTCGGCAGCCTTCAGGTCTATGCCGATAGGTTGGACCATGTCGTGATAATCTTTGGCCCCGGGGCCGAGGAAATCAAACGGGCTTTGGGACAATTCGCTGGCCGGACTTCTATTGTGATGTCGGTGGATGACTTGGCGACCTTGGATGTCAAAGACAGATGGGGAATGATTAATGCCGGGAATAGTCTCTCAGATTGACATTTTGAAGTATCATGCTGCGGCATCCCGCGTAAGAGGGAAGTTCCTTCTTTCGACAGGCGAGATAAGTGACTTCTGGATCGACATTAACGAATTCGTCAACAAGAGAGTCATAAACGCGATGACTCTCTTGTTGTCAAGTTTCATCGAGAACTGCTATCGAATCCATGGACCGTTCAGCGTTATATTCCCATCATACACTGAAGCCTCAGAAAAGTCCTTCCCTTTGCGCTTGATTGTTGACGCTGCTGTGGACAGGCTAGGTGGCAGCCTTGAGGTCGACAGCATCGCTGCCGTGCAAGAACAGAGCTCGGGCAAAATGGCAGTTGTATCCAAGCCAAAGGCTGTGTGTGTGGTTGTTATCGGCGTGTCTGTCCACATCACAGTCCTGCTGGGAATCATCTCTGTTCTCAAGAGTATGGGGTGCAAGATAGCGTACGTCCTGACTTTCCTTTGTCGCGAGAAGACATCTATGAGCAAGATGAAGGAGTTGGGGATTCCCTTTGTGCCGGTCCTAATTGCATTGGAGGACAGGGGAGACGTCTTTTCGATACTAGATGGTGACAAACTCAACGATCCTCAGTATGGGCAGTTGCAGGTTCTTGAGACTTTGATAACAGGAGGAGATCGGAAATGACCAAGACACGTGCCGAATTGATGGACGTCATACTCACGAGGAAGTTCCTAAAAAAGAGTATCGTCGAGTATCTTGAGTCCAATGACTGGTTGGAGGTCACAACAAGCACGATCACCTGTTTGACTGGATCCTGCGAGACAATCAGTACCGTCTTCATACTGCCCTATTTCGACCGCAGGGCCCACCTTAGTCAGACAGCGCAGCTGCAGCTAGAGATGCTGGTAAAAGAGCTTCACCATAAAGTCTGGACCATGGACCACAGTTTCAGAGCGGAACCTAGGGTCACGAACCGGCATTTGTCGGAATTCACCTTGATCGAATGTGAGGCCCCAGGCTTCAAGTTGCAGGACATAATGGCTACGAAGCAGGGCATACTGAGACACTGTATCGACAACATAGTTAGGGATCGGAGCATGTTGCCCGATAGTCTGCGACAGAGGGTACCGTATCTGGAATCGTTGCAGTTCCCCTTGCAGGTCTACGAATACAAGGAAGCAATAAGCATTTTGCGGAGTCACGGGTTTGACATATCTATAGGGGATAATCTCGGCATGACAGAGGAGCTTGCACTGCTTCAGTATCTGGGTCAAGTTCCCTTTTTCATCGTGCATTATCCGGCTGAGATCAAGTACTTCAACATGAGGAGGTTTGACGAAGACAAGTGGGTGTACAGCGTCGATCTGATCGCTCCGCCCTATGGAGAGATCTCCGGGGGAGCAGAAAGGGAAGACGACTTTCGTAGAGTAGAGCATAATCTCAAGTCGTCACCTATGTGGACTGACATCCAGCAATTGGGTCTCGACCAAGATCACTTCGAATGGTATCTGGACTTATGGAAGAGCGGGTCTCCAGGGCCGCGGGGAGGATTTGGATTGGGATTTGAGAGACTGGTTGGTTTCTTCACGGGAGTGGACGACGTCAGGCAATGCACGGAGTTTCCAAGGAATCGAGAGACGATTTTCCCATAAAGGTTGAGCGTGATGAGCATCCTAGCGGATCCAAGCTTTCACACTTCCATCAGGATCGGTGGTAAGTTTGTCGACGGCCGGTTCGTTGTGCCATCGGGGATACGGTGCACCAACGGCGCTACCATCAAGAAGGTTCTTGAGGAAATCTCACCCGTTGGGATAGTGACGACGAAGAGTATCAGTGCACTCCCAAGGGAAGGCTACAGGGAACCGATCTATGGTGAGTATTCGTTTGCTTCATACATTAATGCTGTAGGGTTGGCTAACCCCGGTGCAGAAGCCTTCCGAGCTGAGTTATCTCGTATTCGCGTGCCCTCGAATAAGCTTTTGCTGGTTTCACTGTTTGGCGCTAGTGTCGCCGAGTACGTCCAGGCCGCAAGAATGCTGGAATGTGTCGCAGACGCATTTGAGCTAAACATGTCCTGCCCACACGTCAAGGGTTATGGAATCGAAATCGGACACGATCTTAAGCTTGTGGCGGAGATTACCCGCGGAGTTGCCGAAGCGACCTCGCTACCAGTCATTGTGAAGCTCCCTGCAACCTGCAGGGACATTGGTGAGACAGCTAAGGTAGCATTTGATGCGGGCGCAACAGGAATTAGCGCAATAAACACGGTGGGGCCGGCCATGCACTGTCTAGCCCAAGAGCCCCTCCTGTCCAATGGGATTGGCGGGTTGTCTGGCACTGCAATCAAGCCTTTGGGCTTGAGTTCGGTCAAGAGAATCAGAACTGTCCTTGGCCCTGGGCCTCTGATCATCGGCATGGGGGGGATATCAACCGCTGAGGATGTTAGGGAATACCGCTCAGTGGGTGCGGATTTCTTTGGGGTTGGAAGTGCTCTCACGGGTATGGATTCCAGTGAGCTTAAGCGCTACTTTAGCGCGCTGCAGGAAGCTTTGCTAACCGACCGCAGCTACCAACATGCACTCAGCCATCAAGAGGCCAACGCGGGTATGAAGTACCGAGGATGCCGCGTCGCAAAAACGAAGCCCTTGGCCGGAGGCCTTTTCAAGATGGAACTTGATGATCCAAGCGGTTACTTGGACACAGTTGCGACAGCCGGGCGGTTTTTCTTCCTGTGCGTTCCCGGCGTTGGCGAAAAGCCGTTCGCAATCTTCTCTCAGAGGGAAAGAAGCTTTGTGATTAGAGTCGTAGGAATGTTCACGAAGTACCTGTCAGAACTGCCTGAGGGGAGTACAGTATACATTCGGGGTCCGTACGGACATCAATTGCCTCTCTTTTCGCAGAACAGGCTGGTCTTGGTGGGCGGCGGCACGGGCATTGTCCCACTGTTTGAAATCGCTCGAGCCTTCAGGGAAAACAATAAATTGGCTTTCTTCCTAGGTGGAAGGACGAGTGAGCACATTGTTGAATTGGATAAGTTCAAGGAGCTAGGGGAAGTCAACATTGCAACTGAGGATGGTTCTATCGGTTTGAGAGGAAACGTGACTGCGTTGATGGACACAGAGAGATGTCCAGATGGGGCGGTCTTCATCAATTCTGGTCCCAGGGAGATGGTGATGAAGTGCTTCGAGATTCAACGTAGGCTCACGGCCGAATCCAACATCTGGGGATCAATACCATACAGGACCAGTTGTGGCGTGGGAATCTGTGGAAAGTGCTCTACTGCTGCCGGGTTCCTCTCCTGCGTCGACGGGCCATTTCTCCCAATGGCCAGCATCCTGCAACACTAGAATGCCGGCAGAGTAAGTCGCGAACAGATCGCACTTGTGGGCTTCTGTAGGTGCACAAGGTTGGCGCGCATGGCGCTGCTCATGCTGTTTTGAAAAAAGGTATGGTACTCCCCATTGTCAAGACCACAAAACACCTAAAAGAAATGAAACTTCTGAGACGACATGGGCTGGTCTTCGTTTGCAAAGTACACGTGTGCGGGAGCCTGATGTGACAGACTCTGGTGCGGACGCACAGTGTTGTAGAAGCTGAAGTAGTCCTCCAGGCCCTTTTCCAATTGCATAACGGTCTCGTACTCGTGCAAGTACACGCGCTCATGCTTCACGCTGCGCCAGAGCCGTTCCACGAACACATTGTCCAGTGCTCGGCTACGACCATCCATGCCAATGCGGATTCCCGCCTCCAGCAGACGCCCGGTGAAGGCCAAAGAGGTGAACTGCACTCCCTGATCGGTGTTGAATATCTCTGGCCTCCCGTGCACGAGGGCTTGCTCCAAGGTCCTGAGGCAAAAGGCGCCATCCAGCGTGTTCGACCCCTGCCACGCCAACACGTAGCGACTGTACCAATCGATTACGGCGACCAAGTACATGAAGCCACGCATCATCGGCAGGTACGTGATGTCCGTACTCCACACCTGATTCCGGCGTGTGGTCGGCACGTTGCGCAGCAGATAGGGATACACAGAGTGCTCTGCACAGCCGATCGTCCTCCGCTGTTTCGGATAGATAGCTTGCAGGCCCATCACCTGCATCAGCCGGCGCACCCGCTTGGGGTTGACCACATACCCCATCTGTCGTAGGACGACCGTCATACGCAGCACGCCATAGAACGGTGTCTCGGTGTATTGCTTGTCGATCAGGCGCATCAGGCGCATGTTGAGATCGGTCTCGCTAGCGGGCTCATAGTAGAATGTCGCCCGACTCAGCCCCACCAAGTCACATTGCTGGCGGATGCTCACCTGCTCACTGTCCCGTTCGATCAGCGCACGCATCGTCTCGATGTCACTGGGCAACTCTTTTTCCAACCACTCCAGCCCCATCTGGAGGCGGCCAATCTGCCCATAGAGTTCGGTCTGGAGGCTGGCTTGTTCTCGCTGGTCGTGGGCGGTGCCTGCATCGAAGATGCCGGCCCCTTCCTCCATCAGCCGCCCCTTCCATTCGCTGATCTGACTGGCGTGCACGCCGAACTCGCTCGACAACTCGGCAAGGGTCTTGTCGCCTCTTGCTGCCTCCAAGGCAACCTTGAACTTGAACTCGGAGCTGTGCCGTTTCCCTTTTGGCATACGACTGACCTCCACATGCTGCGTATGATACCACGACTTTCACTTCGCATGTGGTCTAGTTTTCGGGGAGTATTATAGCCTGTCGAGTCCTTTCTCTCAGTAAGGCCAATGCGAACAATCGCCGGCCACGATCGTGACGAATCCAATCGCGCTTGATGGAGGCGTAACGTGTACCTCACTCTACATCAGCACCTTTCACTTCCTAGCATCGAGACTGCCTTAGTCAGGGCTGAGCATCAGCACGAAAAGAGAAGCTCAATCGGCGGGTCTGCGGAGAAACTGACTATCGACCTCTCGCAGGTGGAGTTCATCGAACCTAGCGGTCTCGTCATGGCAGTGTTGCTCCTCGAAGACTCCCTGCGAAACGGAACAAACGTGGTTATCCGTACGCCGTTGCAGCAATTGGCCGGAGGAGAGCGGAGGGTTATTGAGCAAGCGGAGAACTCTGGCACCCCATCATCCCTAAGGTTGGCCCAAAGTACTCTTGCACGCCTTCGTCGGAGGCAAGATGCTCTTAAGCGGCTTGGCATTTGGCAATTCTGGTCTGCGCTGACCGCTGACCACATGAAGCGCCAGAAGGGAACTATCGATCTTGACCGGAGTCATGATTGGTCGGATGGCTCTTCCGATGAGCAGGACCTTGGACAAGAGAAGCGAGTTGTGAACACGTACCCTGAGACGCGTGAATTCACTTACAGAGCAATCGTCCCTCTGACTTGGATTGGCGATCCGACGATCTCCGAGAACCGCGATCGTCTGGTCAATACTAGTAGGGGGAACATGCTTGGGTTTCTGAAATGGGTCTTGGGGCCTCAGGCCGCCAGAGGCATATCGGCACCAGATGCTGATACGCTTGCCCACGTTTTCCTGTTCGAGTTGGCTGAGAACGTTCACGCTCATGCTGGCGTTCCGTATGGTCTCTTGGCAGTATGGGTTAGGCAGCCTATTCGCGTCTCCCCAAGAGCTTTCAATACGATTCTCAGCAAGGACTACATGCCGAGTGAGAGGAGTTTCATCACTTGGGGCTTGCCCTTCCCAATTGTGGAGATTGTAGTTGGCGACTCGGGAGCAGGGATTCCAGCAGTCCTCGGACCGGAGTTCAAGAAGCTGCGCCTCAACCAGTGGAAAGATCAGTCCTCCACAGCGAACCTGGCAGATGCCCTTGGTTTTATGCCCGATTCACGTCCTAACGAGACTCACGAAACGCTTGCGTGGTCCCTTGACAGGTGGTCTTCCACCAGTCTACACGGTCTGAAGCGTGGCACCAGGGGACTCTACAGAGTGCTGAGAACGGTAAGGAAATGGGAAGGGCAACTGACAATTCGCGCAGAGAGAGAGATGATCACCGTTGAATGCAAGCGCGCTGACGTACGATCGATGCCTGAGAAGCAGCACTTGGCAAAGGTTCCGGGTACGCTGGTCCATTTAAGGATTCCAGTCAAACCATTAGGCGAAACTATTCGCTTGGCAACCGTCCCAGATGTGCAAGTCCCTAACTTCACAGTTATTAATCTAGACGCTGCTCCAGATATCAGAAACGCTATTGCGAAGACAACTGACAGAGCAATGCGATTCTCTGAAACTCATCCGGGGCTGCGATATCCTTACGGAGTGATCGTCGATGTTGGCTTCCGGCCGATGAATCGACATGAACTAGATTTGCTCTTGGCTGGCATGACAGAGATAGCCCATCCATGTGTTCTGCTTATGACGAAATGAGACAAACGGGCATCGATATTATGTGAGGGTCT
>CAYOEZ010000118.1:0-14702 GCA_964402955.1 uncultured Ktedonobacterales bacterium | reverse complement strand
TAAATGCACTGCGGGCGGCGCTGGGCGAACGCCTGGTGGCTGTGGTGCTCTTCGGGTCGCGCGCACGGGGCGACGCTCACGACGACAGCGATTGGGATATGTTAGTTATTGCCGAGGGGCTGCCGGAGAGAATCTTTGAGCGTCACCTTTACCTCAAGCGTCTGCTGCCGCCTGCGTGTCGCGGAGAAGTGTCGCTGATCAGCAGATCGGCAGCAGAGTTTGAGACAAGTCTGCCATCCCTCTACCTGGATATTGCGTTGGATGGACGAATCCTGTATGATCCCGACCTCTACGTGACGCAACGTCTTGCCCTTCTCAAACGCATCATCCGTCGCAAGGGGCTGTACCGCGAGCGCACACCTGACGGCGACGTATGGCGCTGGAAGAAAGCGCCCGCTCAACCCTGGCGACTGGAGTGGAGCGCCTAGATGGACACCACCCCGGATGACGTTCGCTACCGGCTGACGCTAGCCCAGGGCTTCTTGAAAGAGGCTCGTGATGACCACGATCTGGGGCAAGCCTGTCCACAAGAGCGCCAGTTGCAGGGACAAGTGGAGGGATGCTGGTTTGCCCCTAGAATACGGAAGGCGAGAATGAGAGGTGTCTCCCTCCTTACTTTGCTCAGCGCCGATGGTGACGAAATGACAATAGGTTCCTTTCAGAACCCAGACGTAGATGGCGTTATCGGAACGGCACCCGTGCATTGAGAAACCTAGAGGGCGCACAGCGATTGACGGAACTGGCGCCAGTTAGCGACAGATGGAGGAGAGAGTTATGCACAAGGTTATTCTGTTCTTAGCCGCCAATCCCATCGGCACTCAGCCTCTGCGCCTTGATGAAGAGTTCCGGGAGATTGACGAGGGCCTGAGACGCGCCAAGAAGAGGGATGCTTTCGAAATGCACCAGAAGTGGGCCGTAAGGCCCGAAGACCTTCGTCGGGCAATGCTAGATTGTGAGCCACACATTGTACATTTTTCCGGCCATGGGGCAGGCCAAGACGGCCTTTTCCTCGAAAATGAGCAAGGTCTAGCGCAGCAAGTCACTGCCGAAGCACTTTCGGATTTGTTTGCCTTATTTCCGCAAGTTGAGTGCGTCCTGCTGAATGCCTGCTATTCCGAGGTGCAAGCAGATGCTATCTCAGTGGTGGTACGGTATGTAATTGGTATGGCACATGGCATAGGCGATCGTGCAGCAATCGTTTTTGCAACCGCGTTCTATGATGCTTTGGGGGCTGGTAAGCCTGTCGATTTCGCGTACAAGTTTGGCTGCAACGCATTGCACCTTTCAGGCATTCCGGAACACTTCACGCCTGTCCTCAGAGCTAACAACACCAGAATGGCAGAATCGTATCACCAACAATATGACCGATGATAGTCAAAAGGAGTCGACAAAATGGCATCTAGAAAGAAGTGCTTTGTCATTTCTCCGATTGGAGATGAAACCTCAGCAGTTCGTCAGGAAGCAGATGCGCTCTTATGGATTGCGAAGAACGCCTTGGAGAAATACGACTTTGAAGTAATCCGAGTTGACCAAATCGCACGCACTGCAGTGATCACGAACGAGATTGTTCAGCTCATTCAGGAGTCCGAGCTGTGTCTGATCATCCTGACAGGACAGAATCCTAATGTCTTCTACGAGGCTGGCCGTCGTCACGAAACTGGCAAACCGTTCATACAGATGCTCAAGAAAGATGAACGAATCCCATTTGACGTTGCAGGCATCAGAACTATCATCTACGACAGCGTCGAGTCCTTGGCTTCGGCTGCGAAGATCATCGCGGAAGTACAGAAATACGTCGACGAATTTGAGAAGAGCGGTTACGGCACATCCGGTACGGGGATCTCAATGTCCACGATTGCTCTGGCTTTGGATCGAATCGAGCGAAAGGTTGGTGCCATTATGTCGGGTACGATTGGCACCTCTGCCGGACCAGCTCCCATCGAGATGTCGGGCCTCCCGGGGGATATTGGGTTTGGGAGAAACCCCCGCGAAGCATTCATGCAGGCGATCGCGCAAGGGAATGTCGAGCAGGCCGCTCGTTTGTTGATACGTTTGGAGAAACTACTTGGCCCTACGAGGGAGTTGGTCGTGGCTGCCTCTCACTTGTGTCAGCAAGGCTACGAACCTGCTGCAGAGATCGTTTTCAGGCTCATGGATGAGCACTTTGACGATATCCACAAAGAGGGGCTCGCCGGACTAAGATCAGCAATAAGTGCAATAGTTGCATTCTACGCGGTCACTGATCGTGAAGGTGAATCGATTCCTCGAGTTGAGCCGTTGATCAACAAAGTGACTGCTGTGTCAGACATAGACAACAAAACAAAAGCCTATGTTTTGAATCAGCTTGGAATCCTCAACTACGGCAGTAAGGATTACGAGAAATGCTTAGCGCTTGAAGAGCAGGTTCTTGAACTTGCGCCCAATGACACTGCGTACACTTACAACATTTCCTTGACATATGAAAAGCTCGGCCTAAGTCAAAAGGCCATCGAGGCGGTGGATCGATACATGAGGCACGACAAGATCGCCCCTGTGCATTTTGAACATGCTGTAGAAGTGTATCTGGCAGCCAAGCGCTCAGTGGATGCGCGCAAAGCATTTGCTCAGTTGCGAAGCGCAGATCCTGGCAAGGCAGCAGTTCTGTTGATGGATGATGAAGTCCGAATAGCGCTAGGTATGCAATAGGCTTGGCATCACCTTGCTCGACACCATACTTGGGTAGATATGATACGCCCTTCAGCCGGAGACAAGAGGCTAGTGTCACTAGCGGGCGGTCGTATGTTGACAATAGCCAACTGGCCACTGAGAATGCAGCGCAAGCTGCCCTGGAAACTCTCGGACCAGTGGGCCACACGCACAACCCTGCCCCTTTGCTGCGCCGTGCACTTCAGCGTGGCGACTATCCCGCCCTGGTTCAGTCACGAATCCAGCGGCTGGCAGAGTGTGCGGAACTGCTTGGTCCCGATGTGCATGTACAGAGCGACCACGGAGACGAGTTGGCCAGGCGGACTCCGTGGGACCTCTTCGACCGCCCTGCCGCCGACGAGGCGCTGGCACTGGCTCTAGAGGCGGTGCAACTAGCTGAAGAGGTTGAGAGGGAGTAGGATGAACAGCCCTGCTCGCCGGTTGGGATAAAGAAAAGGGCACAGAGAGAAAACTTGTATCTCTCTGTGCCCTCTGTGTCTCCATAATGACTCTCACTGCCCACTCCGATAGGCAGTAATCTCCGCGATGATGTCACTATCGCTGAGCGCCTGCACAGATGGCAGAGCCTGAGTCCTGCGAAGTAGCGTCTTGATGTCGACTTGCACCGAGGCGCGAGCATCATCGGGTGACAGCATTAGCACTTCGACCCGGTCTCCGGCCTCGAATGGGACATCTGCCAGCACAACGCGTTTGGGATCTTTGATTACTACCAGCCTTCTATATGCCTTCACAGTTGTCTCCCCTTACTGGACGTAAGTTCGCCACGCATATTATAAGGCCGTCGGTTACGTCCGTCAACTCTTTAGAATAATCCGCGCGTCCACGGCCAGCGCGCCTTGCCCGGCAGCGCGCACGATGAGCGGGTTGATGTCGAGTTCTTTGATCTGCGGGTTGTCGACGGCAAGCTGGCCGATGCGCACGATGGCGTCAATCAGCGCCGCCCGGTCGGCAGGCGGCGCGCCGCGCAGCCCGGTGAGCAGCTTTGCTGAGCGGACCTCGTCAATCATCTCCGCCGCGTCAGCCTGTGTCAGCGGTGCCAGTCTGAAGCTGACGTCAGCCAGCGCCTCGACGTACACTCCTCCCAGACCGAACATCACCAGCGGCCCGAAGATGCGGTCACGCGACACGCCGACGATGACCTCTTGCCCGCCGCTGACCATCGGCTGCACCTGCACGCCGCGGATTACGGCGTTGGGATGCGCAGCGCGGGCGAGGCTGATGATCGTTTCAAAGCCTGCTCGGGCTGCTGCGCCGCTAGCGACGTTCAGCAAAACGCCGCCCACATCCGTCTTGTGCAGAATGTCGGGACTGACCAGCTTGAGCGCCACCGGGAATCCCATGCGCTGCGCCGCCTGCGCCGCCTCGTCTGCCGTGGTCGCCAGCACATCGGGCGGCGTCGGGATGCCGTAGGCGTCGAGAACAGCGCGGCTGGCGGCGGTGTCGAGAGCCAGGAGTCCTGCACTTTGCGCCTCAGACAGGAGCCTTGCTGCCGTTGCCTGGTCGCAGCCGGTTGGCCGCACTGGCGCCGCATGCGGGGTCGTCAGCCAATGGCCGCGTTGCGCCAGGATGGAGAATGCGGCCACAGCATTTTCCGGGAAGGTATACGCCGGGATGTTGTGGTCGTGGGCGGCCTTGTAGGCGTCTTTCAGGCTGGCATCGCCCATGAGGCAGGCGACAATCGGCTTGCGCGGCGAGACGGATTCTGCTGCATGCGCCATCGCCTCGACCACGGCCACGGGGTGCACAAGCAGGTGTGGCACAACAATCGCCAGGACGCCATCGTTGGCAGGATCAGCGAAGACGGCGGTCAGCGCCTTCAGGTAGCCGTCGGCGTCGGTATTGCCGAGCATATCGACAGGGCCAGCGACCTGGGCGTTGGGCGGAAGAAAGGTGCGCAGTGCGGCCTGGGTTTCGGCGCTGATAGGTGCGAGGCGCAGGCCGTTGGCTTCGACGGCGTCGGCTGCCAGCACAGCAGGGCCTCCGGCGTTGGTGACGATGGCCAGCCGGCTGCCTGCTGCGGGCGGCTGATAGGCGAGCGCGAGCGCGCCGTTGAAGAGATCCTCGCCCCGTTCCACCTCGATAACGCCAGTCTGTTTGAACGCGGCGCGCACGGCTGCGTGCGCACCGGCGAGCGCACCCGTGTGCGACGCGGTTGCAACCTGGCCGCTGCTGGTGCGGCCGGCTTTGAGCGCCAGAACGGGCTTCTGGGCGGCCGTCAGGCGCAGGGCATCGAGGAATGCCGGTCCGCCCTTTATGTCCTCCAAATAGAGCGTGATCACCTTGCTGATCTCATCCTGGGCAAGGAACGGGAGAACATCGGTCTCGTTGACGTCGGCCTCGTTGCCAACGCTGAGCAGACGGCTGAAGCCGATGCCACGTTCGATTGTCCAATCAATAATACTGCCGACCAGTGCGCCGGACTGGGACAAGAAGGCGATGTTACCGCGCGGCGGTACGCCAATGACGAATGTCGTGTCCAGCGGAAGGTGTGTGTCGATCACCCCGATGCCGTTGGGTCCCATGATGCGCAGGCCATAGCGTTGCGCAATACTGACCATCTCCTCTTCGAGAGCAGCGCCCTCACGGCCAATCTCGCGGAAGCCGCCGCTGATGACAACGGCAGCCTTGACGCCGCGCTTGCCGCACGCCTCGATGGTCGCCAGCACCGCTGACGCAGGGATGATGAGGATAGCCAGGTCAACAGGATCGGGCACAGCGCTGATGTCGGGGTAGGCGCGCCGCCCCAATATCTCGTCGGCTTTGGGATTGACAGGATAGACCGGCCCCGGGAATCCGTGCTGCGGGTGGGTCAGGTTGAGCATCACGCCGTATCCGAGCTTGCTGGGGTCGCGGCTGGCGCCGATCACGGCAACGCCGCGCGGGGTGAAGAAGGGCGTCAGCGAGGCTGAACGTGGTGGCAGTGTTGTCATTTTCTCTCCTTTGAGAATCCTGCCAATCTCCCGGAGATCACACCGCCTCCGCGAGAGTGGCGACCATCTAGCTCGCGCGCATGACCATGGCATCGCCGATAAGCATCTCAACTTCGATGCGCAGCTTGCGTGTCGCCGTGGCATAGTCGGGCGTCGCGTTGGCGACGTCGAGCAGGAAGCCGCTGCGGTGTTCACTGATGATGCGCAGGTCGCCGATCATGACACTGGCGCCGGCATACACGGCAACGTCCGTGGGAACGAAAATGTCGACATCGCCGATGACGGAACGCACTTTGAACACGGTCTCGCCCTCGGGGAGGGCGCTCTGGCGCAGGTCGATGTCGATGTCTCCGATGATGCTGAAGATGCTCTTGCTCTGCGCCTGCCAGCCCGGGCCGCCCAGGCGGACGTCGCCGAGGATGCGATCGATGTTCTCACCCTGCATGTCCCATCCGCCGACGCGCCCTGTCTGCCTCAGCATGATGAAGACGCCCATGCCAATCAGCAATAGTGGCCACAGGCTGCCGACGTCAATGCGTGGGCCAAAATCGAGGTTGTTCCACAGCCAGACGCAACCCAGCACAACCAGCAGGATCCCCCAGAACAAACTGCCGTGTCTCCTTCCCATATCCGACCTCCGCGATGGCAGGGTGGCGTCCCGCCGCGTTGATTTCTTCGGTAGCGATGTGCCTACCGAACGAGTCGCCTGTCTACTGAATCCAAGTTGCCGCTGATGAAAAGTCGCGCCGCGAGGGGAGCCTGGCCACAGTGGCATCGATCGCGAGCGGGCCACGGCCACAGTATAGCACGGTGCTGCGCTGGTCGCAAGCAAGAGTTGCCGTGATTCTCACAAGCATATGTACATGCTGACACGTAAAAACCTTACTTTCGGGCGTCGTTGACTCACGGAAGAATCTTACTCTGGCTTGTGCCGGACTGCTTTGTGATAGACCGGACCCGCTCCTATGTCTCAATCAGAAGAACGTCCACATATCGCCCGTCCTCTGCGCTGGCCGGCGCCAGAGTCAGGAGCAACAGGATGCTTACGGTCATTAGCGCCCTAACCTGAGACCAGATGGCTTTCGTAGCGGTTCTCTTGCCCATCTCCCCCCTTGTCGGACATTAGCCTGCTGGCCTTCTGCTTGGATGAGTTCATGCTCAATGGTCAGTGGGCATATCCAAGTGGGGCGCAAATCAAAAGAGCAGTGTCAAGACAAAGATGGCAATGGCAATGCTGACGACCGTCAGTCCCAGTCCATGTTCGTCCCCATACGTTTTCATCATGTTTGCCGCCAGGAGCTAGTATGGGACGGATTCAGTCTTGGGAGGAGTATACCCGCCGCTTCCATACCTTCCTTCAATTCTAGCTCGCAGAAGCCTAAAGCTTTCCTAAAGACGATTCGTGTGATACAATGGGAGCAGATGCACTCGGCAGCGTGATTGGGAAGCTGCGACAACCTCTGTACGAACAGATGGTAGGTGATCGGCATGAAGGCGAGAATTCTGCTGGTGGACGACGACGCGCTCGTTCGGCGCAGTGTCAAATACCGCCTGGAACAGGAAGGTTATGCAGTGACCGCGGCAGAGGAAGGCGAGGAGGCATTGCTTCTGGCCCGGCAGGATCGGCCTGATCTTGTCTTGTTAGATATCGGCCTACCTGACCGCAGCGGTCTCGACATAGCCCGCACTCTGCAGCGTGAGATGAACACGTCAATCATCTTTCTCACTGGCCGCAGGGAAGAAATGGACGTTGTGGTCGGATTGGAATTGGGGGCAGAGGACTACATAACCAAGCCGTTTGGGATGCACGAATTGCTCGCGCGCATCCGTGTTGTTCTGCGCCGTGCGGAGCGTGGGACGACGCCGGCCGAGGGCGAAGTGCTCGTCATCGGCGACGTGCGGCTGGATCCTAAGAGGCACGAGTTACACGTGCGAGGCAGACAAGTTGCATTGCCTCCCAAGGAATTCGAGATGCTACGTCTACTCATGGCCAATGCTGGGACGGTCCTCACCAGTGATTACTTGCTCAGTGCAGTCTGGGGAGAAGAATTCGCCGGGTCACTGCAGGTTCTGTATGTTCACATGGGCTGGCTGCGGGAACGCATTGAAGACGATCCGCGCCGGCCAGGATATATCCACAACGTACGCGGTGTGGGCTATAGGTTCGATCGAAGGGAGTCCGAGCAATGATTCGGAGTCTCCGTACCAGGTTTGCGCTAAGTCATGTTCTGCCGATCTTGCTACTCATGCCGATTCTAGGTTTGTACTTGCTCCAGTCCCTGGAGGCATTCTATCTGCAGGGCTTGCTCCAGCAACTGGAGTATCAGGCGCGCCTGTTGCAGGACGAGGTAGAGCGATTTCCAGAATTGGCAGAGAGCCAGCCGGCTGCTCAGGGTTTTCTGGCAAAGGTCTCTGGACTGACAGACGCCAAGGTTGTTCTTGTGTCAGAGAATGCGGTGATCATGGCTGCGACTGACCCGCAGGATGTTGACCGCGTGGGCACACGCTTAGCGGATGCGGCGGTGATGCAGGCCCTGAAGGGAGAGGTCACGCGGGGCGTTAATGCTGGATCAGCCGGTGACATCGCGTACGTGGTGCTGCCGCTGCAACATAGCGGTGTGCGGTTAGGCGCACTCCGTCTTTCATACTCAGTAGCCGATGTGCGTGTTCGGACCAATCAGTTGGCAAGGCTTGTTCTCGTTGGTGTAACATTGGCGACGATGGCAGGGTTGGTGCTCGGCCTGGTGCTGGCGACGACAGTCGTACGACCGCTGAGCGAGCTCGCCAAGGGCGCCGGCAGGATCGCTGCCGGGGACTATCAGGCGCGTGTGCCTGTCGGCAGCCACGACGAAGTCGAGATGCTGGCCCGAGCCTTCAACCAGATGGCAGAGCGCCTGCAAGCACTGGAGCAGACACGTCAGCGTCAGCTTGCCGCCATTATCCACGAACTGGCGCGGCCGATGACGGGAATGCGGGCAGCGTTGGAGACGCTGCAAGATGGCGCGGATGCGGATCAGGACATGAGACGGATACTCCTCAGTGGCGTCGTTGAAGAAACGGCCCGGCTGGAGCGCTTGCTCTCGACGTTGCAGGGCGTGTTGCAGCATGAGCTTCGTCCCATGCACCTGAACCATGCACCGGTTGCACTCGATCGGGTGATTCGCGCCACTGTGGCGCTTTTTGAACCTGCCGCTGCCCGGATGGGGATCTCATTGATGGTTGACACACCCGGCACCCTACCACGGCTTCGTGCCGACGAGGACCGTGTTATTCAGGTGTTGACTAATCTCCTGGACAACGCCATCAAGTTCACTCCGCGCGGTGGGCGAATCGTGGTGCAGGCGGGCAAAGCTGCAGACACGGTGTGGGTGCGTGTGACTGACACAGGCGTAGGCATTGCCCCAGACGAGATAGCACACGTTTTCGAGGAGTTCTACAGTGGCGCCGAATCGCGTCCCCCTGAGAAGCGCGGCATGGGTCTGGGACTCGCCATTTGCCGTGAGATCGTTGCCGCACACGGGGGCACGATTCGGGCGGAGAGCGAACCCGGACAGGGAGCACGATTCACGTTCACTCTACCTGCCTGATCCCGGCTTCAGGCCTCAAGACCATCAGGGCTATTTCATAGAAACAGCCCTGCGCCTTTTTCTTGAGGAAAGCTTTAGGCTTCCGAGAGCCGAAGTTGAAGTAACGGATGCGCCAATTGGTTATACTCTATCCCAGAGCATTGCGGTGTTATCACCCGTCTACAAGGGCCGTAGTCATGAATGAGATCGGCGTCGGGCTGTTCGTGATCTGCGCTGTCATAGCAATATCGCTTGTGGGGGGCGTATTCTCCGAGTTTATTATCAAGCTGATCCGCCTGCGGGTGTCTGGTTTCGCATATCAGGGTAGTGAATTCTTGATAGGAGGATTGCTCCTCGCTACGGCGCTGGTATACGGGCTCTTCTTGATGCATCTCTGGGTAACACCGTAGGCTCAAGAAGTGGTCGGGAACGAGCGAGTCCGAGCAAACCGGCATGGGAATGTCAGGCACTGAGTAGGGATGTATGGACGGCAGTGGCAACGGGGCCAGTGCCCTCTGCCCGGCCACCCAGTGCTCTTGAAGGAAGGCGCCCTTTCTCTCAGACATCCGCAACAGGGGGCAAAGAGTAATGAAGGCAGATTCCCGACCAGGTGAGGAACTGGAGCGGCAGACGGTAGCACGGAGCGCGCGCCAGAGAGTAGTGGTTGTGTTGGCAGTAGCCGCACTGTTGCTCATGCTGTTTATCGGTCGGGAGCCGATCGGCGCCCTGCTCGATCAGCGCGAGGTTGCGCGAGCCTGGGTGCTGAGTTTCGGCTCCCTGGCCCCTCTGGCTTACATCTTCGTCTGTGTGGTTCAGATCTTGCTGGCGCCGATTCCCGGTCATTTCATGAGCCTGATGGGTGGATATCTGTTTGGTAGTGTGTGGGGATCACTGTATAGCATGGCCGGGCTGGTGCTGGGAGCCGGGCTGGCGGCTGCTATCGCCCGCCATCTGGGACGACCAGTGATCGAACGATTGGCGGGTAGCCAGCAACTGCAAGCGTGGGAGCGTCGGCTGCACATCCGCTCACCGGTCACCTGGTGGTTGATTTTCCTTCTTGTCCCTGTTCCCGACGCGGTATTTTACATAGCCGGACTCAGTGGAGTGCCGCTTCGCTGGCTGCTGCCCGCAGTGGTGCTCGGTCGCGGGCCCGCCCTGATCTTGGAGAATTGGATGGGCGCCCGGTCTGTGGAGATGCCCCCGTTGCTGCTCTTTGGGCTGATGGCGCTGGCCATTGCTGTGGCCGTCGTCGCCTACCGCTACCAGCGGCGGCTGCGTCTGCTTGTACTCGTGGCTCAGCGACACGGACAACGCATCATTCGCAGGCACACAACTCGATGAACGGTGTCACAGCCTCCCCAGCCGTCATTGACAGGGGAGGAATCCATAACGTGAGGACAGTATCGTATCTGCTATCACGATCTTCCGGGACAGAGCACTTCCATGACCGCCTGCACTATTTGCAGTGAGAATCCAGCTTCGACAAGGAGTCCAATGGTATGAAGAATTGGTACAATGCCGAGACGGGCGATGTGTTACAACGATTGAGCACCGATGCGACAAGCGGTCTGAGCCAACTCGAGGCCGCGCGGCGGTTGGCAGAACACGGTCCGAACGAACTCCCAGCGGCTCATCGCGTTTCACCCTGGGCAATTCTCTTTGAGCAATTCAAGAACATTCTCATCCTGATCTTGCTTGTCGCGGTTGGCCTATCGGCCTTCCTCGGACACGGGGTCGAAGCTATTTCCATCGCCGCTATCGTTCTGTTCGCGACGCTGCTGGGCTTTGTGCAGGAGTATCGCGCTGAGCGAGCGATGGAAGCCTTACAGCAGTTGGCCGCGCCGACTGCCACCGTGCTGCGCGACGGTGAAGAACTGGATATCCCGGCGCGCAACCTGGTGGCGGGCGATATCATCCTGCTTCGGGCGGGAGATCGTATTCCGGCCGATGCGCGGCTGATTGAGGCCGTCAATCTTCAGATCGACGAGGCTGTGCTCACCGGCGAGTCACTCGCGGTGGAAAAACACAGCGCGCCGCTTCCCAGCGGTGAATTGGCCATTGGCGATCGAAAGAACATGGTCTACTCAGGCACTGTGGCCACGTACGGGCGCGGGCGCGCCGTCGTCGTCGCCACGGGCATGAACACTGAGTTCGGGCAGATAGCGCAGTTACTCGAGACCGTCAAAACCGGCCAGACCCCACTGCAAGAGAACCTGGATAAAGTTGGTCAGGCTCTCGCCCGCGCCGCCTTTGTCGTCGTGCTGATCATTGCTGGCCTGGGTGTGGCGCGCGGACAACCTCTCGTGGAGATGTTCATCCTGGCGATCGCCCTGGCGGTGGCCGTGGTGCCAGAAGCTCTGCCCGCAGTGGTCACCATTTCACTCGCCATTGGCGTGCAGCGCATGGTCAAGCGCAACGCGTTGGTGCGCCGTCTGTCAGCGGTGGAAGCGCTCGGCAGCACAACTGTCATCTGCTCGGACAAGACCGGCACGCTGACCAAAGATGAGATGACCGTCCGCAAGATCCTGGTCGGGGGACAAACGGTCGAGGTTTCCGGCGCAGGCTATGAACCGGACGGTGTCTTCTCGCACAATAGTGCCACGATTGAGCCTTCCACACATCTCATGACCTTGCTGCGGGGCGCTGCACTCGCCTCCGACACACATATTGTGCGCAGTGGTACTGCTGGCCGATGGAGTCTCAAAGGCGATCCGACCGAAGGGGCGCTGGTCGTGGCGGCGGCCAAAGCCGGGTTGCACAAACCAGATCTCGATGCTCAGTTTCCGCGGTTGAATGAGATTCCCTTCACATCCGAAACGAAGCGTATGACGACACTGCACGCCTCAGGCGATAGCGTTGTGGCCTATTCTAAAGGCGCGCCTGAAGTCATCCTCGCGTCGTGCACGCGCCAGTTGACGCAAGACGGCGACATCGAGATCAATGCGGCGAGCAGGGAACGGATTCTGGCAGAGGCGCACCACATGGCGAACGAGGCGCTGCGCGTGTTGGCCGTGGCGTGCAAGCCAGATGCGGAGATTGCAACTGCAGAGCGGGAGATGACGTTCCTTGGCCTGCTCGGGATGAGCGACCCGCCGCGGCCGGAGGTTAGAGTCGCGATCGAAACCTGCCGGCAGGCGGGTATCAGGCCGGTGATGATCACGGGCGACCATCCCATCACCGCCCTGGCCGTCGCCCGCGAATTGGGTTTGCTCAAGGCCGGCCGCGTCGTCACAGGCGCGGAGCTAGAGGCGATGAGCGATGCTCAGTTCGAGCGCGAGGTGGACGACATCGAGGTCTACGCCCGCGTCTCCCCAGCCCACAAACTGCGCGTGGTGACCGCTCTGCAGAAGAACGGGCACGTTGTTGCAATGACGGGCGATGGGATAAACGATGCACCGGCGCTCAAGAAGGCGGACATCGGCATCGCCATGGGCATTACCGGGACGGATGTAAGCAAGGAGGCCGCCGTCATGACGTTGACTGACGACAACTTCGCCTCTATCGTCGCCGCCGTGGAAGAGGGGCGGGGCATCTTCGGCAACATTAAGAAGTACCTGATGTACTTGCTCTCCTCCAACATCGGCGAGATTGGCCTGATGGCCGGAGCAACCCTAATGGGATTGCCCCTGCCACTGGCCGCCGTGCAGATTCTGTATGTCAACCTGGCTACCGACGGCCTGCCTGCTCTTGCCCTGGCGGTGGATCCGCCCGAGCCCGACCTGATGCTCCGCAAGCCGCGCGATCCCCGCACCGGCATCTTCACACGGCCGGTCGTCACGCTGATGCTCGTAGGCGGGCTATGGTCAACGATAGTCAACCTGGGCCTGTTTGTTTGGGCGCTCGACTCTGGTCGTAGCGTCAAAGAGGCGATGACAATGACCTTCGTCTCCCTGGTGCTTATCCAATTCGTCAAAGCCTACAACTACCGGTCTGACCGCCATTCTGTGCTAGACCGGCCTTTTGCCAACAAGTGGCTGAACCTTGCCATCCTGTCGCAGATCGTGCTATTAGCGGCGGTCGTCTACGTGCCATTCCTGCATGATGCGTTCGTTACCTTCGCGCTGCCATTCGTGGATTGGGTGATAGTGGCCGGGCTTGCCATGACAGTGTCGCCTGTGCTGGAACTGGCAAAGTGGATGGGAAGGCGCGGTTGGTTTGGAAAACTGACCTGAGGAAGAACTCATGCCACTGCGCGTGCGCAGAGTTGAGCCGGGATGTGCAAGAGAACGCGCATGAACAATGATCCTGGTCAAACTACAGAGTTGGGGAGGGAGTGTGTAGGCACACGAAAGGAGACAATCCATGAAGGTCAAAGACATCATGACCCGTGACGTGATCACTGTACAACGCGACACCACGGTGGAGGCGATAGCACGCCTGATGACCAAGCACCGCATCAGTGGCGTGCCCGTTGTGGATGACAACAGATGTGTAGTTGGCATCGTGACTGAGACGGATTTGTTTCTGAAGGAGAATGGTATTCCGTTTTCGGCAGTGAAACTGCCCGCGTTGTTCAAGCAGTGGGTGGATCCCGCGCGGCTGGCGGAGGTGTATGCAGCGGCCCGCCATCACCGTGCTGCTGACGTGATGACCACTGATGTGGTGTGCGTAGACGAAGAAGCCGAGATTGGCCAGGTAGCTTTGCTGATGTGCCGGGGCGATCACAGGCGTGTGCCGGTGGTGCGCGACGGTGTCTTGGTCGGCATTGTCACCTGTGCCGATCTGGTCCGGATGCTGGCGCGAGAAGATGCGGCGACAGAAACGCTCAATGGGACGGTATGTAAATGACGATATGGCTTCAGTTTGTGGCGTGCACAGCGATCATACTTTTCGCAGGCAGCAAGCTTTCTAAGTACGGGGACATCATTGCTGAGAAGACCGGGATGGGAAGAACATGGATCGGCGTCATCCTTATTGCCTCCGTCACATCTTTGCCTGAGCTTGTTACTGGCATAAGCTCCGTATCCATCTTTGACGTCCCAGACATCGCAGTGGGAGATGTGCTGGGGAGCTGTATGTTCAACATACTCATCATTGCTCTGCTTGATGTCATCAGCGGCCCCGTGCCCATCACAACGAGAGCGTATCGCGGACACGTGCTGACAGCGGCCTTTGGCATATTGCTGCTTGGGCTAGTTAGCATTGCTATCTCAGCGGGTGTCGGCTTCCCGTCGATAGGCTGGACTGGGGCCTATAGCCTGCCGCTTCTTGTCCTGTACCTCGTGGCAATGAGAACCATTTTTCTCTCGGAGAGGGAGCACAGCGCCACATCGGCAACACACGAGTCAGACGAACTGCTGTATTCTGGTGACTCCAAGGCAAGGGCTTATCTGATGTTTGGGGTGAGCGCCCTGCTGATCATAGGAGCGGGCTCGTATCTTCCTCATATTGGCGAAGAGATTGCAAGAATGACCGGTCTTGGTCAAACGTTTGTCGGCAGCATCTTTGTTCTGCTTATGACGAAATGAGACAAACGGGCATCGATATTATGTGAGGGTCT
>CAYOEZ010000117.1:0-14727 GCA_964402955.1 uncultured Ktedonobacterales bacterium | reverse complement strand
GGGGGCAGGCAAACAGCCGATGCTACACGTTTCGCGCCTTGTTCAACACCCTCGATGAACACGGATCATAGTAACGAGAATCCGTGTTCATCTGCGTTTATCCGCGGCCAACAGGTTGCTCTTCGTCTTCGCAACATGCGTCCCGCGGACGTATTGCAGACACAGGTGTGCTGTGGTATAGTGTTTTGCGGCGAATACCCCTGTACGGCGATTCCTCCTGTGAACCAAGACCACACGCAGCGGCACGGCGCGACCATGCGCGGGGATCAGTTCCGCTCCCAATCTCTCTGACAGCGGGCGGCGCAGACATGACGCGAGGAGAGCTATGACCAAAGAAGAGAAGTTCCTGAATGCGCTCAAAGACATCTTTGTCGGCGCGCCCGTCGAGGGCCAATCCGGTTACATCAATCTGATGCGCGTCAAGGCGCGCTACTTTGAGCAGGGCGTCTTCCCGCGACTCACGCAGGACATTGCATCCGCTCTCCAACCGTTCCCCGACTTTCGCGAGGAGCTTTTCGACAAGCTCTATGCCTTCTTCTACCGCTACTTCAGCGAGTCCGGCTCGATCTACTTCCGCTATACGCCGCTGCACCAGAACGTCTACGAGCGCGTCTACACCGACGACCGCGACGTGATGCTCTTCTGGAAGACGCACATGCTCTACTACGTCAAGACCGACCGCCTTTTCCAGAACATGGATGTGGAGGTAGACGGCCAGCGTTTTTCTTTCGACGTTTCTACCTTGCAGCACAAGCAGGCCAACGAGAAGCGCAGCCTGGTCTTCGAGTTCAAAGAAAAGCGCGACGAGGGCGCGCTGCTCTTCACGGTTACCTACTCCGAGCGGGGACGCACAACCAAGCTGGATGACATCCGCCGTGCTCTGCACAAGGCTGGCGCTGAGGTGGATGAAGACACGCTTGTGCATGCCTTCCGCCTCTTTGAGCGCCAGAGCGAGGTGGACTACTTCATCAACAAGGACGCGCGCGCCTTCCTGCGTGAGCAATTTGACCTGTGGATGTACCAGTACGTCTTCTCGGGCCAGAGCACGTGGACGGAAACGCGCATCCACCAGTTGCAAACGCTCAAAGACATCGCCTGCAAGATCATTGACTTCATCGCCCAGTTTGAGGATGAGCTGGTCAAGATATGGAACAAGCCCAAGTTTGTGCTGAACTCCAACTACGTCATCACCCTCGATCGCATTGCCGACCGCAACGTGGCGCTGTTTGCGCGCATCCTGTCCCACGCCAACATGGCGCAGCAGGTGCAGGAATGGCGCGACCTGGGCATGGTGGGCGAGGACTTTGATCTGGCGTCGCTATGGCAGGACGATCTGACCGGCCGCCGCCTGTATGACCGATACCGCTATCTGCCCCTGGACACCAAACACGTCAAAGACCTGGAGCTCGACATCCTGGCGCTCTTCGACCACCTCGACCAGTCACTCGACGGCTGGCTGATCAGGAGCGAGAACTACCAGGCGCTGAATACCATACTGCCGAAGTTTCGGGAGCGAGTTAAGTGTGTGTACATTGATCCTCCATACAATGCCGAGGGATCAGAAATCCTCTACGTCAATAATTACAAGAGCTCATCATGGGCTACACTGCTAGATAATCGGCTGGCTGTTGCTAATTCCTTCCTCATGACGGGGGAGTCCGCACTGGGCGTTGCGGTCGATGATTATGAAGTGGCTAACGCAGTGGAGTTGCTCCGCGGACGATTTCTTGGTTCTGAGATCAACACGATCGTTGTGAACCATCATCCGCAAGGATCGCCAAAGGCAAATCTGTCGAGAACTCATGAGTATCTGCTGTTGGTAACACGAACAGGAGTAGACTTCGTGCGCGTTCCTCGCCCTAGCGACAGAAGCGACGAACGCCCTTTCATGCGAAGTGGAACAGGTGCGAACAATTACCGTCGAGGCCGTCCCAAGAGCTTCTATGCAATTCTGGTTGATCCATCAACGCAACTCATCAAGGGCATTGAACAGCCTCCTGACTCGGATGATTATCCGGTTAGCCCCACAGATGCTGGCTGGACTCGCATCTATCCGATTGGCGGTGATGGTAGTCAGCGTGTATGGAGGAAGACGTATACGTCTGCCGTACGTGATCTGGCGCGAGACTCGATCTTCTGCCGCTGCGCTACAACTGTGCCCGTCGTATACGAAAAAGTGTCCATTGACCGCATTAGAGCGACAAGCAACTGGTTCGATTCCAAGTATAATGCTGGAACGCACGGGACAGGGCTCCTTACATCCCTGTTCGGAAAAACAGGCCTGTTCCTGTATCCCAAATCAATCCACGCGGTACAAGACATACTTGACGGAATCGTGTACGATGACGAGGAAGCAATCGTTCTAGACTTCTTCGCTGGTTCTGGTACCACTGCTCATGCTGTCATCAACCTGAACCGTGAGGATGGCGGACAGCGCAAGTATATCCTGGTCGAGATGGCGGACTACTTCGATACGGTGATTCTGCCGCGCGTCAAGAAGGTAGCCTTCTCCGACAAGTGGAAGGACGGCAAGGCGCAAGAAGGCGGCAAGGGCATCGGCCACTTTGTTAAGTATTATCATCTGGAGCAGTACGAAGACGCGCTGCGCCACGCCCGCTACGAGGACGCCGACCTCTTCAACAACCCCTACCAGGACCCCTACAGCAGCTATGTCTTCCTGCGCGACACCAAAATGTTGGACAATGCTGCGAACGGCGAGCGGGTCGTTGACGTAGACGTGGCGCGCGAGAAGGTGACGGTCGACCTGAGCAAGCTCTACGACGGCATCGATCTGGCCGAGACGCTGTCCTGCGTGACCGGCAAGTGGATCAGGCGCGTCACAGCAGCGAGCGTCGAGTTTGAGGACGGGGAGCGCGTTGATCTGCGTAACCCCGACTGGAATCTCATCAAGTCGCTGATCTGGTGGTAAATCATGCGTAAGCTGCAAGACATTCTCGACCAGTTCGACGTCGACAGTCTGCCCCACACCTGGCAGATGCCTGACCTGGCGACGTTCTCCGCGTCCAAGCGGCTGTGGGACTATCAGCAGCAGGCGCTGCAATGCGCCGTCAAGGCGCTGTGGCGCTACTACGAGGATTTCGCCGACTATCAGGCTGGCGAGGCCGCGACCGTCAACGCCGAACGCAAACGGCGCTTCATGGAATGGTACAGGGCCAATGATCTCAACCCCGACATGGACATTGCGGTCAGCGAAACCCGTCGCGACATCCAGCGCCTGCTCGATGACAACTACCCGGTCGCCAACGGCAAAGTCGCCTATGAGCACTTAATCAACCGTATGGGTTTCTGGATGGCGACGGGCAGCGGCAAGACGCTTGTCCTGGTCAAGCTGATCGAGATGTTGTGGCGGCTTAGCCGGCTGCAGGAAACGCCGCCGCACGACATTCTTGTGCTCACCCATCGCGACGACCTGATCGAGCAGTTGCGCCGGCACGTGGCCGAGTTCAACGCTACGCGCGGCGATCTGACGATCATCCTGCGCGACCTGCGCGAGTACCCCGACGTGAAACGCGCCGCTCCGTCGCTGCTGCGCGACCAGGAAGCAACGATATTCGTCTACCGCTCCGACAACCTGAGCGACGAGCAAAAAGAGAAGATCATCGACTACCGCAATTACGACAACAATGGCCAGTGGTACGTACTGCTGGATGAGGCGCACAAAGGCGACAAGGAAGACTCGAAGCGCCAGCACATCTACAGCGCTCTGGCGCGCAACGGGTTCCTGTTCAACTTCTCGGCCACCTTCACCGACCAGCGCGATATTCTTACCACCGCCTACGATTTCAACCTGGCGCGCTTCACGGCGCAGGGCTACGGCAAGCATATCAGCATCCTGAAACAGGAGAACCGCGCTTTCCGCGACGACGAGGACTACACAGGCGATGAGAAGCAGAAGGTTGTCCTCAAGTCTCTCGTCATGCTTGCCTACATGCGCAAGGCGAAGAACGCCCTGCAGGTCGCGGCAGGCACTGTGGACATGTATCACAGCCCGCTGCTGCTGGCGCTGGTCAACTCGGTGAACATCCAGGATGCCGACCTCAAGCTCTTTTTCCGTGAGCTGGCGCGAATTGGCAGGGGAGGAGTGGACGACGCGACGTGGGTGCAGGCGAAGGACGAGTTGTGGGCAGAGTTGAGCCAGCATCCGCCATTCCTGTTTGAGGATGCTCACTTCATTACGGACAAAGCCCTCTTTGACAGCATCAGCCTGCACGACCTTCTGGAAGCTGTGTACAATGCGCCGGGTCCTGGCGAAATGGAAGTGTGGGTGCGCCCGTCAGACAGGCAGGAAGTGGCCTTCAAGCTCAAGACCGCCGACCGCCCGTTTGCGCTGATCAAGATCGGCGACATTACGGAATGGCTGAAACAAGAGCTGGCCGGATACGAGATCACCGAGAGCTTCCAGGACGAGGGGTTCTTTGTAAGGCTGAATGCAGGTTCAGACATCAACATCCTGATGGGTTCGCGTAGCTTCTACGAAGGGTGGGATTCAAACCGTCCCAACGTCATCACGTTCATCAACATCGGCACAGGGACAGACGCGCGCAAGTTCATCTTGCAGTCCATCGGTCGTGGGGTGCGCATCGAGCCGTTCAAGGGCAAGCGCAGGCGGCTGCAAAACATCTTCAATGCTGGCGAGGTCGCCCGTGACTTGTACTGGCAGGTCAAGGACGACGCCTTGCCGTTGGAGAGCCTGCTCATCTTCGGCACCAACCGCACGGCGTTGCAGACAGTGGTGCAGCAGGTAGACCTGATTGCCTCCATTGAGGATGAGCAGGAGGTGGCGCTGTCGCTGAACGATGCAGCGATTGAGGGCCGCTGTTTGTTGATTCCCGTCTATCGGCAAGGCGACCGGCCACTTATGGAGGAACGCGCCCCGCAGAAGTTCGCGCTCTGCCCGCAGGATCTGGAGATGATTGACAGCTATCTCGATTATCTTGGCGACGACCGGTTGCTCTTTGCTCGTCACCACGCCACGCCGCGCCAGATCGGCCTGCTTCATCGCGTTATGGACGATCAGGCGCTCTACTTCAACACCAGTAGCGACAAGCGCTGCGGTGGAGTTGGCGTCATTCTGCCGCGCCTGTGCAGCTACTTCGCACTCGCGCCAAAGGCAGTGCAGGGCGTCAAGCCACTCGACGGCGAAATCCGCCATTACCAGCACATCAAGGTTCTGCTCAGAGACATCTCAGACTTGCAGTTGCGTATTCAGCGCACCATAGACTATCCGCGCCGATTGGGAGAACTGAAGGCAAAATACGACGCTCACCAACTTTCCTTTGAACTGTTTGTGGGGCAGGCGCAGCAATTGCGGGACACGGAGACGTTTACGAGCGACGGGCAAACGGTGGCGCTACGGCATGTCGCCAACCACTACTATATACCCCTGATTTCGTCCACGACAGACAAGGTGGACTATATGCGCCACATCATCCGTCATCCCAGCGAGGTCAAGTTCGTCAACGACCTGGCGAATGCCGGTAACGTGTTTGGCGCGTTCGATTGGTGGGCCTTCAGCAAGCTTGACGAAACGCTCGATGATGTCTACTTGCCATACTATGACCCGGATGCTAACCGCATCCGCCAGTTCAAACCCGACTTCATCTTCTGGCTGCAGAAGGGCAACGAATACCAGATTGCCTTTGTCGACCCCAAAGGCATGACGCAAAGCGGTTATGAACACAAGATAGACGGCTACAAGCAGCTATTCCTGGATTCGTCTGGCAGCCCTCGGATTGTGGAGCACAACGGCATGCGTGTGCGTGTATCGTTGTTCTTGTACACACAAGACGCCAATCGCGCACCGATGGAGTATCAAGAATACTGGTTCGATAGGCCTGAGGGCATTGCATCTCACGTCCAGACGACGCTAGGAATGCCTGACGCGTAGATGCGCTCAGCCAACTCAGTATAACGGCGGGGCTTCCATTTGTTCAGCCGGAAGCTTTGAGCTTCCCGGCTCCCGGCCTACCCCATCTCGATGTGCCTTTGCAGGACACACTTAGCCGCGGATAAACACAGATGAACACGGATCACCAAAAGAGAAAATCTGTGTTCATCCGTGTTTATCCGCGGCCAACCGGCTGCTCTTCCGCTATCCTCCTGCATATCTCCAGCAGTTCGTTCACGCGCTGATCGGGCGTGGTCGCCTGGATGTCGGCCATGACAATGTCGCAGGGGGCGTAGTCGCTGTAGATGCGGCGCATGTCAGCTTCGATGTCGGCCAGTGAGGCGTCTTGTAGCGTGACCGGCGAGTACATCACGGCGCGGCGTGCCTCGGGGAACAATGCTCTGGCCTTCTTCAGGTCAGACATCAGGCCCATGTCCAGATAGCCGACCTTGGGCAGCTTGCGGATCTGTTCCAGGTAGGGCGTGGCGTCCCAGTTGCAGGTGTGGACGCCGAAGCTGGCGAAGCTCGCAGCGATGCGCTTGTCATAAGGAAACACGAACTCGCCGTACATGCGGGGCGAGATCATGTTGATCGTGCAGTTGCTCACATCAAGCTGGTCGATGGCGAAGCCGGAGCGTCGCTGCCGGGCCTGCACTTTCTTCACCAGCGCGATCATCAGGTCGCACATCTTGCTCAGGAAGCGCTGCGCCAACTGCGGCTGCATGGACATATCCAGGAAGATATCCTCCCCGTAGACGTTGAAGACGTTGTTCAACACCCCCTGCCAATTGAGATAGCCGTGAATCGTGCCTGCATGCGCCGCGATGATGTCCATCTGCCGCGCGAGATCCTGCATCGTCGCGCCCGACGCCAACTCGTCGCTGTCCAGGTTGGCCCATTCATCGAGCGTGCGTTGCGGTTTGGCGATGACCACTGGCCAGCGGTCAGGGGCGTACTGCAGCGTGCAGCCCAGGACGCGCCCCACCACGTAGGCGCCATAAACGCCCGACAGTGTCCACGTGTCGTCCTGGCGACCGGCATCCCAATAGGCGACGGACGGAAAGGCACGGCAAAGCTCGCGCTTCATGGCAAGGAGGGTGTCGTGGCGGTAGATCGGGTCGCTGTGCCAGCGCTCCGAGAAATCGACGGCGCAGCGCTGGTGATACCAGGCCGGCTCGAAGCCCAGCGAGACGCGCATGGCGGTTTCTGTCCCGTCAGCAGGCTCGCGCCGCGCCGGCCCGCTGATGGGGATGTGGTTGCGCAATTGTAGGACAGGCATTGGTTTGTTCTCCTACTACACCCTAAGGGTCTCTGAGACCCTTAGGGTGTAGTAATAGCACCAGCAAGCGCACACAGGAAGCGATCGAGCACCGGGTTGCACCCGATCCTCCCGGGCAGGCATAGCGTGGAGAAGACGAATTCCCCCTTGCCACAGGCGGCGCTGCCGACGACCGGCAGCCGCACCTTTGCACCATGCGTCATCTCGAAGAAGCCGGGCTTCTGGTAGGTGAAGACTAGCGGCGTCAGTCCGGCGCAGTCCAGCGTGCGCTCGGCGACGAAGTCCATGTAGTCGACGGCTGCGTTGGCGGCGCGGCCGACTCCATCTCGTCCTTACTGATGGGGTGCGCCTGCTGTGCGATCTCGGCGAAACGATCCAACTGTGCCATGTCCGTGCTTCTTCCTATGCGACTCCGGCGCGCTTGCAGATGGCGTCGTAGGCCCACATGTCCCACTCTTCCTTGACGCCGATACCGGGCAGGTCGCCATAGTTCTTGCAGAGCAAGCCGCCCTCGAAGGTGTCGATCATGTGCTGTGCTCCTGCCTCGATAATGGAGCGGTTGCCGGTGGGCATAATCTGCTGGATGTCGACCGGGCTCCACAAGGCGGCCTTGCGCTCCTTGAACAGCGCCGCCAGCTTGGGCATGTCGTAGAGAGCGGGCTGGTCAAACTGAAAGACATCCACGCCGGCGTCGAGCAGGTCGGGTACGATCTCCCAGTTCTGCCCGCACGAGTGCAGGAAGACCTTCATACCGTAGTCATGAGCGATTGAGAGCAGGCGTGTGTACATCTCTTTGAAGTAGAAACGGAACATGCGCGGGCTGAAGAGCAGGCCCTGTTGCGTACCCATGTCCTCACCGATGAATATACCGTCGGCGCCCGCTTTGGCTGCCAGATGAATCTTCTGTTCATAGACGCCGGCCACGATGTCGTGCATGTGTCGCACCTCATCGGGGTAGAGCGCCATATCGAGGAAGTAGACTTCCATTTTGCGCAGGTAGCGGGAATTGTCGAAGATCCAGCCGCCGATGTGTGCCAGCTTGAATTTGCCGGTTGGCTGGCTGAAGAGAGCGTTCATTTCTGCCGCACAGTCGGGATGGCTGTAGTCGGGGGGCCGCAGCGTAGCCAATTGGCGCCAGTCCTCGATGGCAGGCTTAAGGATCTCACCCTTGATCGAGCCGCCGATCATGCGCACCCACAGGTTGCCCCATTGATCATCGTAGAACTCACGATTGCCCTCTGTCCAGCGTTTCTCCGTGTAGCCGTGCGGCGTGACGCCGGCGCCGAGCACGTCGTTGATGCGCCCGCGGTCAAATGTCAGCCCGGGCCGGGGCGGGTTCGTGTGGTTGATATTGGCAAGAATAATGTCTCTCGGCTGCATTGTGTGGTCTCCTGTATGTAATGATCAGATTTCCCATCTCTCCGAAGAGAGAGCCTGCCCCGCAGTAGAGCCTGGCCCGCTCCATCGGCCATCGGGCATCGGAACTCTGGCACGGTCATTTTCGTATCAGGGCACGCTCGCGCGCAGGGAGCGCAGCAGAGGCTTTGCCTCATCGACGGAGTCGGCGCTCAGCGTCAGAATGATGTTGCGTTTCGACGGCCAGTCTCCGCTGAGCAGGCGCCGCAGCGTTGCGTCGTCGGCGTGTTGCAGCAGCGTCACCTGCTTTGGCGCGCGCAGCGACAGTGACCACAAGTTATGGTATTGCGGGTCGTAGTCCAGGCCAGTGATCAACGGCACCTTGAAGAAATCGTCGATGACCGAGTCTGGCGAGCCGCAGTAGTGCATGCGCCCGCCGTTCAGCGCCTCGAAGAAGCGAATATCACGCGCAAACACGTGCTCGCGGTAGAACTCGGGGCGGATCATGTGCATGGAGCAGTTGCTGATGCGCGCCGCGCCCTTCCACAGTGCGCCCCAGTCGAAGACCCACTCGTTGTCCGTGGTGATCATGGCGCGGGCATGGCGGGTGATCTTGATCATGACGTCGGTCACGAGGTCGAGCAAGCGCTCGAGCGCAGCCGGGTCATCGTAGAAATCGGTGAGGATGTCATTGCCGCGAATCAGGTGGGCAGAGTTGAACGGGCTCTGAATGTCCGGGTGCTGGATGTGGACTCCCTCGGGCAGGTTCTCCAGCCAGAGTGCCTGCCACTGCCACAGCTTGCCATACCAGCCTGCGTTAACATCGGGCACAGCCATCTGATAGACGTCCTGCGCGTTGCGCAGAATGTGGCCGCCGATGGCTGGCAGGTTGTTGGGCGGGATCACGACCGGGCAGCCGAATGCCGCAGCTACCTGCGCCGTGCCGAACTGCACGCGCACGGTGGGCACGCGGTCGTCGCCGATCTCCAGGTGCGGGCGCAGCGCGTCAAGCTCTGAGCGCAACATCACCATCGGGTCAGCCAGGCGTTCCTCCCAGTCGGGCATCTCGACCGGCGTATTGATGATGAACATCGGCTCGCAGTGATCGGGGTCGGTGTAGAGCCGCTTGTAGCGCGCATACAGGCTCTCGAAATGCTTGTGTTGTGCGTCACGTATCTGCAGGTAGTCCTTCATGCTCCATACACCTCGTCGATGATCTGCCGCGTTAAAACCACCCAGGCGCGCACGCGCTCGGGATCGTTCTGCACCGTCTCCACATCCTTCAGGGTGATGTCGGTGTGGCAGTCTTTGCACGCCCGCAGGTCCTGGCGCAGAATGGAGCCGATGCGCTCACGATCGAAGCCATAGCTGACCATATCGGCCGGGCTGGGGCGGTAGCTGAACACATAGTCGGCGCCGATTTGCTCGGCGCAACGGGCGACGTTGGCAAAGGGAGACACGCCGATGCGGCGCAGGTTAGGAATCTGGCGTAGCATGTCGATCTTGCGGGTCAGGTCTTCGCAGCAGCCATAGGCCACCAGGCCAAAGGCGCTCAGGATCGGTAGCTGATATTGCAGGAGAAACTCGTCGTGCATCGCCGCCGAGATGAGCGTGAACTCCTGAGCGGCCATGTAACCCCACAGTTGCTTACGCGTCACGCCGTTGACATTTGCCGCCGGGTCGGGAAGCTCCTCTGCATAGGCCATAGCCTGGTTCTGGTGGGCGCACAGCCCCCAATCGCCGGCCGCTTCGGCCTGTTCATGCGTGCGCAGGATGCCATCGCGCATGAATCCGACGAGCTGATGCAGCCACTCGGGCCGATCATACATGTCGAGCATGAAGTTCTCGATGCCGCGCAGGTGGCCCAAATCGGTGGAGATGTCGCCTGTCCACATGCGGTAGGCCGGGCCGCGGTCGATGTTGATCGTGATGATGTCGCCGATAGCGTCAGCCAGAATACCGGCCCGCCGCGCTGTCTCTTCTTCGTCGATTTCATGCCAGGGCGCCCGCATGTGCGCAATGTCTTCGAGCTGCTTGAGCGGGTAATCTATCTTGTATGATCCCCTCTCCTCGGAGGCAGAGCGGTGGCGCTCGCCGCTTATACCCCAGCCTGTGCAGCGGTATGTGGCCGGCACGGTGACCCAGGGTTCGAAAATGGAGTCGTCGTCCATGCTATCCCAGAAGAGTCGGTTACGGAAGAAGTCCTCGTAGGTGCGCAGGAACATGTCGCTGCACTGGAGACGAGCCCCCTCCATTTCCTGCCAGGCAAAGGCGCGCACGTAGATGAGGGGGCGTGTCCGTTTCAGGCTGTTATGCTGTTGCCAGAGGCGGCGACGTTCGTTCTGAATGGGCCGGCTACAGATCTCGGCATAGCGTTGGGCGAGGTCGCGCAAAAGCGTGCGGTCGGCGTCGTTCATGCAATCTCCTGCTCGATAGTGGTTTGGCTGCGCCAGTATAGCATATTAGGGGCCAGAGTGACTAGTGTATTGACAATGAACATCGTCTTGCAGTGTTTGTGCTGCGCGTCACTGATGTGCAGATAATCCTTCATGCTCCGTATACGTCGTCAATGATCTGCCGTGTCAGAACCACCCACTTGCGCACGCGCTCGGGATCGCTCTGCACCGTCTCCACATCCTTCAGGGTGATGTCTGTATGGCAGTCTTTGCACGCCCGCAGGTCCTGGCGTAGAATGGAGCCGATGCGTTCGCGATCGAAGCCATAGCAGACCATATCGACCGGATTGGGACGGTAGCTGAACACATAGTCGGCGCCGATTTGCTCGGCGCAACGGGTGACGTTGGCAAAAGGAGTCACGCCGATGCGGCGCAGGTTGGGGATCTGGCGCAGCATGTCGATCTTGCGGGTCAGGTCTTCGCAGCAGCCATAGGACACCAGACCAAAGGCGCTCAGAATCGGCAACTGGTAGTGCAGGAGAAACTCGTCGTGCATTGCCGCCGAAACGAGGGTGAACTCCTGGGCAGCCATGTAGCCCCACAGTTGCTTGCGTTGTACGCCATTGACGTTGGCCGCCGGGTCAGGAAGATCCTCGGCATAGGTCATGGCCTGGTTCTGGTGGGCGCACAGCCCCCAATCGCCGGACGCCTCGGCCTGTTCGTGCGTGCGCAGGATGCCGTCGTGCATGAAGGCGACAAGCTGATGCAGCCACCCGGGCCGGTCATACATATCGAGCATGAAGTTCTCGATGCCGCGCAGATGGCCCAACTCGGTGGAGATGTCGCCCGTCCACATGCGATAGGCGGGGCCGCGGTCGATATTGATCGTGATGATGTCGCCGATGGCGTCCGCTAACGTGCTTGCCTGACGCGCTGTTTCTTTTTCGTCGATCTCGTGCCAAGGCGCCCGCATGAGTGCAATGTCTTCGGGCTGCTTGAGCGGGTAATCTATCTTGTATGATCCCCTCTCCTCGGAGGCAGAGCGGTGGCGCTCGCCGCTTATACCCCAGCCTGTGCAGCGGTATGTGGCCGGCACGGTGACCCAGGGTTCGAAAATCGAATCGTCGTCCAGGCTGTCCCAGAAGAGCTGGTGGCGGAGGAAGTCCTCATACGTGCGCAGGAAGGGGTCGCTACACTGGCACTGGGATTGCGGCATCTCTTTCCAGGCGAAGCGCATCGCATAGATGAGGGGGCGCGTCCGCTTCAGGCTGTTGTGCTGTCGCCACAAACGGCGACGTTCATTCTGAATGGGCCGGTTACAGACCTCGACATAGCGGTGGGCGAGGGCGCGCAAAAGCGTGCGGGCTGTGAGATCCATGCGGTGCACTCCTGATGCTGGATGACCGAGCCAATCGCGAGAGCACACACGAATTGGCATCGTCAGTCAAGGGCCGCCTGCAAGCAAGTTGCTATGCTTGAGGGAACAGTACAGGCAAGAGCTAGCCTGCTTTGGTCAGGTCCAGTTTTCACGTCTCGTTCTGCAGACAAGAGTGGGTGACCACTACCATCAATGTTTACAAAGGATCGCGTTGTCGTGTGCAAAGTCACACGACAACGCGATGATGTTCCAAGCAGTAGCTCCTATAATGGACCCCATAATTCGGACAGCAAAACGGGCGACATTAAGATAGAATACACGCCATGAGAAAACGCTTCAGCGCTGACTTCAAGGCTCAGGTCGTGCAAGAGATTTTGAAGGAAGAGAAGACCATCGCCCAGATCGCGTCCGAGCACAGCGTGCACCCGTCGCAGCTCAACGCCTGGAAGGCCATTGCCCTGCAGGGCTTGCCTGGCCTGTTCAGCAGGGACCACAAGGCAGCAGACTCGGAGCACGCTGCCCATGAGAAGCAGATCACTGACCTGTATGCCGAGATTGGCCGTTTGACCACGCAACTGGCGTGGATCAAAAAAAAAGTTGGCCTGGAGCTTGACGAGAGATGAACGGTTGGCTCTCTTGGAGCGAGACAACCCAGATCTCCCACTGACGACCCAGGCTGACCTGCTGGGTTTGAACCGAACAGGCCTGTACTACCAGCCCGTTGCTCCGTCGCCGGAGGAGGTGCAGATAAAGCATCAGATCGACAAGCTGTACACAGACTACCCGTTCTACGGGTCTCGACGCATCGCAGAACAGTTGTGCAGAGCCGGCATTCTTATCAACCGGAAGGCTGTGCAACGCCACATGCGGGAAATGGGCATTGCCGGCATCTGTCCCGGCCCGAATCTCAGCAAACGGACCGCTGACAGCCATATCTACCCCTACTTGCTGGGGAGTATCAGGGCGAGCTACCCCAATCACGTCTGGGGCATCGACATCACATATATCCGCCTGACAGCGGGGTGGATGTACCTGGTCGCCGTCTTGGATTGGTTCTCGCGGTATGTTGTGAGCTGGGCGCTCGACCAGACGTTGGAGATAGGATTTGTCCTGGACACCGTGCAGCGGGCCCTGGCACAGGCGACGCCAGTGATCTGGAACAGCGATCAGGGCAGCCACTTCACCAGTCCGCAGTACACGGACCTGCTGCTGGCCGCCAATGTCCAGATTAGCATGGATAGCAAGGGCCGGGCGCTCGACAACATCTTCACCGAACGACTCTGGCGCACCGTCAAGTACGAGAATGTGTATCTCAAGGGCTACACCAGCCCACGGGAAGCACGTGACGGCATCGCAACATACCTTGCATTCTACAACGACAGACGATTGCACCAAGCGCTGGACTACCACACGCCAGCGGAAATCTACTATCAGAAAGGGGAGGACTCTATCTTAAACTTACCCCAATAAGTGTCTTGACAAAGGGGTCCACCCTATCCTATCATAACTTTTTGCCTAACGCGAGTATTCGTAAGTCTCGATTGCCTCCTATTTGCACGAACGCCGTGCGAGCGTCAGAAACTTGACTCCCTGCTGAGCCAACCTTCCCAATGCCCCCAGCCGGTCCCGCCTTGACTCATCCGGCATCCAGAGCATGCTGAGGACGCAATCGCAACTGCCACCAGCTGCGACTACTTTCGATATGGCCTCTTCCGTATCTGCGCCATTGATCATCCTGCCTTGTACAACCAGGACGCGCTTGCCCTTCAGGCTCCCGCGTGGATTCGGAACCAGAACCGGGTCGTCATATGACGACAGGACGGGCCCTGTGAAGCCAGCATGGTATGCCAGTGTCCATGCAAGAATGCTTCCAATGGCGCTTACTCCGACTATCGCATCATACCCTGTCACGCAGACTTTGGATACAACGCGCGACACCACAAAGGATAACACTCTTGGAAGTGCGAAAACATCCCACACGTGCAAGTCTGTCCACACATCTGGGATACCTAGAATGGCGGCTTCTCCCTCGCTATCGACAAGGTCAGCCATTGGTATCGCTCTTAGGGATGTCGTCATATTGCGCATGGCGATCCTGCCACGGAAGAGCTGTCCGATGTCCGTAGCTATTGGCTGCGGCCATACACGTGAGTTGTGTTTCAGGTCTGCCTGGAGTATCTCATCCGCCGCGGAGTCAAACAACTCATGTAGTACACTCGAATTGTTCAGCAGGCTAACAACTGGATACTCTCGACCTTTCATCCGTTGCCTCGCCCGCTCATATGGAAAGTGATCCAAGCCAAACAGCGTGATGATGCGGCTGACTGTCACATTTCCGAAGCCCGTTTCTATGGCAGTGTATTGCTTGGATCGAAATGAGACAAAACGCCCCTCTAATTATGTGAGGGTT
>CAYOEZ010000116.1:0-14769 GCA_964402955.1 uncultured Ktedonobacterales bacterium | reverse complement strand
CGGGCGCGATCCTCAGCGATCTCGAAGGAGATGCCCTGATTCTTGATCAGCGGCGCGCCGAACAGCTTGCGCTGGGCCGTGTACTGAGCGCTCATCTCCAACGCCTTTTCCGCCGCGCCCACGCAGGCCGCTGCCACCATCGTCCGGGCAACATTGAATCCTTCCATTAGCAAATAGAAGCCACGATTCTCCTGGCCAAGCACGTTTGCAGCGGGAATCTTCACATCCTGGTAGACCATGCCGCCCGTGGACAGAGCGTTGCGCCCCATATCGGCGAAGGTGGTCGGAGTGATACCGGCGGCATTGCAAGGTATGTAGGCGAACGTCATCCCCTTGTGGCCCAGTTCGGGCGCGGTGCGGAAGAGGGTAAGGTGGCCGCCGCCGCGCTGCAAAGCTTCGTCGATGCCGCTGATGTAAATCTTCTCGCCACTGACCACATAGCCGTCGCCCTGTCGCTTGCCAACGGTCTTGATGTTAGCCAGGTCCGAGCCGCCGCCCGGCTCGGTCGTGCAGATGCCCAGGAAGAGCTTGCCGGCAGCCACCTGCGGCAGTAGCTCCTGCTTCAACTCCTCGCTGCCGTATAGCTTGAGCAAGTAGCTCCAGCCCAGACAGAGCAGCGTATAGACGGGTATGGCCATGCTCAAGTCGGCGCGAGCAAGCTCTTTGATCACCAGCATAGCGTCGACGATTTCCTCGCCAGGAGTGGCAAACCCGCCGTATTGCTCGGGAATGGTCACGCCAAAAATACCCAGGTCGGCCATGCCGCGCACAATGTCATCAGGGATGCCGTTCGCCTTGTCGTCAAGCTCGCGGGAGCGCGGAGCAATCGTCTTCTCGCAGAACTCACGAATGCTCTTCTGCAACAACTCCTGCTCTGTGCTGAGACGAAACTCCATCGTCCTCTCCTCTGTTCGGTCGTCTTGATCAGTTACGTTGTGGATATTGTATCATACGGCGGCTCTGGACGCTAGCCGCCTTCTGGGGCATACTCCACGCTGCAAAGCACTCAAGGGGTGTGAAACCACACGATGCCAGAGCTTCCCGAAGTAGAAACAGTTGTGCGCGGGCTCCGCCAGCACGTCGTCGGGCGGACGATCATCGCCGTTCACATCGGATGGGACAAGACTGTCCAGTCGCCCGCCCCCGCGCACTTCATTGCGGGTATGGTAGGGCGCACGATCATCGCTGCCGCCCGGCGCGGCAAGTACATCCTCCTGGAACTGGACAATGGAACGCACCTATCAATACACCTGCGCATGACCGGGCGGCTCTTGATTGAGTACGGTGGCGTCCCCATAGGCAAGCACACGCGCCTGATCTGGGGCATGGACGACGGGCATGCGCTGCACTTCGTTGACCCGCGCAAGTTCGGGCGGGTGGCGCTGCTCGCCGCATCCGATCTGGATGCGCTCCATGCGAAGCTGGGGCCAGAGCCGCTCGCAGGGCTCACGCCCGCCATCCTGGCCGAACGCCTGCGCCCACGCCGTATTCCCATCAAGCAGGCCCTGCTCGATCAGGCGGTGATCGCTGGCATCGGCAACATCTACGCCGACGAAGCCCTCTTTCATGCCGGCATTCACCCGCAGCGACCAGCCAGCTCGCTCTCTGGCGACGAAGTCGGCCGCCTCAGTGCTGGGATTCGCCACGTCCTCTCCACTGCTGTCACGCGGCATGGCACGACGCTGCAAGACGAACAGTTCAAGGGGCTAGAGGGACGCATGGGGGAGAACCAGGGTTACTTAGCCGTTTTCCGGCGCACCGGTCAGGAGTGCCCACGTTGCAGACACCCAGTGCAACGCATCCGCCTCGGGGGACGCGGCACGCACTTCTGCGCCAACTGCCAGACGTAACAGCCTGTTCGGGCAGGATCGACGTAACCACGGAGGCGCGGAGAACACGGAGTCTCTTAGTTTTTCCTCTGTGCTCTCCGTGCCTCCGTGGTTTGCACGCTCTACTCGCGCTCCGCTCCCCCCGCCGTGTGCGGCCCGAGGAAGCTTGTCCGCCCGGCAACAACCCGCGCTGCCGCTACCCACCGCTCACGCGCCTGGCCAACCATGTAGAGAGAGCCAGTCACACAGACAAGTCCCTCAGCCCCGGCCATGCTTATCGCCCGCTGCAGCGCCGCCGGCAGATGTGGCTCGACGATGACGATTCCGCCCAGGTTGCGGCAGATTGCGGCCAGCGCGTCGGGCGGAATGGCGGGCTTCTCCTTAACCGTGGGTGTGGTCACCACCACACGACTGGCAAGGTGCACAACGTCAGCCAGACTCGCCTCAGCTTGCTTGGCTGCCAGCACGCCCACGACAAGCACAGGCTTCTGTGCAGGAAAGAGGTCACGCAACGCCGCCGTCAGAGATCGCATTTTCTCTGGATTGTGCGCTCCGTCCAGCACAACCGTCGGATGGCGCTGCACGATCTCCAACCGGCCCGGCAAGCGCGCTTGCAGCAAGCCCTGCCGGATCGCTTCCTCATCAATCTGAGGCCAGCGCCCACGCAAGAGCAGCGCCGCGCTCGCGGCCAGCGCCGCATTGAGCGCCTGGTGCCGTCCCAGCATGCCGACACGCACGCCCTTCAGCTCGCCCCAGGGCGACCAGTAGTCGAAGACTGTGCCGTTTGCCTCAACACTGCGCACACTGTACCCAAAGTCGCGCTGCAAGCGATAGAGCGGCGCTTGGTGCGCAGCAGCCTCGCCTTCGATCACAGCCAGCGCCGCAGGGTCTGTCACTCCTGTGACAACGGGCACAGCATCCTTGATGATGCCGGCCTTATGGTAGGCAATGCGGTCGAGTGTTGGGCCAAGCGTGGCAAGATGGTCGTAGTCAACGGTCACGATCACCGACGCCAGCGGGGTGAGGTGGTTGGTGTAATCGTAGCGCCCTCCCATGCCCGTCTCGATCGCCGCCAGGTCAACGCCTGCCTCGGCAAAGTAGCGGAAAGCCTGGGCCACGGCGACTTCGCGGTACGAGACATCATGATAGGGGCTGTCGTTTTGCATGTGGGCGATGTGAGGCTGCAGGGCACGCACAAGACGCACGAAGTCTGACGCCGAAATGTAGCGGGTATCAACCTGCATGCGCTCGACGGGGGCTTGCAGATAGGGCGTGCAGTGCACACCAGCGCGCAGCGCAGCGGCCTGAGTAATAGCGCCAATCATGGCCGTGGTTGAGCCTTTTCCCGATGTGCCTGCAATATGGACCGAAGGGAACCTGCGCTGCGGGTTGCCCAGACAAGACAGGAAGTAGCCCATGCGCTGGAAGTGCTGGCGCAAGATGGACTCATCCACCGCCTGAGTCTGATGCCGCAAGAGCGACTCACAGAAAGCAACGGCCGCGTCGTATTCCTGCGCGGCCGGGATGGCGCCCAATATCATATCCAACTAACGATCCAAACCCCTGTCATTCCAGCACAACATCGCGGCGCGATATCAGGATGAGCTTGTCATTGTAGGTGATGACCAGCGGATCGATCGGGTTCATCATGATCTCACCCGCACGCTCAATCCCGACCAGAATGGCATGTTTTGCACTCTGCAAGTTCATGAGCGCATCGTCGAAGGCCATACCAATCATCGATGCCGGGACTGGCACGACGTAGATGTCGCTGCCGGTGCCGATGGTGAGCAGATCGCTGACGACGCGCGTCAGACCATGCAAGACGGAGGAGCGCGCCATCAGGTCAGCGACGATCTCATCGGCCACCAACACCTCATCCACATTGGCGTGCAGGAAGTGATGCTTGTTCGCAGGCTCGCAGACTTCCGCAAACGTATAGACGCCACGGTTGAGCGTTTCAACAGCCAGCGCGACAAGGACCGAGCGCGCATCGATGGTGGAAGGAGAATGGCCTGGATACGTCGCATCGGCCAGAATGATAACCGTCTCAGCAGTCTGAACACTGGCGCGCCGTAAATCAGCATCGGACGTCGGGTCGCCGTGGACAAAATGCACTCCGCTGTGCCGCACTGGCGTGCTTTCCAAATCACAGAGGACAACGACCTCCTGTTTGCGCTCGTCGCTGGTGAGCTGACGAATGATTTCGTTGCCTTTGCCATTCCATCCACAAATGACGGAATGACCACGCATAGTCACATCGCCCATTCCCCTACCCTCCATCAGCAGACGATTGATGAGAGCCGACGCAACCGCAGCCGTGAACATCCCGAAGAAAATGCGTGCGAGCATCAAGACGGAAGCGCTGGTCGCTCTGCCTAATTGCGTCACCGGCGCGGCTGCGTCGAGTCCCACACCAGTGATGGTCACAATGAACCACCACAGCGCAGCGAAGTATCCGGTCGGCCCGGCGCTCGCGGCCACCGCTTCCTCGATGGCAATGGCGCCTGCTCCCAGCAGAACGGTCAGGATGAGCGCGAAGATGACGACCGCAATCGTTGATGTCTGGCCGAGGCGGCGGATCACACTGCGGAACAACCATGGCACATCAGCGACGCTAATCATGTTTACTTTCCTCGGGTTGAAGAGCGCACATGAATCATGCGCTGCAGCGCGGTGATATGGCTGAAGACAGCCAGAATCACCAACGCAACGGTTACCCAGTTGAAGATCAGCCCAACACACAACACGGCAATGCGCTCCGGTCGCCCCAGCAGCCCCACGCGGCATTCGAGACCCAATCCTTCGGCGCGCGCCCGCGTATAGCTCACTAACAACGACCCCACAACAACAATGTAGATCAGATAGATATCCTGCGTCTGCGTGCGTTGCACGGACAGCCACAGCAGACCGAGCAACACGATGGCCTCCGAGTAGCGATCCAACGTCGAATCGAGAAAGGCGCCTAACTTGCTGCCCGTGCCCGTTGCCTTCGCCAGAGCCCCATCTAACAGATCAAAACCAGAGGTCAGAATAAGCAGCACACCGGCTATCTGCGGCTGCCCCAGTGCGATGACCAACCCCACCCCGGCATTGAGGAAGAATCCGGTGACGGTGAGCATATTCGGCGTCAAACCAAGACGTGCGAGCACACTCACGATCGGTTGAACAGCGCGGCGCGCCTTTTCTTTGGTTGCTGCATTATCGAGCACTAAAAACCTCCATCAGTCGTCCGCGCCTTTCAACTTTGCGCCGGACCTCTTCGTAGTAGCCGAGTATCTCTGTGGCAACACGATCCCAGGAGTAGCGTTGCGCCCGCTGCCGGCCCCGATCGCCTAGCGTCTGGCGCAGCGCGGGCGATCCAAGCAGCCTGACCAGCGCCGCCGCCAGCGCCGCGTCATTGCGCGGCGGAACGAGCAGTCCTTCTTGCTCGTTCGTAACGACCGTACGATAGCCGGGAATGTCAGAGGCAATCAGCGGGCGACCTGCGGCCAGCGCCTCGAGGAGCACAATCCCCTGGCTCTCAAACCCGGTCGAAGGGGCGCAGAAGATGTGGCAACTGTTGTAATAGCGTGGCTTGTCGGCCGTTGACACGCGACCAACGAAAACGACATCGCGTAGGCCTTGTTCCGCCACCTGACGGCGGAAGGGTGCAATATCTTCTTCAACGTAGCCGCCAGCAACGATCAAGCGGGCTTCGGGACACTGCGGCTTGACGGCAGCGAATGCATCGAGCAGATAGCGGAAACCTTTGCGCTCATCCATACGTCCCAGAAAGAGAATGTTGGTCTTTCCGTCTTGAAACTGAGGAAACGGCTGGATATCCGGCCCGCCGTACTCAAGCAGGTCAATGCCGTTGGGAATAATGCGATACTCGCCGGGGAAATAGCGGTTCACCAACTGCCACGAGGCGTCAGACACGCAGATGCGCCCATGCAGCCGCCCCATGAAACGGCGCAGGATCGGCTTAGCATAGTAGTAGCCAATGTGAGACTCACGGTAGGCATGGAAGGTGCCGATGTTGACGGTCTTGGAATGGCGCAACACAACCAGCGGTAAGAGCGGCATCAGCGGCTCGTGACAATGGATGATGTCAAACTTCTCGTCGGCCAGGATGCTCTTGATGCGGCGGTAGGCGCGCGGCGACAGCATGATCCTCACGCTCGAGCCGCTGCCAGACAGCGGGACGATACCGCCCACCCGGTACACGTTGTTCTCAAGCCGGTCCTGATCGGTTGAGGACGGGGCAATGATCTTCACCGTATGCCCACGCACCTCAAACTCTCGCTCGAGGTGCTGCACGTGTTCGGTCACACCGCCCGGGTAGGGGTAATCATATGGCGATACCAGAGCTACCTTCACAGACCATACCCCCACAGAAAAACATGCCGCACCCGCTACGTCTCAGATGACGCTGCGGGCGGCCACCGCCAGTCATGCGCTGCCGCATATCGTGTCGCCTTATTCCGGCCCAATCATGCCATGATCATGCAAAAACCAACCAGCCATCATCTTGACACGTTTGCCCGGCAGGATAACAAGGCTACGAAACGCCTGGGGAACAGCAATACTTGTATAGTCAGAAAGCTCCCAGAACTCTCCCTCAGACAGGGTTGTGCGTTGAGCGATGGCCTGGCGCATATCCGCCCACGTACGCCCGGGGAAAATCGTGCGCGCCGAGCCAATGGTCTCCAGACAGTGCGAATCACTGCCGCCAAGCTGAGCCAGGTTCCAGGACGTCGCCAAAGCAGCAGCTTCCTTGCTGGTATTGCGGCCGGCAAGGCTGGGGTTGAACGTTTCCATGCCATCAAAGTGCATCTCAGCCGGTTGCGCCATGATCGTCTCAATGCGCCAGCGCCGCAAACCAGCCGAGAACCACGCCAGCGGGTGGGGAACGATGACCAGCCCACCCTGGGATCGGATATCTTCTATCGTCTTTTCCAGCGGCTGGAACATGCGCACACATGTATCGATGCCGAGCGCAACCAGGTGCCCGCTCTGCGTCGTGATCTCTTCGCCCACGACAACGTCGAAGCTGTAATGTCCCTTCTCCCACAACGAGCGCGCTTCAAGCGCGCCGTCGACATGATCGTGGTCGGTGATCGCAATCACATCGAGGTCCGTCTCTTCTTCGACATAGTCCAGAATCTGCTGCGGCGAGTTCAGACCGTCGCTCGCCAGACTATGGATATGGATGTCTGCCTTGCCAAAGGACCTATCCGGCTGTCGCCTCTGTTGTCTGGGCACGGTGTATTTGTTCCCTTTCCTTGTCTTCCTCCCAAATATAGTGGAAGTAGACCCATTGGTCCGTAAATTGGGTGAGAAAGCGCTCTACGACTTCGCCGACGGCAGCCATAACTTGCTGAACATCAGCATCGTTGTCTGCACGGCCTTCGACACGGATCGGCTTCTCACAGTAGACAGCGTATGAATCATCGGCTTGCCTGAGCATGAAGGCCGGCACAACCGCAGCGCCAAGCTTCAGGGAAAGAACCGCATACCCGTCAGGAAGGCGAGCTGGCTGGCCAAAAAATGGGATGATGCGGCCGTTTCGCGCCACGTCACGGTCAAAGACGAGGCCGACAATCTCGTTGCGCTTCAGCGCACGGAAGATTTCGCGCAGCGCGCCATCCTGTGCAATCATGTGAATGCCGCTCGTCTGGCGCAACGACGTGAGGTAGCGAAAAACACGCTCGTTCTTAAGGTGCTCTATGACAACCGACAACTGGTAGTCGGTGATGGTACGCGACTGGGTCATCACTTCCTGATTGCCCATGTGAGCGCTGACGGCTATCATTCCCTTGCCGAGCGCAATTGCGGCACGCACATTATCGAAGTTGTGCACCGTGATCAGCTTTGCCATCGTCTCCGGCGATTGCGCGGGCAGCCAGAACAGGTCGAAGTAGTTCTTGAGCAGATTGTGAAAGATGCGCCGCGACACGCGCTCCACATCCGCTGTGGTTGCGCCGCCGCCGAGCACATGGCGCACATTGCACTGGATCATGCGCCGGTTGGCGGCGCTGAGCCGGTACATCGATGCGGCAGCCAGTCCCATGAGGGCGTAGCCGATGCGGCGCGGTATGCGCGGCGCAATCAGGCCCGCCAGACGAACGAGCAGATACACAAACATATCAGATCCTGTACACCAAACCCTCCCGCCGTGCAACACAATGCGGGAGGGCTACTGAAACACGTACTCCAATCAGGCAGCATCGATCGCTGGCTCTTGCAGTGTCTGCTCAGCAGTGGGCGATGCGCATTGTGTTTCGGGCCCCCACATCGGACGGTAGATGTACCATTGCTCCGGACAGCGGCCGATGAAGTCTTCGAAGTGGTTGGCGATCATCTGGCTGCAACGGCGGGCGTCTTCTGCCTTGTTGCCTGTCGGCACAGCGTAGATAGGCGGGTAGGAATGGGCCTCGATGCGGTCGCCGACCACCAGGGCATAGCCAACCACGATCGGGGCGCCGGTGCGCAGAGACAGGAGAGCCGGCCCGGCCGAGAACCTGGTGCGCCGCCCGAAGAACGTCACTGGAACACCGTCGTCGCGGTCACAGCCCACATCGACGAGAAAACCGACTGCCTCGTTGTTCTTCAGGGCGCGCAGGATCGCCCGTGGCGCCTTGGCAAGATAGACGACGTTCAGTCCCTTCTTGCTGCGGAACTCCACGAGGTGGTCCATCAACCGCTTCGGTTTCAACATGTCGGCGACGATTGTCATGGGCACCACACGCCGCGCAATGGCGACGGCGGCATAGTCCATGTTGCCAAAGTGAGCAGAGACGAAGATCATGCCCTTGCCCTGCGCACGGGCCTGCATGAAGTCGTCGCCGACAAGAAGCGATACGCGCGCGTCCATCTCATCGATGGTGCGATGCGGGAAGCTCAGGAACTCGTAGAGATAACGAGCAAAGCCGCGAAAAGAGAGCCTACCTAGCCGCTTTACTTGCGGATCGTCGGGGGACTTGCCAACCACAGGAGCAAAGTTGGCCCCCATCACCTTGCGCCGGTTGGGCAACAGCCAGTAGGTCACCGACGCCAGCGCCCACGCAGCAGCGTGACCGACGCGCGCTGGAACGAAGGCTGTCAACCAACTTGCAAGCAGGAAAACTGGATAAAGCGGCAGGTAGATTATGCTCACCCTTTTGCAAACTCCTCAACCAATCTTTTGCACTCACTGTCAGCAAACTGGACAGGAGGCGATTTCATGAAGTACGACGACGCTGCGACCAAAGAACCCTTCATGCCACGATCCATGCCGAGCTTAGCGCAGCGAAGAGCATCGATCACGACGCCGGCAGAATTCGGCGAATCCCACACTTCGAGCTTGCACTCGAGGTTGAGTGGAACGTTACCAAACGTCGTCCCTTCCATACGGATGTAGCACCACTTGCGATCGGCGAGCCATGGCACGTAGTCGCTGGGGCCAACGTGGATGTCTTTGGCAGGCAGGTTGAAATCGATCTGGCTGGTCACGGCGTTGGTCTTGGAAATCTTCTTGGACTCAAGCCGCTCACGCTCAAGCATGTTGAGGAAGTCCGTGTTGCCGCCGAAGTTGAGCTGGTAGGTACGGTCAAGGCGCACACCGCGATCACCGAAGAGTCGGGTGAGCACACGGTGCGTGATCGTGGCGCCAACCTGTGACTTGATGTCGTCGCCTACAACGCACAGACCACGATCTTCAAAACGCTTCTGCCAGTAGTGCTCGCGGGCAATGAAGACGGGGATGCAGTTGACCAGAGAGCAACCAGCATCCAGAATCTGCTCGACGTACCACTTAGTCGCCATTTCGCTGCCAACCGGCAGATAGTTGATGACAACATCGGTCTTTGTTTCCTTCAGGATGTTGACCACGTCAGCGGTCTCGCCTGGCGCCTTGGTGATGATCTGTGACAGGTACTTGCCCAGGCCATCGTGGGTCATGCCACGGTGGACCGGCACGCCCAGGTTGGGGACGTCGCTGAAGCGGAACGTGTTGTTGGGAGTTGTGTAGATGGCCTCGCTGAGATCCTTGCCGACCTTGTTGACATCGATATCGAACGCAGCGCTGAACTCGATGTCTCGGATGTGGTACCCACCCAGGTTTACGTGCATCAAACCCGGTACAAACTCGTCCTCCTTGGCGTCCTTGTAGAAGTTGACGCCCTGCACCAGGGAGGAGGCGCAGTTGCCCACGCCAATGATCGCCACACGAATCTTACCCATACATCTCCTTGTGGGGACGATCCTGATCCAGTCGTGAGATGCACCACAGCAAGGCGCCATGGTGCGCGTTGATCTCCGAATGGACGGATGTGAACCCCATATATTGCTGCCGCGCAGACGAGAAACTAGACCTCGACGCCGCGTTGGAGCACAGCACTATCGGTCGTACTGGAAAAGGCAGATGTTTGTTGTCGCACTGCGGCCACTTTCCGCTCACACCATGACGATAAGGAAGCGGACAAGTCGGCCATACGAGCGCGATTGAGAGTGCAGAAGACCTGACGGCCCACCCGTCGCGTCGACACGAGTTGAGCACGCCGCAGTTGGCGCAGGTGCCACGACGCCAAGGGTTGGCTGATGCGAAGCGCCTTGGTCAGGTCAGAGACGGTTATTTCGCCGTCGTAGTTGGCCAGGTATTGTACAATGCGCAGACGCGCCGTATCGGACAAGGCACGTAGAGCATAGCGAAGGTCACGAATCTCCATGTCGTCGCCTCAGTGGGACGCATAAACGAACGCTTATATAATATCGTACAAACTGAGACTTGTCAAGCGTTTCGTTGGTTTGCCCGGGGCTTGTGCGAAGTCCCCCGTCTATGCGTAGGGGCAGGTCTCAGACCTGCCTTGCCACGACCACGCGGGTCAGGCGGGCAGGTCTGAGACCTGCACCTACGCATCGTTGCGCCTGTCAAGGGACTTTGCACAGGCCCTGTTGGCTTGCCTATGCCGACTGGCTACCGGCGACAACACCCTGGCCGCAGATGCTGCGTTGGGCGACATCGGCGCGGCGCTTGATGTCGTGCACGAAAGCAAGCGCGGCGTCTTTGTCCTGATCGTGCATGATCATCTCGATCTCAAGGAGGTCTTTCTCATCCAGAGCCAGAGCTACCTTCTTCTTCATCATCTTCACCCCGGTCGATGGATTTGTTGCGCGGCTGTTGATAAGCTGATTCTAGCACGCAACCTCGCCTGCGTCAAGCAAACATTCCTGCGCTCTGCGGCCTCTCCCGCCATTTGTCGAGCAACTGCCAGCCATTGAGCAGTGTACGCGAGAGATGAAACGGCCCTTTCCACATGTTACCCTTCACGGGGCTCGATATGCTGCCATCGCGCCGCAGATAGCCAAACCACTCACCATGCTGCCGGTCAGGGAAGTGAGCAAACGACCACTCGTGGATTCGCTCGTACCAATTGGACCACTCAGCATCGCCCGTGAGATAGTGGGCCAGCAGACAGGCGTATAGCGCCTCGCAGTGGGGCCACCAAAGTTTCAGTTCATGTTCATAAGGTTCCGCAGGCTTGCCGTCACAGTCCACGAAGTAGAGGATGCCACCATACTCCCTGTCCCAGCCCAGAGCGAGCGACCAGCGCAGTATCTCGCAAGCGCGCCTGATGAGTTCCCGGTCGCCGCGCTGTTGCCCTTCCGTCATCAGGAACCAGCTCGTCTCAATCGCGTGGCCGGGGTTGACCGTGCGGCCTTCGGGTGTGTCCAGGATGCTGCCATCAGCCAGGACCGTCTCGAGGAGGCAGCGTTTGTCAGGTTTGACAAAGTCGTGGAACAGTTCGGTAATTGCGCTGTTGATCGTATCGTCGTACAGCGCCTCGCCGCCGTCGATTTCACGCATGATCTGCGACGTCGCGAGCAAAACCATGGGCATAGCGTGGCCTTTGAGCACCCGCGTCTCCGGGATGACCTTGGGCGGCAGCAGTCCGGGTGTGCGATAGTACTTGAGCGTGAGGCGGTAGAGATCCCTGGCTCGCTGCAGCATCTCCTCGGATCCCGTCGCCCGGGCCAACTCGGCCATACCGATGACGCCGAATGTTTCGCTGAACAGATAGCGGCGCTTGCGCAGCGGGCGGCCATCTCTGGTCACACTGAAGTACATGCGCCCATCGCTATCGAAGCAATGCTTGAGCACGAAGTCTATGCCATAGCGCGCCACCTCGAGCCAGTCTGGGCGTTTCTCCACCGTGTTGTAAAGCCGGCTCCAGATCCAACTGCCGCGCGCCTGCACCCACACCGGCTTGTCCGTGCTCAGCAGTGCGCCGTCCGCATCGCGGTAAACAAGGTAGCCGCCATATTCCCGATCCAGAAAGCGACTCTGCCACCAGGGGATGACGTCAAGGAGCAAGGTATCACGGTAGAGTTTGGCGAGCGCCGTAATGCGTTCCTGATCCATTGATGGGCCTCCTTGGCGTCGCTGCGCCTTCGTTCTCACTCCGATCTTGATCGGTGTGGGTTACTCTCGTCCCTCGCCCTCGTCCACGTAAACCGCGGCTCTATGTGATGCAGGCAGGAAGGCATAGACCTTGTTGCGCTGCCGATCATAGCCCAGCGTGTGCGCGCCGCGTTCGGTCGCGACTGTCTCAATGAGCTTGAGAGACACCGTGTCGAACACATCGATGACGCCGGGGTCGCCAATGGCCACGTACAAGTGCTGGAGCGCGGCGTTATAGAAGACCACATCCGGTACGCCGCTGATGTCCAGTATGGCGTGTACGTTTCCATCTGTTGCCAGGACCACCAGTTTCTTGCCATCGCAGGCGCAGAAGAGCCGTCTGCGCTGCAGATCAATATCCAGTCCGTGCGGCCCGGCCACGGGGACGGGCAAGAGGCTGGCCACCTTCGTCGGTTGTGCGGCATCGATAACCACGATCAGCGCCGGGTCAGAGATGTTGACATAGAACAAACCTGAGTGAGGGTCGAAAATAGCCCAGCGGGTGCGACCAGGAACGGCGATGTCGGCAATGCGCGCCTTCTGCTCCCCATCGATGAGCGAAACGGTGAAGGAGCCTGGAACTACCGGATCGCCCACGTGAGCAACCAACAACAGATTGCGCCCCGGGTCATAGGCCAGGCCATTGGGACGCACGCCCACCCCGACCTTAACCAGGCCAGTCTCCTGACCCGCAGCAAAGATGCCGATAGTGTTCTCGCCCCGGTTAGAGGTAAAGATGGTGTTCCGCTCGTCGGAGGCAAGGGCGCCGGCAACGCCGGTCAGGTTGGGGATCGAATGCGAATAGCGGTCAGTGGCGCAGTCGATGACATCGAGCGCATCGTTGGCCGTATGGGCTACATAGAGCCGCCCTGTGCCCTGGTGAACATCGGCATGATCGAACCCGCCGGGCTGTGCGTGCGCGGGCAACTCGACATGGCTAAGCAGTCGCATCGCCATGATATCCTCCATAGAATGTGAAATCGGGCGTAGGCACGGGTCTCCCAACGACGGGGCAAGCCCGTGCCCATCCATGCTGCAATAGCCTACTGGCCCTTCGCAACCTGGAGCCTGCACCAGGCATAGAGGGCGTCGTACACCTCAAACTGGTGCGCCAGGTTCTCGGTGTCTTCTGGGAAGCGCAGGCTGTAGCCGACGGCAATAGCCTCCAATCCACGCGCCACTGGGTCCGTGTCAATGTCGGCGGTGGTGTCGGCAGCGTGCACAACTTTGGACATCCGCAGCAGGGCAGCGTCTTTCAACTCGTACTTGAGGATGATCGACTCGAACGAGCAGCGGCCATCCTTGTGGCCAAGCTCGACGCCCGGCGCATCGAAAGGAACGGCGCCGGTTTCCTTGGCAACCTTTTCGATCTGGCTGGCGGGGACATACAGGAATTCGGCGTCACTGTCCACGAACCGGCTGATCAGCCATGGACAGGCAACGCGGTCCACGTGCACGTGCGAGCGAGTGATCCACTTCATGGTCATTCTCCTTTTTGTCCTCGCTACTGTGAGAGAGGTAGTTGACGAGCAGCATACAAGCCAGAAAAGAGCGCCATGCCGTACGTTTCAAGGTCAGCATCCACGAGCCCGGCCCTCTCCCAACCGTTGAGAATCGCGTCAATGCCAGCAGTCTCAGGTCGAATGTACATGCCATCGCGCAGGTCTACCTCGTGCACGATCTCGGCGATCAGGCGCAAAGCCGGCTCATCGAAACCAAAGGCAGCCAGCATGGTTTCGAAAGTGCACATGCGTCCCCGGTGCGTGAACTGGCCGCGCTCCATGTCGAAGGCGATCTCGCCCGATTCAGATTCTACTGCATAGCGGATAACTGCTGATGCGTCGATGAAGCGCCTGATGAGCCAGATGCAGGCAAGCCTATCAACGTGGGGATGGGGGCGCGTTACCCAGCGGCGGCCGCGATACGCAGCAATCTGTGCTGATGCAATCGAGTGCCGGTTGGGAGCGAACGGCGTCAGCGCCTGCTCCAGGTGGGCCAGACGAACAGCCAGGCTGGTCGCCTCGGGGGCGCCGAAGTAGTCAATACGTTGAAGATCCGTGTAGCGACGCCGTAGCTTGCCTAATTGCTCCATCAGTCGTTCACGCTCTTGGGGCTGGGCAGCAGCCGCAGCCGTTTCGAGCAGCGCCGCCTGGGCTGCGATCTCCTGGTACTCTTCTCTGCGAGCTGAGCGAAAGAACTCGATCACGGCTTCGTCGGTCAACGTCTCGAACTTCTCCACATGCATGACCAAAGCCTCACCCTGAGCCTGTCGGATCTCCTGGCTGAGCCACTGCAACGCCTCCAGACACTCTGGGCGGTCTGGTAGAACATAGACGCTGCTGGCCGGAGTGGCAGCGCCCACAACACGCAAGCGACGCCAGACAGCTACGCGACGGCCTGAGCCTGATTTTGCAGGCAAAGAGTAGGAGAAAGCTAACCAATTCATGCTAACCTCACATCGGCATGTGCCCACTGCAAAAAGGTCTGGACGGACCCGTCATTGCGAGCGGAGCGAAG
>CAYOEZ010000115.1:0-14826 GCA_964402955.1 uncultured Ktedonobacterales bacterium | reverse complement strand
GTCATGGCGGCAACGCTGCAGCAGGCACGGGCGTTGTGTGAGATACCACCCGCAGCCGAGACGCTCCTGACGTCATCTGAGGCGCCAATCGTACTGATGCAGCGCAGAAGCGATGCGCCGATCGCCGGCGACGTGGCGCCGGGCAATCCAAACCTGGGCGTGATGCTGCCGTACACGCCGCTGCACCACCTGTTGTTGCGGGAGGTTGGCTTCCCGCTGGTGGCGACGAGCGGGAATCTGACCGATGAGCCGATCTGCACCGACGAGAACGATGCCGTCAGGCGTCTCGGTCACATTGCCGATATCTTTCTTGTGCACAACCGGCCCATCGCCCGCCACGTCGACGACAGCGTAGCCTGGGCAGCGGCGGGCGAGCCACGCCTGCTGCGCCGCGCGCGCGGCTACGCGCCGTTGCCTGTCCTGGTCAAGAATGAGTTGCCGCCAATCGTGGGCGCGGGAGCGCACCTGAAGAACACGGTGGCGCTGAGCATCGCCAGGCAAGTTTTCATCAGCCAGCACATTGGCGACCTGGAGACCCACGAAGCGCTGGCCGCCTTTGAGCGGGTGATTGCCGATTTCCTGCGCCTGTATGAGGCGACGCCGGTTGCCATTGCCCACGACTTGCATCCCAACTATCTCTCGACGCGCTGGGCGCATCAGCAGGTGGGCGTGCCGCTCATCGCCGTGCAACACCACCATGCGCACCTGGCCGCTTGCCTGGCCGAGAACGGCGTGGACGGCCCGGCGCTGGGTGTGATCTGGGATGGGACGGGCTATGGCACGGATGGGACAATCTGGGGCGGCGAGTTTCTGCTCGGCGATGCGTCCGGCTTTCAGCGGGTGGCGCACCTGCGGCCGTTCCGGCTGCCGGGCGGAGAAGCTGCCGTGCGCGAGCCGCGCCGCACTGCGCTCGGGCTCCTCTGGGAAATCGAAGGCGAGGCTGTGCTGGAACGAGCGGACGTGCCGCCCGTCAGCGATTTCTGCGCCTCTGATCGGCGCATGCTGGTGCACATGCTGAGCCGCGGCGTCAATGCGCCGCTCACAACCAGCGCCGGCCGCCTGTTTGATGGCGTTGCTGCTCTGCTTGGTCTGCACCAGACCACAACCTTCGAGGGACAGGCAGCGATGGCCCTGGAGTTTGCCGCGACCGCAGAGACAGATGCGACGTACCCCTTGCCCGTACGCAGGCCGGGCAACGTGCCCGGCGCAAGTGGCGCTGACTTACCGCTCGTTCTCGACTGGCAGCCGCTGCTTGAGGCCCTGCTCGCCGACAGCGAACGCGGCGTGGGCGTGGCGCAAATTGCAACCATGTTCCACAACTCTCTCGTCCGTGCGATTGTTGAGGTTGCGCAGGCGGTTGGCGTGAAGCAGGTTGCTCTTTCAGGCGGCTGTTTCCAGAACCGTCTACTGACTGAGCGAACGGCAATCGCCTTGAAGGCTGAGGGGTTCGACGTGTTGCTACACCGGCAAGTGCCGCCCAACGATGGCTGCATTGCGCTGGGCCAGGTGGCGGTCGCAGCGCGATTGTTGACATAACAAGAAGTTAAGAAGTTATTCTGCCCGGGGAGGCCGATATGTGTCTTGCAGTTCCAGGAAAAGTGTTGAGCATCGATAATACGCCAGAAATGCCGATGGGCAAGGTGAGCTTCGGCGGTATCGCTAAGAATGTCTGTTTTGCCTACGTGCCGGAGGTCAAGGTCGGCGACTATGTCATCGTCCATGCCGGTTTCGCGCTCAATCAACTGAATGAGGAAGAGGCCAACGAGGTGTTTGAACTGCTCCGGCAGATGGGGGACCTCGGTGAGCTGGAGGAGGGGGCTAAGCCACTGCCGGCCGGTCCCGAAACCGCGCCGGTCGTGTAGCGCGCGCGGCGAGGGACGGGCGATCTATCATTGCGTCATCGGCGAGAGCCAGAATGGGAGTCTTCGATGCGTTTCATAGATGAATATAGGAACGAAGCGGACGCGCAGCGTTTTGTGCTGGCGATCCGCAAGCTGGTCACGCGCCCCTGGGCGATTATGGAGATCTGCGGCGGCCAGACGCACACGCTGATCAAGTTCGGCATCGACCGCATGTTGCCCGAAAGCGTGCGGATGATCCATGGCCCGGGGTGTCCGGTGTGCGTCACGCCCCTCGAGTTGATCGACAAGGCTGTGGCGATCGCACATAGACCGGATGTGATCTTCACCTCATTCGGTGACATGCTGCGCGTGCCTGGATCGCAGGCCGACTTGCTGAGCGTTAAGGCGCAGGGCGGCGATGTGCGCATGGTGTATTCGCCGCTCGATGCTGTCAAACTGGCGCAGGCGCACCCCGATCGCCAGGTCGTGTTCTTTGCGGTTGGGTTCGAGACGACTGCTCCCGGCAACGCCATGGCCGTCTTGCAGGCGCAACGCCTGGGGCTGACCAATTTCTCGGTTCTGCCGTCGCACGTGCTGGTGCCGCCTGCCGTGGAAGCCATCCTCGGATCCGAGCACAACATCGTGCAAGGTTTCCTCGCCGCCGGGCATGTCTGCACTATCATGGGTTACTGGGAATACGAGCCGATTGCGGCCAGGCGCCACGTGCCCATCGTGGTGACCGGCTTCGAGCCGCTCGACCTCCTGGAAGGCATCTACCTGACGCTCAAGGCGCTGGAAGAAGGGCGCAGCGGCGTCGAGAATCAGTACAAGCGTCTGGTGACGCGTGACGGCAACGCTCCAGCGCAGAAGGTCCTGAAGCAGGTCTTCGAGGTGTGCGATCGCAAATGGCGCGGCATCGGTACGATTCCGATGAGCGGCTACCGCTTGCGCTCTGAGTTTGCCGCCTTCGACGCCGAGAAGCGATTCGCCGTCGAAGGCGTCACGGCGCAAGAATCGCCGCTGTGCATTGCCGGGCAGATTCTGCAGGGGCTGAAGAAGCCGCACGAGTGTTCGGCGTTTGGCAGCAAATGTACGCCGGAGCATCCCCTGGGCGCGCCGATGGTGTCGCCGGAAGGGGCCTGCGCCGCCTACTATCAGTATGGGAGAGCATAATGGCTGAAGATGTGGGCATGGCGCTGCTCGGCGGCCTGCAATGCCCAATTCCTTTGAGCGATTACCCGACGGTCACGCTGGCGCACGGCGGCGGCGGACGCCTGACGCAAATGCTGATCGAGCGTATGTTTGTGCCAGCGTTTCACAACGCCACCCTCGAGGTGCTGCACGATGGCGCTATCTTGCCCGTTGACGCCGGCCGCCTTGCATTCTCGACTGACTCATTTGTGGTTAGCCCCATCTTCTTCCCCGGCGGCGACATCGGCTCGCTGGCTGTGCACGGTACGGTCAACGACCTGGCCATGTGCGGGGCGCGGCCATACGTGCTCTCGTCGGCGCTGATTCTCGAAGAGGGCTTGCCCATGCAGGACCTGTGGCGGGTTGTGCAGTCCATGCAGCAAGCTTCGTTGCGCGTGGGCGTGCCGATCGTCACTGGCGATACGAAAGTTGTCGACAAGGGCAAGGGCGACGGCGTCTTCATTAATACCACTGGCATCGGTATCATCCCGCCCGGCGTGCACATCTCACCGCTGCGCATTCGCGTTGGCGATGTGGTGCTGATCAATGGTGAGATCGCCGCGCACGGCATTGCCATCATGTCGGTGCGGGAGGGGCTGGAGTTTGAGACAGCCCTGGAGAGCGACTCAGCGCCTCTGCACGACCTGGTGGCGCAGATTCTGGCTGTGGGCGGCGAGCGTGTGCACGTGCTGCGCGACCCCACCCGTGGCGGTCTGTCCAGCACGCTCAACGAGATTGCGGCTCAGGGGCAGGTAGGCATTCGCCTGGAGGAAACCAGCATTCCGATGGGGGATGCTGTGCGTGGGGCGTGTGAGATTCTGGGGCTGGATCCGCTCTACGTGGCCAATGAGGGGAAGTGCCTGGTGATTGTGGCGCGTGAGGTTGCTGACGCCGTTCTGGCGACGATGCGTGCACATCCTCTGGGACTGCAGTCGGCGATCATCGGCGAGGTCGTTGCTGATCACCCACGCAAAGTGGTCATGCGCAGCCGCATCGGCGGCACGCGCATCGTCGACATGCTGAGCGGCGAGCAGTTGCCGCGCATTTGCTAAGCACGCGCGCTGCACGTCACACCCTACGCCCTACACCCTTAGGGTTTCCGAAACCCTAAGGGTGTAGGGCGTGACGTGGTCTGCCCGCTAGTCCACCTGCAAGCAGGTGACGGTGTCGAGTACGCCTGGCGTCGCCCGAATGACCTTGGACACCACCTTGCCCAGCTCTGACAGGTCTGTCGCCTCGATCTCGCAGATCACATCATAGGGACCGAAGGTGAAATTGGCCTTCAGGATGCCCTCCTGTCCCTTGAGAGCGCGCGTCACGTGCCGTTCCTCGCCAGAGCGCACATCGACTAAAACGTACGCCTTCATTCGCCCCCTCCTCCGCCCTAACTGTGTTGTGTACGCAGGTATGCGAACCAGTAAACCAGGCCCACCAGAACCGCGCCGCCAATGATATTCCCCAACGTGACCGGAATCAGGTTATTGAAGAGGAAATTGCTCCAGGTCAGTCCGGCATAGGTGTTGACCGTCACCACGGGAGTGGCCCTGGCCAGGGAGTCCATCGCCCAAAAGGAATCGGGCGCGAATTGCTTGATCATAAGACCCATCGGGATGAAGTACATGTTGGCGATGCAGTGCTCGAATCCCGCGGCCACGAAGGCAGTAATGGGAAAGATGACCGAGAGAATCTTATCGGTCGTGCTGCGGGCACTGTAGCAGAGCCAAACGGCCATGCAGACCAGCGCATTGCACATTATGGCGAGGAAAAAAGCCTGCGCCGGGTCGAGTGTGGCTTTGCTGAGCGCTGTGTTGAGGGCGGTCAGACCGACAAGGCCCTTCGAGAACGTGTATTGCTGAGCGCCAAGCATGATGGCGACGGTGAGGATGGCGCCAATGAAGTTGCCCAGATAGACAATGACCCAGTTGAGCAACAACTTGGGCGTACTGACCTTGCCGTTGGCCCAGGCCATAACAATGAGGTTGTTGCCGGTGAACAATTCGGCGCCAGCGACGATCACCAGAATCAGGCCGAGACAGAAGACCAGCCCGGCCAACAGGCGTGCGACGCTATAGGGAAGCGCCGACGAGCCAGCCAATGCGGTGGTGGAGAAAAGCGCTCCAGCCGAAATAAAAGCGCCGGCCAGGATAGCCAACGTCAGCATCGTCAAAAAGTCGGTGTTGGCTTTGCGGATACCGATGGCCTCCGCTCTGCTCGCCATCTGCGGCGGCAGCCAGGCATCGATGCTGAACTCACGTTCCTGCATAGCTACTGCGCTCCTGTTTACACGTCATCTCCAATCCTGCTAAGTTTGACTGCACATACTTTGAACTCTGGGATCTTCGCCTGAGGATCCAGCGCCGGGTTGGTCAGAAAGTTGGCCGCCGAATCGGGGAAATGGAAGGCGGCGAAGACCAATCCTGCCCCGACACGGGTTGTCACCTGCGCCCTGGCGACAATCTCGCCGCGGCGCGAGCTGAGCTTGACGAACTCGCCGTCAGCGATCTCTGCACGTTGCGCATCGTACGGGCTGATCTCGATCAGCGCTTCGGGATACACGGCGCTCAGACCACGCGCGCGGCGCGTCATTTCAGCGCCGTGCCAGTGATAGAGAACGCGTCCGGTTGTGAGCACCAGCGGGTACTGATCGTCAGGCATTTCGGCCGGGGGCATATGCTCGGCTGGCACAAAGCGCCCCAACCCACGCGTGAACTTACCCACATGCAGGATCGGAGTTCCGCCATGCCCCATATCGCGCACAGGCCACTGCAGGCGCTCGCCGGCATTCAGCCGTTCATACGTCACTCCGGCATAGCTGGGGGTCAGGGCGTTGATCTCGGCCATGATGGATGACGACGTCGGATAGTCCCACCCTGCCCACGGCGCAGCAGCAGGCGTCGCCGCGCCCAGCGCAATCATACGCCTGGCCAACTCGGCCACGATCCACGAGTCGGGTTTGGCCTCGCCGGGAGAGGCAACCGCCTTGCGCACACGCTGGATGCGCCGCTCGGTGTTGGTGAACGTGCCTTCCTTTTCAACGAAACTTGCGGCCGGGAAGACAACATCGGCATGCGGCGCCGTTTCGCTAAAGAAGATCTCCTGCAGCACGATGAACTCGGACTTGGTCAGAGCCTCGCGCACGTGGTTGAGGTCTGGGTCGCTGGTCATGGGGTTCTCGCCGATGATGTACAGCCCGCGCACCGTGCCGGAGCCGACGCCCTTGACCATCTCGGTGACTGTCAGGCCGAGTTTGTCGGGCAGCGGCACACCCCAGGCTGTCTCGAACTTCTGGCGCGTTGCGGCATCGCTGACGTACTGGTAGCCGGGGTAGGTATTGGGCAGCCCGCCCATGTCGCAGGCGCCCTGAACGTTGTTCTGTCCGCGCAGTGGATTGACGCCGCCACCCGCCATGCCCATGTTGCCCAGAAGCATCTGCACGTTGGCGCAGGTCGTGACGTTGGCTACGCCGACGGTATGTTGGGCGATGCCCATGGCGTAGAGGAGCGCGCCGGGCCGATTTTCGGCCATCATGCGCGCGGCCTGCTCGATCTGTGCCGCCGGCACGCCCGTGATCTCGCTAGCGACCTCTGGCGTGTAGCGGGCAACGAGCGCCTTGAGTTCCTCGAAGCCTTCGGTGCGCTCAGCAATGAACGCCTGGTCGTGCCACCCCTCACGAATGATTACGTGCATGATGCCATTCATCAGGGCAATATCGGTGCCTGGCCTGTGGCGCAAATGCAGATCGGCAGACGTGGCAATGTCGATGCGGCGCGGATCAGCGACGATGAGTTTTGCCCCGCGCATGCGTTTGGCGCGGCGGATCTTGATGCCAAGGACAGGATGTTGCTCGGTCGTGTTGCTGCCGATGATGAAGATGCAGCGACTGTCGTTGGCGATGTCGTTGATCGAGTTGGTCATTGCCCCGCTGCCGAAACTTGTCACCAGACCGGTGACGGTGGCGCTGTGTCAAAGACGGGCGCAATGATCGATGCTGTTTGTCCCCAGCACTTGCCTCGTCAGTTTGTTGACCAGGTAGTTCTCTTCATTGGTGCACTTGGCCGAGGTGAGGACGGCTAGAGCATCCCCGCCGCTCTCTTTTTTGATTGCAGCGAACTTGTCCGCCACAACACCGAGCGCCGTACCCCAGTCGACGCGCACCCAGGGAGACGTCTTGCCGCCGCCAGTATTCTGTTGGCGGCGCGCCCTGCGCTTCTCATCCGCAGCGCGCGGCCCCTCCTCGACATGGGGTTTGGCCATGTCCACCGTTTGCCACTCGCCTGTGGCGAGCTTGCCGTCCAGTTGCTGCGCATCGAGCCATTGGCTGCGCACCAGGGGCCGGGTGAGGCGGTCGCGGTGATGGACATAGTCGTAGCCGTAGCGGCCCTTGACGCACAGCGCCATGCCGTTCACAGGGGCGTCGGCGGCGCTGGTCACGCGCACCACTTTATCGTCGCGCACATGGAGGTCGAAGTTGCAGCCGACGCCGCAATAGGCGCACGTCGTGCGCACTTTCTTGATCTGGCTAAGGCGGCCTGCGCCCACACTCATTTTATCATAAAGCGCGCCAACGGGACAGTAGGCCACGCACTGCCCGCAGCTTTCGCAGTGAGCGTCGAGCAACGGCTGGTCGGCGCCGGCGACGAGCACGCTCTTGAAGCCGCGCTGGGCAATATTCCACACGTCGCGGTTCTGTATCTCAGCGCAGGCGCGCACACAGCGCGTGCAGAGGATGCACTTGTTCTTGTCAATGAAGACAAATGGGTTGGGGTCGGGATCGATCTTATAGGCGTGGCGCAGGCCGTGCCCGCTTGGCCATGGCACGTCGTACTCGTAGACAAGGTCTTGCAGCTCACACGCTCCGTTGACCTCGCACTTCATGCACTCGTTGGGGTGGTCGCTCAGCAGCATCTTAAGCACGAAGCGGCGGGTGTCGCGGGCATCTTTGCTATTGGTATCGACCACCATGCCCTCGAACACCGGCGTCGTGCACGCCGTTTGCAGGCCGCGTGCCTTCTCGACGGAGACAACGCACATGCGGCAGGCGCCCGTGTTGCTCAGGTCAGGGTGATGGCAAAGCGTGGGGATGCGGATGCCGCCAAGCTTGGCCGCATCGAGAATAGTGGATCCCTCGGGAGCGATGATCTGTTGGTTGTTGATGGTGCAAGTGATAGCCATTCGATGTCTCCCAAATCGGTACGCGTCCGCTCTGTCTGCTGGTTTCTTGAGTGCGCGGCCTGGCTGAAAATGGTAAGCTTAACGAGCAGCGTCGTGCTGTGGTCTTGTTCTTCGTGCAGAGTGCCTAACCTTCCACAGGAAGTAGAATTTCTCGGGCCGAATGGATCTCTCCAAGTCCAATGAATCGACAGTTTTTGAGATCGTGTCGTGCATGATCTTGGTGAGCCCCAAAGCAGTTGCTGCTGTTTTCAGTTCGGACGGGACCATCCCGGCGTAGAGTCCAAATGCGAGGATCGCGATAGTTCCGACGGCAGATGCAAGCGGTATCTTGACTAGATCCCGTTTGGCGTCGTTCACCTTTTGTTCGAGCCTCGCTAGTTCCGGAGCGATTGTGTCTGAGTAAAGCGATTGCGCATCTTCCTCAGTGAATTCCTCCTGCTGTGAGCTCACTTGCGCTAGAGCCGTATTGAATGCCGCCCGGAATTGTATGAAGGCCTCTCCCTCGCGCTGGCGGAGAAGTAGAAGCTTGGAAGCGGGCACATCGGCAGCAAATGGAACTATTGCCTTAAGGTACTTACCTGCGATTGTATTTCGGCGAGCGAGGGCGTTATCGTTTGAGATGAGAGACAACACGCGCAGGTCCACGTCGCGATAGGTAAGAAACGATGCTCCGATCACATCAGCAACAGACATTTGGTATCGGATACTCCACAGTACGTCTTCGGCCAGTTCTGTATGCAGACCGAGATCGCGTCGTACTTGTGCGGGTATCAGAAGTGATTCTCCTGATTCGATCCGCCTCACGTAATCCTGGTTCGAAACGATGGGTTCTGGTGGAGTCTCAAATTGACATATATAGTTTTGATGCCTGAAGATGCCTTCTGGCATGGCCAAAGAAGCTTCGTATCCAAGATCAGTTCTGTAGAGTTCAACCGCCATCTGCTCATAGAGCTCGCTAGCCAATTGTCTCATCACGGATTGCAGACGCTTGTCTGCCTTTGGTCCGAAGAGGTGTTTGGCGTAACAATAGGGGCAAGTAGTCGCTGGAGGCGAGAACACTAGCATACGCCCGCTTTCAATGAGTGGGCGAAGATGCAGAAGGATTGTGATGTCGTCAATCAAGTCACACCTGAAGTCTGTCGAATCGGTTTCCGGCGGATGGCCCCAAGAAGGCGCAAAATCGGCCAGATAGTTGTGAATAATGACTTGGTCGCTGTATAGTGCCGCAAATCGAGCCAGTTCATCGGCAGCTTCCAGACGACAGCTACGGCTATAGCACTCGTCACGCCCTCCTCCCATGCCGATGGAGGCGCAATGTGTGTATGTGGAGGGACGGAATCCGTCAATAGGCTCGAAAGTATCAGCAGTAACCAAGTCCAGGAGATTCAACATATCAAGGAACGGCATGTTGAGCACTTTACTCTCTTGGACCCTATTCCGCTTGATCAAGCCTGCCTGCTGCAGGTGCTCAAACAGCTTCACTTCCATATGTGTGACATCCTTGTCCAGTCCTTTATACGCAACGCCCTACACTGTCTCCAAACGGATGAGTGATGCCGCGGTTTGCCAGCCACCTGGCTTCAGCCGCCGGCCGGTTCAAAGTGTAGCTCGCTCAATCGTCCCCGCCGGTGCGAGGCACAGGTCTCGACCGGGCTGTTTGTGCTTTAAGCGGGCGTATCTCCGCTACGGCAACGGCTGGCCGGTGCGCTGCAGCCATTCCAGGTCGCAACGCAGGCAGCGTTTGCATTCTTCTTGCACGACTTTCTCGTCCCACACCGACTCGCGCTCGTCGAAGCGCTCGCCGCGCGCCTGGCGTTGCTCCGGCGTCAGCTTAAGTGGGGCCGGGCGGTGCGCGCCGGCGTAGTCGTCCAGATTGAAGAGCTGCGCGATGTCGTGGCGCGTGGGTCTGACGTAGGTTTCGGTCAGTTGGCCAGTGGTCAGCCAGGCGTCGACGGACTGTGCCACCAGGTTGCCCTGCGCCACGGAGCGAACGACAGTGCTGGCGCCGGTCACGGCGTCGCCGGCGGCAAACACGCCCGACACGTCGATCTCAGCCGACTTGCCGACCGCGAAAGTGCCCCTGTTGTGCAGACCGAGGGTTTCGTCCTCGACCCAGGTCGCTATTTCGCCGACGGCGGGAATCACAAGGTCGCAGGGCATGTCGAAAACCGTGCCGGGGATGGGGACGGGCTTACGCCGCACGCTTTCGTCAAATTCGCCCAGGCGCTGACGCTGCAACTTCACTCCGGTGACCGCTTCGTCGCCCAGGACTTCGACACGCGACACCAGGAAGTGGAATTGCACTCCTTCGTCTTCAGCCGCGGCGACTTCCTCGGGCATGGCGGTCATGTCCTCACGCTCGCCGCGGAAGAGCACATGCACTTCGCTGGCGCCCAGGCGTAAGGCCGAACGCGCTGCATCCGTCGCCGTATCTCCGCCGCCGACGACGACCACGCGCTTGCCCTTGAGGCTGGCGACTTGCCCGACGGCAATATCACGCAGCATTTGCAGGCCCTGGTAGACGCCCTTCTTTTCTTCGCCTTTGATATCGAGCGCCCGGCTGCGGTGCGCGCCCACGGTCAGGACAATTGCCTGGTAGCCGTCGGCTTTCAGACTCGTGATCGTGAAGTCGGCCCCCAGTTCCATGTTGGGCCTGAACTGCACACCGGCGCGCCAGATATGATTGATCTCGTTGAAGAGCGCCTCACGCGGCAGGCGGAAGGCCGGGATGCCATAGGTCAACATGCCGCCGGGCAGGGGCATGCGCTCGAAGACGGTGACGCTGTAGCCGTGCTGGGCCAGGCGCAGTCCAGCCGTCAGCCCGCAGGGGCCGGCGCCCACAACGGCGACCTTGACGTTCTTGGGCGGGTCCATTTTGGGCGGAGTCCAGGGCACGTCGAACTCGTGGTCGGCCATGAAGCGTTTGGCGTGGCGGATGGCGATCGCTTCGTCGATGTCGCCGCGGCGGCAGGCCTTCTCGCAGAATGCCGGGCAGACGCGGCCGCAGATCAGAGGGAACGGATTTGACTCGCGGTGCACAGCCATCGCCTCGGAGTATCTGCCTTGAGCGATGAGCGTGAGGTACGCCGGCACGTCCACTCCAGCGGGGCAGTCGCTGACACAGCGAGCGCGCACGAGCATCTCGCAGGCGCCGGCCGGGCAGCGCTGTTCTTTGATGTGGGTGAGGAACTCGTCCTCGAAATGGCGTAGAGTAGAGAGAACGGGAGACGGAGCGAGTTGCCCCAGCGCACACAGCGAGCCTTTCTGCATTCCTTCGGCTAGCTCACGCAGCAGATCAAGGTCGGCAAGCTCGCCGTGTCCGGCGGTGATGCGTTCCAGGATTTCCAGCATGCGCGTGCTGCCGATGCGGCAGGGCGGGCATTTGCCGCAGCTCTCTTCGCAGGCGAACTTCATGAAGTACTTGGCGAACTCGACCATGCAGGTCGTTTCGTCGGCGACGATCATGCCGCCCGATCCCATCACCGCGCCGGCGGCGCGCAGGGAGTCGAAGTCGACCGCTGTGTCCATGTAGGCCGCCGGCAGGCATCCGCCCAACGGCCCTCCGGTCTGCACGGCCTTGAAGCGGCGGCCACCGGGAATGCCTCCGCCGATGTCGGTAATGATCTGGCCGATGGTAATGCCCATAGGCACTTCGATCAGGCCGACACTATTGACCATGCCGGTGAGAGCGAAGACCGCTGTGCCCGGGCTGGTGGGCGTGCCCAGACCGCGGAACCAATCGGCGCCCATGCGGATGATGCGCGGTACGTAGGCGTAGCTCTTAACATTGTTGACGTTGCTTGGTTGGCCCCACAGCCCCGCAACCGCCGGATAGGGAGGGCGGGGCCAAGGCTGGCCGCGATCACCCTGGATGGAGGCCATCAGGGCCGTTTCCTCACCACAAACGAACGCCCCAGCGCCCTCTTTGACCTGGAGGTCGAAGCTGAAGTCGCTGCCCAGGATGCGTTCACCCAGCAGGCCGCGCTCACTGGCTTGCTCCAGTGCGATCTGCAGCCGTCGGACAGCCAGTGGGTATTCTGCGCGGCAGTAGACGTAGCCGTGTCGAGCGCCGATGGCATAGGCCGCGATGATAATGCCCTCGATGACTGAATGCGGATCGCCTTCTAGCAGGGAGCGGTCCATGAACGCGCCAGGGTCTCCTTCGTCGGCGTTGCAGATCACATACTTCGGCCAGCGCTGCGTCTGGCGGGCCAGCTTCCACTTGCCGCCAGTGGAGAAGCCGCCGCCGCCACGCCCGCGCAAGCCCGACGCGATCACCTCTTCGATTACTTGCTCGGGTGACATCGCTCTCAGAACCGTGTGCAAGGCTCTGTAGCCTTCCCGGGCAAGGTAATGGTCGATGCTCTCTGGGTCAATCAGGCCGCAGTTTTGGAGGAGGAGGCGCTGTTGCTTCTTGTAGAAGCCTATCTCGTGCCAGGTCTCAACACGCGCTTTGCGCGTTGGATCATAGTAGAGCAGCCGGTCAACCGGCTGCCCGCCGATAAGGTGCTCTTCCACAATTGTCGTCACGTCGTCTGGAGACACCTTGGTGTAGAAGACCTCTCCCGGGTAGACGACCAAGATGGGGCCCTGCGCACACCAGCCGAAACAGCCGGTGCGCCGCACTTCGACCTGCCCGGCCAAGCCGCGCCTGCTGAGCTCTTCCGCAAGGGCTTGGCGTACCTCCACGCTGGCCGACGACACGCAGCCAGTGCCGGAGCAGACGGCGACCAGGCGGTGGCTGGGATTTCCGACGACCTGAAGCGCCTCTGCCGGTACGACTAGATCACGTATGCTCATTGCTGTCCTTTCGCTTAGCACTCAGGCTTCGTCTGGAGCGGTTGTGGACTTCTTGAGGCGGGGAAGCAGCTGCTCTGGGCGTAAGCGACCCATTACCTGGCCATCGAGAATGGCGGCCGGCGCCAGTGCGCACGATCCCAGGCAGTAGACGAGCTCTGCGGTGAACTCGCCGTCTGGTGTCGTCTCGCCGGGGTCTACGCCGAATTCGTGTTTGACCGCGCTCATCAATCCGGGTGCGCCCTTGACGTGACAGGCAGTGCCATCGCATATCTTGAGGACGTGACGGCCGCGCCGCTCGAGATAGAACTGAGCGTAAAACGTGGCCACGCCAAAAATCTTGCCCAGTGACATATTGAGGTGCTCGCTGACACGCTGCAGAGCTTCCGGGGGCAGGTAGCCGTAGATCGCCTGTGCGCGCTGGAGAATTGGGATGACATCCGATGGGTTGGCAGGGAATCCGGCGAGCAAGTCATTCAACGGGTTGAGGTCAACTGGTTCGGTCATCACCTTCTCCTTGGTCAGGCGGTGGGAATCTCGCGCCATGCCGATCGCTGGGGGAATGTGCTCGTTAGTACGTAACGGTGTGTAGAATACCACAAAGTGTGACCGTGCGCAAGGCTTGTTACTGCTCATCAATCGTGCTATGATGCGCGCAAGGAGAGCGCATGGAGCTTGATGTTTCGGCTGTCATTCTCGCGGGTGGTCAGAGCCGCCGCCTGGGCAAGGACAAAACGGCATTGCGCATCGGGGGACAAACCTTGTTGGCGCGCACGGTTGACCTCATGGGCAGCTTCTGCCGCGAGGTCATCATTGTAACCAGCACGTCGCAGACGCATGCTCATGCAGGGGCACGCGTCGTCTCCGACATCTTTGCGGGGAAGGGCGTGCTCGGTGCTATCTATAGCGGGCTGGCCGTTTCGTGCAGCCAGCGCATCGTCGTCGTCGGCGCGGATATGCCGTTTCTCAGCCGCCCATTGCTGACGCACCTGGTCTGTGTTGCGGCGGACTACGCTGTAGTTGCGCCGGTGCTGGCAGGACAGGTCGAGCCGCTGCATGCTGTATATGGCGACGCCTGCCTGCCCGCCATGCGCCGCCAATTGCTCGGCGCAGCCGCGCCACGCATCATCTCGTTCTTTCCCGATGTGCGTGTGCTTGAGGTGGAGGAGAATGATCTGCGTGCAATAGACCCGCAGCTACTCTCGTTTTTCAACATCAATACTCCGGCTGACCTGGAGCGGGCGCAAGGTATTCTGCGGCGGCAGGGGCTGGACGTGGAGTAGCGGGGCCGTCAACGGGACGCGGATTGCCGCGCAAAGGGACACGGATCAGTGCGGATCTTATTGTCCTATCTGCGCCAATCCGCGCCCCTTCCGTGCTAATCCGCGTCCCGTTCACCGACCAGTGACCGACTAGCGGTAGCGTGCCTTTTCGCCTGCCTGCCACATATCGGGGTTCGAGCCGAGCTTCTTCTTCAGTGGCTCGGTGGCAGTGTCGAGGGCGCGCAGGACAGCCGTCGACAGGTGAACGTCGGCAGCGGCGATGTTGGCGCGCACCTGATCGGGGTTGCGCAGGCCGACAATGACGCTGGCCAGATTGGGCTGGTGCAGAACCCATGCCAGCGCGGCCTGGGCCATGGACACGCCTGCGCCGTCGCAGATGGCGCGTATCTTGTCCAGGGCGGCAAACGTCTCATCCTCAGCGCCGTCTTCGCCGTGGCGCGTCATGGCGCGCTGCGACGAGAAGTGACGGGTGCGGGCGCGGGTATCGGGCACATCGGCGGCGCTGCGGAACTTGCCGGCCAGCAGTCCCTGCATGAGCGGCA
>CAYOEZ010000114.1:12721-14866 GCA_964402955.1 uncultured Ktedonobacterales bacterium | reverse complement strand
CTCGTCCGACTTACATGTTTTATGCACGCCGCCAGCGTTTATCCTGAGCCAGGATCAAACTCTCCACAAATATATGGCCTCGAGCGACGCCCGAGGTTTAACTTGCGAAGGAACTTATTGGATCCGCACTCACACACTGTTTTTGCGTTCCTATCACTCTTCAGTTGTTAACGTTCCTCTCTTGCGAAAGGGGATTATAGCAAATTTCGTTTGCCGTGTCAAGTGGCCTGGCAGAGATTCGCAAACTCGTTCGTTCCGTCGTTCTCCGCCTCGCCGCATCCCCTTCGTTCAGGGGATGTAACTGTAACAGATACGGCTCTGATTGTCAAGGACTTCCGCCAGCGATTGCGAAACTCGTTCTTTTGTCGGATGTCTCTAAGACGTCGGACTCTGTCACGAACCGCTCACTCACTGACTCGCTGCACTCCACTTGCTCGAGGGCAGCGGAAGGTTATGTTATCAGATTGCTATCGCTTTGTCAAGTGGGTTCAGCGTCGTTTTTGCAAACTCGCTTGTCCGTCTTGCTTCACCCGACGCCACCGTTTCCGGAGGCAACGGGCAGGATATTAGCAGATCGCCCCTATCGTGTCAAGCGTTCTGGGCATCATTTTTCCCCATTTGGCAAAACTGGCGCAATGCTGTGGAGCGGCACGGCCTCTCCCGCGCCGATGTGCATCTCGACAATGGGTCGCGGAGGAGTCCGCTTCCTACATGCACATGTGCATATTACCGTAGACATTATTCACCAGACACCGGCAACTGCATAGCAATCGTCACACAACAGCAGCGCTTTTGTGGTCAATTTGGTCAGCAGAGCGATCGCCTGGTCCTCCACAGCCGCCGGCTGACCATTGTGGTAGCGGACTGCCTGTCCAGGTCAACTTGCCAACCCCGACACAGGGCACGATGAACCGCCCCCCCTCGATTTCGACGTCAGCGCCAGGATCTGGGGCTGTCCACGACCTCATCTAGCACGAGGATTCGGGACAGCCCCAGATCTAGCATGAAAATGGCCGCTAGATACCCGATGTCTCCGCAGACATCGGGTATCTGGAGTACTTTTCATCCGTGGGTGCGGGCCACGGCGCATGGCGACTAGTTAGCGTTTGGCCTATTTGAATCTGCTAGGGTGTGTCCACCCGCACGATGGTCGGGTTCGGCATCCCAGCCGCGCCGCCGTAGGCGACGCTGCCCAGGTACTTGGTCGCTGGTGCCAACCCGGTGAAGGTGAGGTTGATGGCGCCAGTTGTACCCAGGACCGCCGCTCCCGGCGCCGAGACGGTCATGTTAAGAGCGTCTGCGCTGCCGAGCACCCAGGTGAACAGGGTGAAGCTGGAAGGGTTTGCGGTTGCATAGCCATCCACGTGGACTGTGTATGTGGCAGCGGTCGGGTTCACAAGGTTGACCTCTTCGGCCGACGTGCCACCCCCGCTGGAGCCGACCAGTGTGGGTGGTGTGGGCGCTGTATTGACCCGGTAGACGCGCAGATCGAGGTCACTGGCCGGGCTGACGTTGGCATCAAACAGCGAGAAGCGGGCATAGGTCGTGCCGGCCGGGACGCTGACATCGTAGCTGACCGATACACCGGTCGATACTGAGCCAGCGAAGGTGGTCGCCGGGACCAGGCCGCGGGCGCCAGCCGTGAAGGAACCGTCATACCCGAAGACTACGTTGTAGCTGACCGGGCTGCCGTTGCCGGAAACCTGCGCCGGAGCCGCCAGGGCCACCGGGCGGACGACCAAGGGGATGCGCACATAATGGGTGCCGTCGCTCCAGGTCAGTTGGTCGCCGACGTAGGCGTTCAGTGCCGCAGTTGTGCGGGTGAACTTGACGGTGAAGGATTTCGTCTCACCCTTGGCCAGCGTCAGTGAGGCCGGGCTGATTTCTACAGTGACGCCAGCCATGCCGGCAACGGAAGCCGTATAGGTGGCTGCACCAGAGCCAACATTGGTGACTTTGCGGGTGACGGTCTGCACGCCAGGCAGAGCTCCGATGGCGATGGAGGCGGTGTTCAGGTCGCTCGGATCAAGGGAGTAGCCCATGCCAACCAGCGCGCTGCAGGTTGAGGCGCCGACGCCGGTCGTGGTGCCGCACAAGAAGGCCAGCCAGTCGTTCCAGCCCGCGTTGTATACCAGGCCGGGATCG
>CAYOEZ010000114.1:0-12711 GCA_964402955.1 uncultured Ktedonobacterales bacterium | reverse complement strand
GGTGGACAGGGCTGTTGGGCCGGATGTGGCCAGCGCCCTGGCGGAAGATCACGGGCGGGTTGGTATTCGGACCATCCAGAACGTCATAGGCGGAGGTCATCAGGGCCGACTTGATCATCATCGGCGACCAATCGCGATGCGCTTGCTTCAGCAGCGCCGCCACGCCGGCCACATGCGGGGCGGACATGGAGGTGCCGCTGTACAGGTTGAAATCGCGACCAGCGTTGCCTGGAGGCGCCACCGCGGCCAGGATGTCCTGTCCCGGGGCGATCAGGTCGGGCTTGAGCAGGTCGCCGCCGCCAGCTTGCAGCGGGCCGCGCGACGAGAAGGACGCCGTCAATGGGGCTGGGGTGCTGTACGTAACGGTGGCCTGGTTGATGGTTGCCGTCGCGCCGGAGAGGGCCGCGTAGGCCTTGACCGCCGCACGGTCGGTGCTTTGCAGATGGACGGTGGGCGCGAAATGGAAGTCGGCGTTCAGGGAGCTGACTGAAGTGTTGACCAGGATCATGCCCACGCCGCCGGCCTGCAGGACCGCCAGGCTTTTGTTGACGCGGGCGGTCACGCCGCGGTCGCAGACCACGATCTTGCCGGCCACGAGGGCTGGATCCAACACAGGAACTCCGCCGTTGTCCACAGCGGCGTAACAGAAGGCCACCTTGGCCGGATCCGCGCCGGATAAGCCGGCAGCGATGGAGTCGATCAGAGGCGCTGGGCCAACCGCGGTCGCCAAGGAAGCGCCGAAGTAGGTCACGCCGTTGCCGAGAGTCACCGAGCCGGCGCCACTGCGGTTATGTGTGCCGGCCGCCACAGTGGTGAGCCACGGGCCAGGATGCGCCACGGTGGAGGTCGTGGGGCCGCTGTTGCCCGCCGACGCGGAGACAAAGACGCCGGCACGAGCCGCGTACAGGTAAGATACCTGCACCGGCTCGAGGAAGTTGGTCTGTGTGCCGCTGATCGAGTAGCTGATCACATCCACGCCATCTCTGACGGCCTGGTCAATCGCCGCCGTCAGGTCGGACGTATAGCCACGGGGGGTGGGGGCATCTGGCGTAGACCACAGGGCCTTGTACAGGGCGATGCGGGCCCGGGGCGCCATGCCGCGGATGGGGCCAAAGACGGCAGCGGGCCCAGTGGCCTGGACGCCGTTGTTGCCGCCGGCGGTGGAGGAAGTGTGGGTGCCGTGGCCGTTGTAGTCGCGCACCGAGTTGAATTCCCAGGGCCGCAGCGCGTCGATGGCGGCGTTGCCGCCCCAGGCCACATTGAAGTACTGGGCGCCAATCAGCTTCTGGTTGCACATCGAGGCGTTGAACTGCTCGCCGGGGGTGCACTTGCCGTGCCAGCCAGGGATCTGTTGATAGACCAGTTTACCCTTCTGGGCAGGATTGCCGTTCGCGTCGACGCGGTCTGTGAAGCTAAGGCTCTCAGGCCAGATGCCCGAGTCGACCACGCCGATGATGATGCCCTCACCAGAGTTGCGCACACCACCGAGTTGATCCCAGAGGCCGCCAGTGACATCAAGACCCAGGAATGTCGGCGTGGAAGAGGTGTCCATCTGTTGCAGCTCATCGGCACTCACCAACTTGACGCCGGCAACAGCAGCCATCTTATTGGCCTGTTCCAGGCTCAATCGGGCAGCGAAACCGTTGAGGCTGTACGTGTAATCATAGAGTTTCCGTCCGCCGCCCACTTTGCCCAGGGCCTGATCATGCTTGCCCTTCAGATACCTCACATAGCTGACGACGGCGGGGCTGTTCGGGTCGATTTTCTGGCCGTTCTTTGGTGAGGTCGCCTTCAGTCCCTGGATGCCACCTTCATAAGCAACAACGGGCTCATCCACCATCTGAACGATATAGACCCCGTTGGGGCTCTCCTGAACCCCGCCTTTCTTACCAGTATTGGCTGGCTCAGTGGCTGCGGGTATGGCGGCCGAAAGAACCACTGCTAATACGGCCACCAGCGTCAACAAACGAGAAAACCGGCGTGTCATCTTTCGTTCCCTCCTCAAAGTATCTAGGCTTTCACAACAAGTGACCTTTCATGCTCGAGTTGGAATCGCTGTGACACCACCTCCCTTCATTAGTACGCGAAAAACCTGTTACGCCTCCACGGTGGTCTCCCAACCCAAACCGCGGGATCTCCGACAATGATCTGGTCTCACGCAGTATTCCGCTGCTATGTGTTACCACAATGGCCGCCAGCAGTCAAGCACGACTCTGCACGTTCCGCGGCCGATGCGTTTGGCCTCTATGCCGCCTCATTCCATGAGACTCTGGACCTCATTGGTGCCGCTCCAAGCTGACTTTGACACCAAAGACGTACCGTAAGTGGGACCAATTGACAAGGGGGGAGCTTCATCTTGGCCTTTCTTCAGATACTGGCACGGGCCTTGAAATCTCAGCGGATTACCGCCAGGACAGTGATCAAAACGAACGCGTTTTGGGATTGTGTTCACTGCCGCAAATGGCGAAGAGAAGGAAACCTATATGTATTGTATCCCAAATTGTGGCGAAATGCAAGGTTTTTCGCGGTGACAACAGCGGCACTTTCGTGGTCATGTCGGGATTGGATGCATCTCAAGTAGGCTGCACTACTGCCCGCCCAGGGCGCTGCGTAACCTTGCCAACCCTGCACCAGAATGCTATAATCCCCCATAGACGATGCGAAAGGCGTACAAGGCAATGAGTCTGCGGGTCAAGAGCCTGGCCACAGGCAGCTCGGGCAACGTCATTCTGGTGCAGGCAGGAGAAACCTCGATCCTGATTGACTGCGGACTACCCACGCGCGCCGTAGAAGACCACCTCCGCCACGCCCACATTGACCCTGCCTCTCTCGGGGCGATCGCCCTGACCCACGAACACAGCGACCACATTCAGTCTGCCGGCGTCATGGCGCGCCGCTACGGCGTGCCGATCGTCGCCAACTGGCGCACATTGGACGAGGGCAAGGCAGCGCTCGGCGATGCGCCATCGATCGAGTTGGCCACCGGCAGTTCGCGCACGATCGGGGAGATCGAGCTGGCGTCGTTCTACATCCCGCACGACGCCGCCGAACCCGTGGGCTATTTCGTGACCTATGAAAACTGGCACGTGTGCGTGATTCTTGACGCCGGCAAGCCGTGCTACGAGATGCGCTACCCATTGCGCCAGGCCGATCTGGTCATAATCGAAGCCAACCATGAGCGCGAGCGGCTCATCGCCGGGCCATACACACGCCTGCTCAAAGCCCGCATCCTCAGCGACATGGGCCACCTCTCCAACGTCGAGGCGGCGCAACTGCTGGCAGAGACATCGAACGGCAAGCACAAGTGGGCCTGGCTGGCCCACCTGTCCGAGGTCAACAACACGCCGCGCATTGCTATGCGCACAGTCAGCCACTTCCTGCATCATGAGGGCGTCAGCGGCGTCGAGTTGGCCATCGCCAAACGCGACCGGCCCTCTGCCCACTGGGACAGCGACTCGGCCGCCTGGCAGGCGCCCCTTATACAATGGGAAGCACAGACTGACGCGGATAGACAAGGGATACCATGAAACTCAAGCTGCTCATCATCCTCACACTACTCAGCCTGCTGGCAGGCATGGCCGCGACGGCACAGGCCGCTGGCCCCATCACGATCACCCGCACAGAAGCCAGCTACACCTTCCAGAAAGAGGCGCACTTCACGCTGGAGGCGACGTCCGATAACGACATCATTCGAGCCACATTGCTCTTTCGCCTGGCCGACCAGACAAGCACAAACGCCAACGAAAAGACTGTGGCGCCGGCCCGGCTCATCACCGTCGATCACACCTGGAACCTGGCTAACGCCGATCTGCCGACTGGAACCATCGTCACCTACTGGTGGTTGGTCGAAGACAAAGCCGGCAACAAGACCGAGTCGGAGCGCAGGCGCTTCACCTACGAAGACACGCGCTTCACCTGGAAACGTCTCAACCGTGAGGACGTCACCCTCAACTGGTATCGCGGCGACGATGCGCTCGGGCGCGACCTGCTCGATGCGGCCGTCACGGCTTATCAGCGCCTCGCCGCAGAGTTTTCCGTCGAGCGCAAGCCGGCATCCATCTACATCTATGGCTCATTTGACGATCTGCGCAGCGGCATCGGTGAATCGGCCCAGGAGTGGACAGGCGGACGTGCCTACCCGCAATACAATCTGGTGCTTATCGGCGTTCCCCCCGACCAACTCAGCTTCGGCAAGCGCGCCGTGCCGCATGAGTTCTCGCATCTGATCATCCACCGCGCCACAGCCAACCCCTACGGCGATCTGCCGCGCTGGCTCGATGAGGGGCTTGCCATGTGGGCCGAAGGAGATCTGGACGCCGAGTACAAGACCGCTCTGAGCCAGGCCATCCGCGCCAAACAACTCGTTTCGCTCAAGAGCCTCTCAAGCAACTTCCCTGCCGATAGCAAACAGGCTACGCTTGCCTATGCCCAAAGCTACAGCGTCGTTGTCTTCATCCGCGACAGCCTGGGCCGGCAAAAGATCGCCGAGTTGCTCAAGGCATTCAAGAGCGGGAGCACGGATGACGCCGCTCTGCAGAGCGTGCTCGGCATGAGCACCGCCGAGCTAGACAGCCGCTGGCGTGCCAGTCTGGGCGTCACCGCCACGCAGACCGGGCCATCCACCCAGCCACAGCAAACAACCACGCGCGCGCTTCCAGCCAACACGTCCGTTCTCATCGTGCTGGGGCTGATGTGCGGGGCCGTGCTGATCCTGTTTGCCTTCGCCATCATCGCCGTGATCGTTGTACGAATGTGACGATATATTCCGACAAAAGGATAGACATCATGCCATCTTACCCCTCTCACCGTTCTGTGGTTATGGCCCAGAACGGCATGGTTGCCACCAGCCAGCCTCTGGCTGCACTCGCGGGCCTGGATATCCTGAAAGCTGGCGGCAACGCCGCTGATGCGGCTGTCGCTACGGCGGCCATGCTCAACGTCGTCGAACCGATGTCGACCGGCATCGGCGGCGACATGTTTGCCATCGTCTATGAAGGCAAGACTGGCAAGGTGCTCGGTCTCAACGGCAGCGGACGATCGCCCTACGCCGCGACGATCGACGCCATGCGCCAGCGCGGGCACAAGACAATTCCGGAGCGCGGCATGCTGCCCGTCACCGTCCCCGGCACGGTGGCCGGCTGGAGCGATCTTCTGACCACATGCGGCACGATGAGCCTGGAGCGTGTGCTCGAGCCGGCGATCGCCTATGCCCGCGATGGCTTTCCTGTCTCCGACATCATTGCCGGCTACTGGCTGAGTGCAGTGCAGAAGCTGGCGGATGATCCTGCGGCTGCGGCGACATATCTACGCGATGGACGGTCGCCGCGCTCTGGCGAGATCGTCCGCCTGCCCGATCTGGCTCGCACCTTGCAGACAATCGCCGTGCAGGGCGCTGATGCATTCTACCGCGGCGAGATCGCCCGCGCCATCGTCGACCACTCGCGCCAGAACGGTGGCCTCCTGGAGATGAATGACTTCGCTGACCATACGTCAACGTGGGTCGAGCCAATTAGTATCACCTACCGCGGCGTCAAGATCTACGAAATCCCACCCAACGGCCAGGGCCTGGCCGCGCTGATTGCCCTGAATATCGTGCACAACGACGACCTGGCCGCCCTTAGCCATGATTCTGCCGATTACCTGCACCTGATCATCGAGGCCATGAAGCTCGGCTTCAGCGACGCCTACACCCACGTGGCCGACCCCGTTTTCGCGCCGGCGCCACTGAGCAATCTCCTTTCGCCGGCGCATGCCAGCGCGCAGCGATCGCTCATCGACATGCGGCACGCCAGGACCGGCCCCTTCTTCAATTACGGCAGCGACACAGTCTACCTGACGGTTGTCGACAAAGACCGCAACGCCGTTTCGTTCATCAACAGTCTCTATATGGGTTTCGGCTCGGGCGTCGTCGTGCCCGGCACGGGCATCTGCCTGCAGAACCGCGGCGCACTTTTCACCCTCACCCCGGGTCACGCCAACGCACTGGCCCCGCACAAGCGCCCCTAACACACGATCATCCCCGCCCTGGCCACCAGAGACGGCAAGCTGCTGATGAGCTTTGGCATCATGGGCGGATTCATGCAGCCACAGGGGCACATGCAGGTGATGTGCAATGTGGTCGATTTCGGCATGGACCCGCAGCAAGCTCTCGACGCGCCGCGCTTTTGCTTCCATGAGGGCGACAAGGTTGCGATCGAAACCGGCCTGCCCGACAAGGTCTATGCCGACCTGCGCACGCGTGGCCACGACCTTGAGGTAACCAGTGAGGGCATCGGCTTTGGAGGCGGCCAGATCATCATGGTGCATCCACAGACTGGCGTGCTCATGGGCGGCTCTGACCCGCGCAAAGACGGCTGCGCGGTCGGATATTAGTATGAGAAGACCAGCGAGGTTTTTGGAGACCTCGCTGGTCTCTTGAGGGGGATCCATACCATGCGTCCAGTAGACTTCATCGGTCGTGTGCTGCAGGCCGAGAACAATCAGCTTGTCTCACACGTTGAGGGGACGATCTTCGCTTTCGCTGATGCGTTCACAGGCACATCGGGCTGGCAGGGCAATCTCTTGAAGTGGCAAGACGAGGAAGCGCTGCTGGCCGCACACAGGGCAGGCGAGCGCCTGCTGCTTGTGTGCAACGACGGTCGCCGCGGCGAGATCGTCCTCGATCCCGAAGTCGCCGACTGGGGAACGGGTATGCGCTTCCGCGGCGTTGGCGCCCTCAGCGCTGCCACGACGCCCCCGGCCTGGCGCAGCCTCGATCGCCTGCGCGCCGACGACGGCGCGCCAGATCAAACATAACGTTACGTACATGTGGGGTCAACGGCGCCTGGACCGCTCGCGGCCAGGTGCGCCAACCGGCTGGTTTCCGGCAAGCGGTAGCCCCGGCAACAGGCGAGAACATACTGCACAGCCGTGTCCAGGTCCACCTTGTGCCCGATCGAGACATAGAGCGGGTTTGCCTTTTCTTTGCTACGGATGACCGCGCCGATGATCTCCCCCGCATGCCACAGATTCACCCGCGAACCCACTGGCCCCCCGGGATAGTCATGCGTCCCCACCAGGCGCGATTTGGCGCAGCCGATCACCGGCAGATCAAGGATCACGCCCACATGGCAGGCCAGGCCGAAGCGACGCGGGTGAGCCAATCCCTGGCCATCGACAATCACCAGATCGGGCACACTGGTAAGCTTCTCAAACGCGCACAGCACCACCGGGCATTCGCGGAAGGCCAACAGCCCCGGAACGTAGGGAAACGTCACCGCCATCTCGACGACAGACGTCTCAACCAACGTCAACTCGGGATAGCGCAAGACGACGACGGCTGCCCGCGCCCGGTCATCGTTCACCCCCACATCCACGCCCGCGACCAGGAGCGGTGCGCCAGGGATGGGCGTCGTCGCCACGCGCGCCCGCAGCTCGTTCTGAATCTCGATCGCCTCCGCCGGCGTCACATCCCAGCGGTGCAGGTGCGTAATTTGCATGGGCTTCCTTCTGCGTTCTAGCTCGGCGTCAGGATCAGCACGGCATCCTTGTGCTGCTCGACCGCGGCGCGTGAGAAGGGCATCGGATGGTGCTTCACGTCGCGCCAGGCAGCGATCTGATCGCCGTAGTGCTTCGAGCCCGGCTGGCCGGACTGGCCCACAGCATTGACCATCAGCGAGCTGTCGAAATCGCTCAGGTCATAAATGGCCCGCATCGAGCTGATGATGCCGATCTTGAACGGTTTCGCCAGATTGTGATTGGCGGCGTACACCGTAAAACCATTGCCGCCGCTGCCCGGGACGGGCACAGGCCCCAGGTTGAACACGCGGTTGAGGACAGGGATGTTGCCAAAAGCCTGATGTGTGAAGGTGGCCTGGTGCAGCCGTCCCCACGTCCACGTCCCCATATCTTTGCCCAGCCGTTTGGTCAGGTCGGCGAGCGCGTCCGTCAAACTGCGCTGCAAGATGTCGCCCCGCGTCTCGCGGGCCGAGGTCGTTACATCGTCAAACCAGACATTGCGCTCGTCTGGCAGAATGCGCAGCAAGACCGGCACGCCATTGTTCAGATAGTCGTTGGCCAGCTTACCTACCTCGTCGCCAAAGGTGAGGCGCATGACATACGCAAGCGTCATTTCCACGAGGCTGGCGGCCACACTGTCGGTAGTGGTGCGATAGTCCCATGCCGCGATCAGATCAATCGCCCGCCGCTCGTTGTCATCCGCCGGCGACAGGGCAACAAGGTATGGCGCGAACTCGCGGTCCGGGATACTGTAAACGTCGGCCTGGATATCGCGCATATCCTGAGCGGAGAGTTGGGGGTTGACCGCCAGCAGGTCCTCGATACGCTGCGCACGGTAGGGTGGCGCCCATTCGTTGGAGAGGAAGTACTTGTAGTTGTAGCTGACAATGCGATTATTGGCCGACGCAATGAAGTTCTTGGCCGGATTGTAGGCCTGCGGCAGATCATTGTAGGGGATAAAGCCTGTCCACTCGTAATCGCCCGTCCAACCAGGAACAGGCGCCGAGCCGTCGCCCCGCGCACGAATAGGCACGCGGCCAGGCATCTGGTAGCCGATATTGCCGTCCACATCAGCATAGACGATATTTTGCGACGGCGCATCCCACAGTTTCATCGCCGCCTGGAAGTCCTGCCAGTTGCGGGCAGTCCACAGCATGGCAACCGACTGGAAGAGCGTCCCTTCATCCTGAATAGTCCAGCGCAAAGCCACCTGGTCACTGATACGGTCACTCACGCCTTCGGTGATGATTGGTCCATGGCGCGTGACCAGTATCTCCTTGATGACTGGTTCAGCCTGTCCACGCAGATGTATCTGCTCGCGCCATACCTGACCGTCTACCCACTTGCCCTGGTACTCGTACTGGCGCAGGTTCGCCGGATTGAGCTTTTCGATGTAGAGATCCTGCACATCTACTTCGGAGTTGGTCGCGCCCCAGGCGATGCGGTCGTTGTGCCCCAACACAATGCCGGGAACACCAACAAAGGTGACGCCGGCCAGGCGCAGATTGGGCGCTTCAAGATGTACCTCGTACCAGATGGATGGGTTCTGGATACCTAGATGCGGATCGTTGGCCAGCAGCGGCTTGCCCGTTGTCGTCTTGGCGCCGCTGACGACCCAGTTGTTGCTGCCAATCGCCGAGAACGGGAAAGAGGTCTCTCCGCCGTCAGGCAGCCGCCCGGCCTGCGCCATGTAGAGCACGCGCTCCCATGTTTGCGCCAGATCGTCCATTTCCACCGTAGGGGCAGGTCTGAGACCTGCCCACTCCGTGTCTGCGCCCTGGGCAGGTCTCAGACCTGCCCCTACAGTAGCCTCCCCGTCCGAATCGAGGACAGCGCCCAGACCTGCCCCTACAATGTCAACAATGAATGGCCCACTTGCAGGATAGCCGGGTTCCAACTCCGCAGCCTTGTCCTTGCCCAATTTCGCATACAACTGCGAGCGGAACAGCTCGATGCGCATATTCATGCAGAGACCCAGCGCCATGACTTTACCGATGGCCACGGTGTCGGTCGGCGTCCACGGCTCCCAGTAGATGTTCGCGCCCGCCACTCCCAGCAGCGTGAATTCCAGCGGGAGGCGGTCGCGGTGCGTATCGGCAAACGCATTGACGCCGCGGGCAAACGCCTGCAGCGCCTGTTTACTCGCCGCATCCAGCCTCTGCACATCGGCCTCGGCGGTGCGCCGCAGCCCCAGAGCCCGCAGCAGAATGTCATCTTTCAACGTCGCCTTGCCGCCAAACTCGGAGACACGGCCGGCCGCGATGTGGCGGTTGAACTCCATCTGCCACAGCCGATCCTGGGCCATCACATATCCCTGAGCAAAGAAAAGGTCATCCGCATTCTGGGCGTACACGTGCGGCACGCCCCACGTATCGCGGATGACCTCGACGCTACTCTTCAGACCAGTAACAGACAGGTTGCCGCTTGTCTGGGGCAGCGTGCGCTGCACAGCCACCCACAGCCCGCCGCCGATAACCAGCCCTGCAACCACGCTCAGGATGACCAGATTACGAAGGAGACGGAGGAGTCTCTTCACATCATTCTCCACGCTACCATGGAGTTGCGATGCCCGATACTGCGGGGCAGGCTCTCTCTCGGAGAGATCGCAACTCCATGTGCACGGTCGTCTTATTTCAGGCCCAACTGGACTTCAATAGCATGTCCTACTTGCACCATGTCAGCGTCAGACAACAATCCAATCAAGTCGCCCAGACGCAGTTTGCTCACTGTTGTCAGTTGATCAGCCATGGCCTTGCGCTGCTGCCCATTGAGCATGACATTGGCTTCACTGAACGCCCTCAATCCATGCGGCGGCCTCAGCCTCTCGCTGCTCGTCCTGCGCCATCTGTCGATAACCCGCCTCGATGTCCGCCTGCACGACATGCGGGCGTACCAATAACTCAATGAACTGGCTGATGTTGCCCCGCCCAACGACACGGTGCAGTCCCTCGTAGACATTTTCATCCAGGGTGATGGTTAGTTTTTTCTGCATGGTTTTCCTCACAATACGTATCCTGTACGTATTATGCATCATCCGCTCCATAAAGGCAACAAACAACAACGCGGAGGGTGCATCCAAGATCCGTTAGTGACTTAGCCCATGTGGCGGCCCTGCCGGGTATTGTGACCCTGTTTCACCATACTTCGAAGGTGGTTTCTGCCGCTTTTTGGCCAGGAATAGCCGGTTTTTGTCACATTTGCCCCGTTTTTCTTCTGGTGCTGCAACAACTGGCGTGCAGCGCCCACTCTCGCAGGCCAAGAAACGGATCTTGGATGCACCCAACGCGGATGGTGCCCATCGGGCGCAGCCCTAGTCAGCGGACGCGCGCTTGCTCTGGATCTGCCAACGTGGGCAACTGATTCTGCTTGGCGCCTCAAGCCTAGAAACGCAGCCGGAAACCCGATCGTCGGAATTTGTGGGCACTGAATTATGACCTACAGGCCATTTTCGGCACCAAAATGGGTGATCCGGGTCATTTTCAGGCTCAAATGTATGCTCTGATGGGGAGCTAGCATTCGGTGCCGCCGGAATATGGACTTTTCGGCTGCGTCTCTAGGGCCTCGCTGAGCCAGACCATGCCAGGAATTGGCAACAGAAAGTAGAGTTAGAACAGAACCAAGAGCGGATCAACCACAGCAGAAGGGGGAAGAACCAGGTTGATGGCGAGAGCGCCGAAGAACGCCACCACGATGGGTACTGGAATCCAGACAGCAATCCAGAGCCCTGAGCCCAGGCGGCCTCTCTCCTTGACCCAGCCGGAGAAGACAAGCCAGGCTAGACCAGCAGCAAGAGCACTTCGTTGTTCATAAGAGTGTCTCCTTCCTGTGGCTCATCTCTTGCGTGACTTTCTTCGCCGCCGCCAGCCGCTGACGAGCAGACTGTCTTGCACGTCGGTAAAAGAAGACAGGCGGAGTGAAGATGGCGACCGCGACCGTGATGAGGAGCAAGAACAATGAAGGCCGCCTTATGATCTCGTAGAAGAACATGTTAGCGATCAACACAGCAACGGGCACAAGCAGAATGCCTAGACAGCAGCCCCGGTAACCAGCCGATTGTGTCTCTGTCTCGACTCGGCATTGCCAGCACAATCCGCCGCCTAGCCCGTCACTATGCTCCTTGCAGTAGCCTTTTTGGCATCGGGTGCACACACCCGCCGCCGGTTTGCCACACTCAAAGCAGACCATGTCTTGGCTCCTTCCCGGTCGCTTCAGAAGATGGCCCGCAGCAGTGCCGAGACGCAAGGCCCGAGCTTCTTTGCCCTCCTCTGCGACGATATCATTGATCCATTCAAGCACTCAGATGCAGCATAACAAACCACGTTGCGGAGCATGTCCGTATGAAGTGCAAGAACGAATCATCTGTCGACCGATTTCGTAGCACCTTCCACTCGCTCGACTAGTATCTCAATCTCGTGGATGAGCACGGAGAGATTGGGGTTCGTAAAGCTCATGTCGGAAGCTGGTATGCGATGGTGCTTGATGTCCGGAGGAATGTGCTTGTGATGGGGATGCGTGCTTTGCAGTCGCGGATCGTTGGGGTGTGGCTGCGAGTCGTACCAGTACAGCTTCTCCTGCCCCTGCCACACTTCGTAGCCATACTCATCCATGACTGCCGGCAGGCGATCGTATACGATGCGCTCCCGAACGCGCAACCGAATGTCGTGGGTGAAGTGTAGCTCCCCTGCGACGCGGGCAAGCGACACACCACGGCGAACAAATGTCAACGTGGAATGACGTATAGAAGGAAACTGCTCAGCCAGCGTGTAGATGTAGAGCTCATAATCTTCAGCAGAACGGAGTGAATTGGTCATGATGCCACATGAATTAAGCCGACCAGGCTGGAGGCATTAGGCTGAATACGCTTAACTTCATTGCGGTAGTCTGCCTGCCGCCGCAGCCATGTACGATAGACGCTGGCCCACTCCGTGAAATCCAACACCCAACCGTCATCCGCTGGCTCTTCACCGCTGGCATATGCAGCGTAGAAGATCTCCGAGCGAATGCCATACTTGCGCTCGAACGCCAACATATCTTCTTCGAGCGAATGAATGTCAGCCAGAATCTCTTGCATCGTCATAGTGTCGCCTCCTGATGCACTCTCGCCCCCATATAGACAGTATACAGCAAACGTACCTGCAAATCAAATGGCAACGCGGAGGGGGTGCATCCAAGATCCGTGAGTGACTTTTTGACTAGTGCATCGTCTAGTAAGTT
>CAYOEZ010000113.1:0-15042 GCA_964402955.1 uncultured Ktedonobacterales bacterium | reverse complement strand
TGTCCAATGCCAATAGGCGCGCCTGTTGCTTCACCATCGTGACCAGTTTGCCCGAGTTCTCTTGTGCGGGAAGCAGGGCAGCATGAAGCAGTGGCCCATAGCGCGTCTCCGACCGGAACCAGCGGCCGGCCACCTGCGGCTCCATGTGGATGGCCTGATCAGGACATTGGTAGACGCACGCCGCACAGCCGTCGCAGGCAATTGGATCTACGGAATAGCCCGCCTGCATAGCGGCTCTGATCGCGTCGAAGCGGCACACCTGTGCGCAGATTCCGCACTCTGTGCACAGCTCTTGGTCTATCGCTGCCATAGACCCGCCCACGAACTCGTGTTCTTCGAGCAGGCGCGGCTGTAGAACCAGTTCCAGGTTGGCTGCGTCCACGTCCGCGTCGGCCAGGACGGCACTTACAGGCGGCGTGCTCGTAGCCGCCAGATGGGCGAAGGCCGCGGCCACGCTCGTCTTGCCCGTGCCGCCCTTGCCGCTGAGAATAACCAGTTGTTTCATTCTTGCCTACGGCTTCCAGACTTCCCAGACTCTGCCTACAAGCGCTGGGCCGGGCTTGAGCGTGATCTGCCCAGGCTGCCAGCCTGATGGCGTCACCTCGCCAGTCTTCCTGACATGCTGGAATGCCTTGATCTGGCGAATCAACTCATCTGGATTGCGGCCCACCTCTGGCGTCAACACCTCCATGGCGCGAATCAGGAAATCGGGATCGATGATGAAGCGGCCGCGGATGTCTACACCGGCAGCCTCGTCGTAGACGCCATAGATCGCGCCGATCTTGCCTCCACCATCGGAGAGCATAGGGAACGGCACGCCGCCGCTCACCATCTTGGACAACTCCTGCTCCTGCCAGATCTTGTGCACAAAGCGACTGTCGGTGCTCATGGCCAGCACTTCTACACCCAGGGCCTTCAGTTGCTCGTAACGGGCGGCGACCGCCGCCAGTTCCGTTGGTCAAACGAAGGTGAAATCACCTGGATAGAAGCACAGGACAACCCACTGGCCTTTGGAGTCCGAGAGCTTGACGGTCTTGAAGCCCACGCCCGCAACAAAGGCATTGGCCTCGAAGTCAATCGCTTCCTTACCAACACGTGCCAACATCTTGCTAACCTCCTGTGCTGGGGTTCCCGCTGCTGGAATCGCAGATGCGGGTGTAGGCACGATCGGTCCGCGTGCAGGTTTCACACAACCATCTTTCAGTTCCGGCATCTTGACCTCCGTTTAGTTAGTCAGCGAGCGATCTTTCGGCAGATGCTCCCTGCCATGCGCATGATCGGCTTCAGATACGATTACTTTCGTATCGCCTTACCTGGCTGACGATCTCCGCGTAGAGCTCCCTGAAACATGAGTTGTACTCTGAATGAATCTCCACCAATGTGTTCCCCCGGGCAATCCCTTCCGCAATCGTACGCTCGAACGGAATGCGCATCAAGACCGGCAGCCCTTCTGCTGCACAGAACTCGCCAACCCCCGTATCACCTATCCCGTCGCGGTTGATCACCACCCCAGCCGGAATGCGGAGCTCGCGGGCGATCTGCGCTGCGAGCCGCAGGTCGTGCAGGCCAAATGGCGTCGGCTCCGTGACCAGCAGCAGGAAGTCAGCCCCGCGCACCGCTTCGACCACCGGGCACGACGTGCCAGGCGACGCGTCGACGCCGACGAGCTGCCCCGGTTGGGGCATCGCCCACTTCTTGAGAGCGCGAATCACCGGCACGGCCATTGGCTCGCCCACGTTCATGACACCCCGCGCAAAGGCGATGCCAGACAGAGCGGCGCCAGCTTCGAGCACACCCATCACGTCCGGCGCCTCCGTGATGGCGCTCGCCGGGCACATGAGCGTGCAACTGCCGCAGCCGTGGCACAACTGGGGAAACACCAGCACCTTGCTCCCCAGCACGGCGATGGCATGATACTGGCACACCTCGGCGCACTTGCCACAGTGAGTGCACATGCCTTCATCCACCTGGGGGATGAGGATAGCCACATCCTGGCGGCGGTCGAAGACTGGTTTCAGGAACAGGTGCGCGTTGGGAGCTTCGACATCGCAGTCCAGGAAGAGCGGCGGACCCGAGGTCAGTCGGGCGTTCCACTGATCCGCCGCCAGGCTGAGAGCCAGACTGGTGGCGATAGTGGTCTTGCCGGTGCCTCCCTTGCCACTCGCGACAGCAATCCTCATGATATCTGGTTCAGCCCCTTCCACCGTGATGGCCTGGCCCGGTCGGCGCACCAACCTGTTGCAGTTGGCCGCTCTTGAAGCGCGCAACCACCTCCCGGGCGGTACCGCCCGCCCCGAACAGATACATGGGCACGCCTGCTGCATTGAGGGCATTGTAGGCATTGGGACCAAAGTCGCCGCTGATGACTGCCCCGACTTTCTGGTTGACGGCAAACTGCGCAGCCTGAATGCCTGCGCCGCCCGATGCTGAGGCCGCAGCGTTGGCCTCTGCCTGCCACTGCAGCGTCTCTGAGTCCACCACCAGCAGGTAGGCCCCTCGTCCAAATCGCGGATCGATGTCTGCATCGAGACTTGGTGCAGCGCTTGTAATAAGGATTTTCATTGGCTCACTCCCGAATCATCTTGGTCCCGCACTGCGGACAGACCAGGTCACGGCAACGCTGGCCAACCACATGCGGTGTCTTTTACTTGCACTGAGGGCAGACGCAGTTGCCAACCGGCCCGGAGCCAGGCTTTGTGCCTCCGCCTCGACCGCGCCCGCCACTGCCCTGGCCACGGCCGCCTCCTCCCTGACCACGCCCGCCACCACCACCAAGTAGATTGAACATAGGGTCACCTCCATAGACTCATGTGTTGGGTGTGGTGTACGCCAGGACGCACACCACACCGCAACATGCGACTGTTACGTCTGCTCGATCTCAGCGATACGCTTATTGATCGCCTCGGCCTGCTCTTGCAGCGCCTCAGCCTGGGCCTTCAACGCTGCCGCCTCGTTCTCTGGCGACATGGGCGCTGTCGATCCCGGCCAGCCAAAGCGCAGCCAGCCGGGCCGACCGGTCGCGTAGAACATGTTGCGCCGCCCGTGTCCGCCACCCCCAAAACCGAACCCACTGCCCAAGCCGCGCCCCAATACTGGATTGGCGTAGCCTGGCATCGCATAGCCGGTGCAGTAGCCGGCCCCGCGGCCCGTCATGGCACCCAGTCCCATCGGTCCCGTTCCATTACCTCGTGGCATAGTCGTGCCTCCTTTGTTTGTTCTTGCTGCTCGTGAACAACGCCATTTCACGTCACTATTGGTACACTCCCTCGCGCGCGGGATGTCGTCTACTGTAGCGTCCGCTTGCGCAGCGCCTCACACTGGTGCTACGTTTGTGTTCTTGATCCATCACAATGGACTGGGCTACTCGAATCTAACGCCCAGACAGCACGCACATTCCTCTTGCCGATCTCGGTGTACGCGACTGCCATGGCTGCTCAGTGGTGCGGCCCACTCTGCGCATGAGCCGCGCTTTCGCTGCATGGCGCCGCACCAGCTAACTGGCCGTTCAGGAACTGGCCGACCGCCTCACGCACCGTGCCGCCTGCTCCGGTCACCGGCTGAACCCCAAATTGCTCAAAGAAGGTGACCGCCCGGTAGCCCATCCCACCCGTGAGCATCACGTTCGCTCCCTGCTTATGGATGAACTCAGGGACAACGCCTGGCACGTGTTCCGGGTAGTACGGGTTTGGCACCGTTTTCACGGATGTGATTGTTTGCCCCTCCACATCCACCAGGGCGTAGTACGGGCAGCGCCCAAAGTGGGGGCTGACCAGCGCCTCCAGACCACGATCGGTGTCAGCAGAAACAGCGATACGCATCAGTTTTCTCCTTGCACATCTCTATCGTACATGCTTATCCCCCGGACTGCTGGGGCGGTTGGCCGGTTCCACGCTGGGTCTCTTGCTGGTCGTACATCGCTACGAAGCGGTCAAGCTCGTCGCGGGTCTGGCGCAGGTCGGCGATCCACCAGCGCAGGTATTCTTCACCCTGACGTGTGACCTGGTAGACGCGTCTGGGCGGACCAGAGCCGGCGGTGTCCCACTGCGAGGTCACCCAACTATCCTCCTCCATCTCCCGCAAGACGCGGTAGACAACACTCATGTCCATGAAACCCTGGACAAAGCCGAATCGCTGTAGCTCTTCAACCAGATTGTAGCCATGCGTGGCGTCGCCGCGCAGCAGCAGCAGAATGCATGGCTCGAGGAAACGGCTGATACGGCGCGGGCACGCTCCGCCGGTCAGGGGGGCGCCCCACCCAGGTCCCCAACGTCGTCTTGGCATGATGCCAGTCCTTTCTATGTTCATACTTGATCTGTATAGATCATACCACGCTATGGCTAAGTTGTCAATAGGTACACTTCATCATGTGTCATGGTTCAGCGAGTTCGTCAGGGTAGCTGAGTGGCAACGTCGATCAACGTCGCTGCCTCTGCGCCTGCAGCTCGATAAGTCCGCATAATGGTCCATTCCTTGCGGCATCGGTCGGTTGTCATCCTGACCGCGGCAGGCACAGTCCCCTCTTGTCGACATTCCCCGCTGAGTGGATGATACCGCTTGCTTGGTTGCCATTGCGGAAGAGGGACCAGCCGACGCGACATCCTTGTCGCCGCGCTCATTCCGTGTTATAATAGCCCCATCCCCCGTGCAACGGCGCACACCAGTCTCCGCTCTATTTATGATTAGTTGCATCTAAAGCATACTAATGTCATTGACAAGCCCGCTCTCCTGTAGTAAAATGAGTCGTGTTCTTAAGTTTGTCGAGTATACGGGAGTAACATCTATGCTGAACGATATGAGTATCCGCATCGGCGGTGAAGCCGGTCAAGGCATGGAGTCCACAGCAGCGGGGTTCGCCAAAGCACTCTCACGTAGCGGACTCTACGTCCACCTCTTGCAGGACTTCATGTCCCGCATTCGCGGTGGGCACAATTTCTCGCAAATTCGCGTGTCTGCGCATCCCATCTATGCCCATTCTAAACACATCCAGCTCCTGCTCGCCTTCAACGAGGAGACGATCGAGCTCAACAAGAAGGATCTCGTCCCCGGCGGCGCCATCATCTACGACGACACGTTCGCCGTCAATGCCGACGATCTGCGGGCTGCTGGCTTCAAGCCGATTCCCCTTCCTCTGGAGAAGCTCGCCAAAGAACTGGGCGGCGATAAGCTGATGCAGAACACCGCTGCCGTCGCCGCCACAGCAGGCATCACCGGCTTCCCCTACGACCGCATCGCCGACGTGATCACCCAGAACTTCCGGCGCAAGGGTGACGAGGTCGTCAATGGCAACCTCAAGGTGGCTCAGGCGGCCTTTCTGGCCGTCAAAGACCATAGTAACGATTTCGCCTGGAAGCTCAAGCCGGTCGAGCACGGCGCGCGCATGATGCTGCACGGCAATCAGGCCATCGCCCTGGGCGCGATTGCGGCCGGCGTCAAGTTCATTTCCGCCTATCCAATGACGCCGGCCACCACCATCATCGAGTACCTGACCGCCAAAGCCAACCGCTTTGGTATTTTGACCAAGCAGGTTGAAGACGAGACCGCGGCCATACTGATGGCGATCGGCGCCGCCAACGCCGGCGTGCGCGCCATGACCGCCACGTCTGGCGGCGGCTTCTCGCTCATGGTCGAGGCCCTGGGCATGGCCGGCATCACTGAGACGCCGCTGGTGGTTGTGCTGGCGCAGCGCACCGGCCCATCGACAGGCATGCCAACGCGCACGGAGCAGGCAGATTTGCAGTTCGCGCTGCACGCGTCGCAAGGCGAGTTTCCCCGCATTGTGCTTGCGCCGGGCAGCATCGAGCAGTGTTTCGAGGCCGGCTGGCGCGCCTTTAACCTGGCCGAGAAGTATCAGTTGCCCGTGCTGATCTTGACCGATTTGTACCAGGCCTTTGCGCAGCGCACGGTCGAGCCGGAATCCTTTGACCTGGCCAGGGTAAGCATCGATCGCGGCGCCCTGGTCAGCGCGGAAGAAGCTGCGCAGCTTACTGACTATGCGCGCCATGCCATCACCGGGTCAGGCATTTCGCCACGGCTTATTCCTGGTACATCCAGGCTGCCGGTCTTCACCACCAGCGACGAGCACAGCGAACATGGGTACATCATTGAGAGTGCGGAAGACCGCATCAGGATGATGGAAAAGCGTATGCGCAAGATGGACTCCGCCGTTGAAGACATGCGCGATCCTGAGCTTTATGGCCCGGCAAGCGCCGGCCTGACGCTGATCGGTTGGGGTTCGACCTATGGCGCCTTGCGCGAAGCGACGGATACATTGAACAAGCAGGGTTTCAGCGTCAACTTCCTGCACTTCGCCGACATCTGGCCCTTCCCTGCTGAGCGCGTGAGCGCCATCCTGGAGAAGAGCCACCAACTGGTGTCTGTCGAAGGCAACTTTACCGGACAATTTGCCAGTCTCCTGCGCGAACAGACCGGGCGCAAGGTTGATCACAAGATACTGCGCTATGATGGCCGCCCGCTGTCGCCGGAAGACATTGTCGAGCGCGTCAAGAGTGAGGTGTTGGCTCATGTATGATCTTAAGACGTACGAAAGCATCGATGTGGCGACGTGGTGCCCGGGCTGCGGCGATTTCGGCATCATCGCCGCTGTCAAGCAGGCCCTGGCCCAGCTTGAGATTGCGCCCCATGAAGTGATGTTCTTTTCCGGCATCGGCTGTGGCTCGAAATTGCCGCACTACCTCAAGGCAAATGGCTATGACTCGTTGCATGGCCGCGGCTTGCCGGTCGCAACCGGATTCCATCTCGCCAATACTGACCTCAAGGTGATCAATGTGAGCGGCGATGGCGACAGCTACGGCATCGGCGGCAATCACCTGCTCAATACGGCGCGCCGCAACGTGGACATGCTGCAGATCGTTGAGAACAACCAGGTCTATGCGCTGACGAAGGGCCAGTACTCGCCCACAAGCGACAAGGGCTTCGTCGCGACCACCACGCCGGAAGGCTCGATCGAGGTTGCAGTCAACCCGCTGGCGATGGCGCTGACCGCAGGAGCAACGTTCATTGCGCGCGGCTTTGCCAACGACGTCAAGTACTTGTCCAATCTGATTGCGCGCGGCATTATGCACAAGGGCTATGCGTTGATCGATGTCCTCCAACCGTGCGTGACGTACAACCACGTCAACACCAAGGAATGGTACCGCCTGCGCATCCACAAGATCGAGGACGATCCGGATTACGCGCCCACCGATCGCGAATACGCATTCCGCAAGGCGAGTGAGTGGGGCGAGGCCATTCCCGTGGGTGTGATCTACGAAGTGAACCAGCCGACGTATGAGGACCAGGTGACGGTGCTGAAGGACCAACCACTCTACAAGCAGCCGCTTCATAGCTCCACCATGGCTGAGGATTTCGAGAAGACAAAGCGAGAATTCATGTGATGCCGCCGCATCTTCCGGCGCGTTGAGATGCGCGGGAGGTTGCACTGCTTCCAGGAGTTTTGAATGACAACACTAGCAAAGATTCAGAAGACTGCGGCGGCGGCCACGGCTGCAGCGACGCGTGATGTGACCTTGCGCATCGGCGGCGAGTCGGGCGAAGGAATCGTGACCACCGGCGAGGTGCTGGCGCGCATAGCTGCCTTTGCCGGATTGGAAGTGTACACGGTGCGCACGATCCCGGCTGAGATCAAGGGCGGCCACGTCATGTTCCAATTGCGCGTGGGCAGCGAACCGGTGCATTCGCCGGGTGACAAGCTCGACATCCTGCTGGCCTTCAACCAGGAGGCCTACGACCGCCACCACGGTGAACTGCGCAATGGCGGTATCCTTATTTATGACAACAACGAGCTCACTCCGCCAGCAGCCAGCGGCGAACTACACTATGCCCTGCCGTTGACCCAACTGGCGAAGAGCATCGACTTTATGCGCGGCAAGAACATTGTTGCGATCGGCGCCCTGGTCAAGATATTCGGTCTGCCCTACGATAAGGCACGCGTCGTCGTTGAGCGGCAACTCGGCAAGCGCGGCGGCGATCTGCTGGTCAAGAACCTGCAAGCGCTCGAGCTTGGCCACCACTACGCCGAAGAGAACATTACCAAAGAGGCGCCCTTCAACCTCGGCGTGCCCGACGACGATCGCGGCGCTGGTCGCCTCGTCATCAGCGGCAACCAGGCCTTCTCCATTGGCGCTCTGGCCGCCGGCTGCACGTTCTATGCGGGCTATCCCATTACGCCGGCTTCCGACATCATGGAGTTCCTGGCTACCGAATTGCCCAAGATGGGCGGCACACTTATCCAGGCTGAGGATGAGATCGCCGCGCTTGGCATTGCCATGGGCGCCGGGTTCGCCGGTGCGCGCGCCATGACGGCGACGTCTGGCCCCGGCCTCGACTTGATGACGGAGCTACTCGGCCACGCCAGCATGACAGAAACGCCGGTGGTGATTGTAGACGTGCAACGCGGCGGCCCATCGACCGGATTGCCGACCAAGACATCGCAAGGCGACCTCTTTCTGGCTGTCTATGGCGGGCATGATGACTTCCCACGCATTGTTATCGCCCCGTTGAGCGTCGAAGACTGTTTCTATGCTGCTATCGACGCATTCAACCTGTCCGAGAAGTACCAACTGCCGGTCATTGTGCTATCCGATTTCGGCCTGTCTAACCGCGTTGAAACCATTCCCACGTTCGACTTCTCGCGCGTGACGCGGTCGGAGCGACTACTCTGGAAGCCCGATGGCAACACGGATCACAGCTACAAGCGCTATGAGGTGACCAACAGTGGCGTCTCGCCCATGAGCCTGCCCGGCATGATCGGCGGATCATACACGGCTGAAGGTCTGGAGCACGACGAGACCGGCGCGCCGGCCTACGGTCCGGAGCGGCACACCATCATGATGGAGAAACGCTTCCGCAAGTTGGCCGTCGCTTCCGACGAGATACGCGCCTGGCCCCATGCCATCTGGCGTTATGGCGATCCGGAGCCGCAGGTTGGCATCGTCGGCTGGGGTTCGACATCGGGGCCGGTGCGCGAGGCCATCGATCGCGCCGTGGCCGAGGGCATGAAGGTGCAGGCCTTCTTCCCGCGCTTTCTGTCACCGATGCCCGATCCGGAGCTGTCGGAGTTTATCGCGCCGCTGCGGGCTGTCATCGTTCCTGAACTGAACTATCGCGGCCAGCTTGCCGACATCATTCAGGCGCGTTTTTGCATGAAGATCCACCGCCTGAACCAGTTCAACGGCGACGCTTTCAATGCCAGCGACATCTATGAGAAGATCGTGAGCGTCTACAATGAATGGGTTGTACCGCGCACACGGTAGGGTGTTATCTCAATCCCTCCCGCAAAACGCGGGCGGGGTTCGACCTGGCCCAAGAAACCAGGCAATGCCTACGATAGGAGTCCATCCTATGCCCGATACGCTCGCACTACTCAAGACATACGCGCCAGGCGACTACAAGAGCGACGTCAAGCCCATCTGGTGCCCCGGTTGCGGCGATTTTGGCGTGCTCAGCGCCTTCTACAGATCGCTGTCCGAGCTCGGCATCCCGCCGGAACAGGCCGTGATCGCCTCAGGCATCGGTTGTTCGGGGCGTTTTCCTGCTTTTGTCGAGTCGTACGGCTTTCACGGCGTCCATGGTCGTGCGCTGCCGCTGGCGACTGGCATCAAGATGGCCAACCCTGACCTGTACGTCTGCGCCGTCGGCGGCGACGGCGATGCATTCAGCATCGGCGCAGGGCACGTGCCGCATGCCGCTCGACGCAACGTGGACATCACATACATCGTCATGGACAACGAGATCTATGGTCTGACCAAGGGCCAGCCCTCACCGACCAGCCCGATGGGGATGGAGAAGAAGGCGTCTCCGTATGGCTCGATCGAATCGCCGCTCAATCCGATCCTGATGACGCTGTCATACAACGCATCCTTTGTCGCGCGCGGCTTCTCGGCCAGGCCAAAGCAAGTCGTTGAGCTGATCAAGATGGCTCTGATGCACAAGGGCTTCTCATTCCTGCAGATTCTCAGCCCGTGCGTCACCTTCAACGACACGTACGAGCACTTCAAGCAGGTCACACTGCCGCTGCCGGCCGATCATGACGTGACGGACCGCAGTCGAGCGATGACCCTGGCGTTGGACGAGCAGAACATCTACCTGGGCGTGTTCTACAACGTCGAGCGTCCTAGTTACGTCACCAATGTGCGCGCCGTCCAGGCCAAGGCCGCCGCCGCATCGCCATTCGACCTGCAGAAGCTGATTGGCCGCTACAAGACCTAGCCGTGGCAGAGATGGACATGACGACTGACAAGATTCTGCTCGGGGGCGTCGAGTTCTACGGCCATATTGGCGTGAGCGCGGCTGAGCGTGAGGTGGGGCAGCGTTTCGTCGTCGATGTCGAGCTTGACGCCGATTTGGCGCGGGCCGGGGCGAGCGACGACCTGGCCGATACGATCAGCTATGCCGATGTTTATGATGTGGTCGTTGGCCTGGGCCAAGAACGCAGTTGCCTTCTGGTGGAGTCCCTGGCCGAAGAGATTGCACACACCATACTGACCCGCTTTGCCGCCGCTGCGGTCATGGTGCGCGTCAAGAAGTGTCCTCCACCGATTAAAGGCATCATCGCCTACGCCGGCGTGGAGATACGCCGCAGCAGGAACGAATCAGCGCGCTAATGTGGTTCGAACCATGTTCTTCGCCCAATCAGCCTGGAAAAGAGGAGGAACCAAATGGACGAGTTGATCAAGTTGGTTTCGCAGAAGGCGGGCATTTCGGAGACTGATGCCAAACAGGCGGTTGACACCGTCCTCGGCTACCTCAAGCAGAACTTGCCAGCCCCCATTGCAGGCCAGATCGACGGCCTGCTCGCGGGCGGGGACCTCGGCAAGGCCGCTGGCGACGTCGGCAACGTGCTGGGCGGCGTGTTCGGGAAGAAGAAGTAGGGATCTCGAATCGCAGGCGAGCGGCGGGCATGCAGCATCCTATGGCTGCAGGCGAGCGGCGGGCATGCAGCATCCTATGGCTGCATGCCCGCTCTGCGCGTTCTCGACAAAGAAAGAACGCCAACGCGCTTGACTAAATATGAGTACTGTGGTATTATTCTGGACATGGGCGCTCATTCTTTCCAGCGCCCGAGATGCGATCTCGGTATACGTGGCATGCGGTCGTCAGCGCATTATGACTGCCCCATGCAAGGCGTCGAGCCATGACCATCAGTCTGCACTCGTCCGGCCCGGTTTTTCTGCCTGCTGTTCTGCTGGCCTGGCGCGTTGCCGCTTCGTCCATCCCAGACGCGGGGGCCGCTGGCGCGCCGCCGCTCATCGAGCAGAGCATACTCTGGATCATCCCTACGTCGTTCTGCTCCTCGTCATGGTTTTCGCCATGATGGAGTTCACCGTCAGCCTGCTCGTGGGGCGGCCGCGCCGGCGTGCGGCCCCTGTCAGCAGCGCTGAGTTACGCCACCGCTTGATGGCCATCAACCAAACCGATGTCGCCTATCTGATCGCCGAAAGCAAGACGAGCGACCTGGAAGTTCGATGGGATGCCGTCGCCCAGACCAGGCGGCAGCGCTTCGCCCTGGTCAAGCTCGATAGCATCTACCGTGCACGCATGCTGTTCGATGAGCAGCGCTGTGAGGTGCGCTGGTACGAATCCCTGCGCACGTCGAACATCTTTCTCGGTCTGGATGGGTGGAGGCCACGTTTTCAGTTGGGCTTCGAAATGAGTGCAGGCTACGTCAATGCGGTGTGGTCCGGCCGAGCCTATGGCATTCTCCCCGGCTTTCCTCCGCGTATCGGAGACGTACAATCGTTCAGCTTTAGCACCGTGGAGGTCAAGAAGCAGGTGGCAGACGTGATTGCAGCCAGCGGCTGGACCTTTCGTCCTGTTCTGCTCTGGTTTCAGGTGTCGCGGCGCACAGCCAATGTTGTCAACCGTGTGCTGCCGCCGCGTTTGAGAGAGATACCGGCGCGCCGTTTCTGGGGCGTGCTCTACCCGCTCTTCTATCTCCTGGCGATGGTCTATCTCGCCGTTGCCCTGGGCGGTCTGGACGCCCACAACCTTTCGATCATGCTCTTCATTTCAGCGATCTGGTGGGGCGTCTGGGGCCTTCTTACCTGGGCCTGGTTGGGCTGCCCCGCCTTCTGGCGCCGCAAACGGCCGAAGAGGGAGTCGAGATAGCCGCAAGCCGGGAATTGCTTTGCCGCGAAACCCTTGAGGTCTCGGGCACCTCAAGGGTTTGGGCGAGAAGGGATCTATGCTGCGGGTAGTAAGCGTCTGGCAACCGAATAGCAGTCTCGCACAGCCGCTCTGGGAGTTGGACAAGAAAGGAATGCGCCATGTCGTACAAACGTCTTACGCTTATGCTCGTGCTCGTTCTTATTGCAGCGGGCGCGACTGCTGCTTTTGCAGTGGGGTCCGCGCAGTCTGCAGGTGTGGCAGCGATCCGCTGCGTGAAGCCAGGCGGTGGAGGCGGTTGCACAGCTACGATCGCGGCCGCCCTGTCCGCTGCTCAACCAGCAGATACCATCCGCGTGGCAGCCGGGACGTATACTGAGAATCTCGTCATAACCAGGTCCGTCGCTCTTGAGGGAGGCTGGAATACAGCGTTCACGACGCGCAACCCGGCTACCAACCTCACCACTATCCGCCCCGCCAATCCCGATCAGGCCGTTGTGACCATTCTAGGTCTCTCTGGGCAAGGCAGTACTTTCACTCCCACCGTGGACGGATTCACGATCAGCGGCGCGCGCAGCTCGAACCACGGCGGCGGCATCCGCATGAACAATGCCAACGCCATCGTGCGCAACAACATCATCACTGACAACCATGCCTTCTTGCTCGGCGGCGGCATATGGGTTCAGCGCGGCGCTCCCCGCATCGAAAACAACCGCATCGAGAACAACGTCAGCGATGGCATGGGCCAGTTTGGTCAAGGGGGCGGTGTACAGCTTGAAGACACCCAAGCAACACTGGTTGGCAATGCCATTGCTGGCAACGTCGTCAGCGCTTCCGTGGGGTATGGAGGAGGCGTTGACATTTCCGGCGGCGCCGTTGTGCTCCACGGCAACACCATATCGGGCAACACGGCAGCACATCAAGCAGGCGGGACGACGGACGTCAGCTACGGCGGCGGGGTCTCAGCGCGCTTCGTGACGATCACCTTGAGCAGCAATGTCGTCCTGTCGAATACGGCGAGCTCGGTCAGGCTTGGCTTCGGTGGTGGGGTGTACGTGATGGGTTCCGCCGCTTTCACATTGACCAACAATACGGTCATGAGCAATACGGCAGGCTTCGCGCCAGGCAGCGGCCCCTATCTCGCCGGCGGCGGCATCATGGTTGACTCCAGCAGCGGAGTACTCTCTGGTAATACTGTGTCCGGCAATCGCTCTAACCGCAACACCGTCTTCGGCAATGGCGGCGGAGTTGCCGTCTACAGCAGTACAGTGAGCATCCTCGGCGGGCAGATCGACCGCAATTCGGTCTCTCGGAACTGCGAGGGCCACGGCGGCGGCGTCTTTGCCTACAACAGCTCCATCACACTAGACGCGACGCGCGTGCAGAACAATTGCGCGGCGAACACGCCGTTCTATGGCCAGGGCGGCGGGCTGGCCTTCGTCAACAGCCCGTACACCCTGACCAACGCGCTCATTACCAACAACCGCTCGTTTGGTAATGATACCTCAGTGGGCGGTCTCTACGCGGGCGTCAACAGCCCCGGGTTAATGGTCAACAACACGCTGGCGAATAACCGCGGACAGGGCATCCGCACGGCATCTGCGCTCACGCTCACCAACAATATCATCATGAGCCACACCACCGGCATCAGTCTCACGGCCGCCGTTCCCGTGAGCGCCACGTTCAACGATTTCTACAACAACACCACCCAAGCGCGCGGTTTCTCCCTGGATGTGACCAATATCGTCATCAACCCTCAGCTCACTGCCGACTACCACTTGCTGGCGAATTCGCCGCTCATTGACGCCGGCACGCACGCCAACGCCCCCGACCACGATATTGACGGCCAGGCGCGCCCGATGATCGGCGCATCGGGTCTCTTCCGCATCGACATTGGCGCCGACGAGTTCACCGGCGCGGCGCAGCGGATAATAGACATCGCCAAAGGCCAGGCTAACCTGACGATCATCGGCCCCGGCAACCCCAATGCTGCATCCATCGGCGGCAATGACTGGATTGGCTTCGCGGTGCTGGGCGATGACATCACAGGCGATGGTCGCGCCGACCTGGTGTTGGCCGCCGAGGATTGGGCAGAGGACTTCGTCACGCTCAATGCCACAGGACGATTGTACGGGCTTGCCAACTTCGGAGCGCGCATCACTGGCACCATAGACTTGCTAACACATACGGCGAGCCTCACCATCGTCAGTAAGTATGAATACCAGCATGTCGGCTCTGCTCTGAGCTCTGGCGACCTGAACAACGACGGCAAGCGCGACCTGATCATTGGTTCCTTCGATGATGATGGGACGGGCCTCGTGACTCCCACCGTGTTTGTTCTGTGGGGCGGGCCGGGATTGACTGGCACGCGAGTTCTGACGGACCCGACGCCGGCCAACTTCATGTTGCGCGCGCCAGCCAAGGACTACCGCGCCTTCTCCGCGAAAGGCGCTCTGGCAGGCGGCGACGTCAATGGCAACGGCGTGGCCGATCTGATCGTCGGCGACGCCCTGGCCGATGACGGGGGCATCGCCGGCAGCGGGGCTGTCTTCGTCATCTTCGGCCGCACTGGTCTCGGCGGGCTGCACGATCTGCGCGTGACTCCAGCCGACTATGCAATTTATGGCCCGTCTGCCGGCGCCGGACTCGGCGCGCTGGCCATCGGCAGGGTGAACGGAGGCGCCCAGCTTGACGTCGTGGCGCGCACGGATTCGACTGCGTACGTCATCTTCGGCCCCGTCAGCGCCGGAGCGCTACATCTCAGCGCCACGCTGCCCGATGCTGTTATCACTGGACTGGCAGCAGGCGGCGCGCTTGTTGGCGACCTGACGGGCGACGGGCAGGACGACGTCATCCTGAGTTCCGCAGACCGCCTTCATGTCGTTGCCGGGCCGCTGCCAGCCGGGTCGATCTTTGACG
>CAYOEZ010000112.1:0-15125 GCA_964402955.1 uncultured Ktedonobacterales bacterium | reverse complement strand
GTGGGGAGACGTACCCATCGCAAGGTGGATGACGCGCCCCGCCCCTACCTTACTAGAGGTAGTACCCGCCCCCCGCGGTTGGCGTTTGCAGCGCGCGGTGCTATGCTCGGCGCAACCATGCCCCGGCAGCCGGTCGGTTCCGCACTACGCCTGCACGGGCGACTGGCGAAGGAGAACGATGAGAATTAAGGTTTTGCTGGTTACCTTGCTGGTTGGGCAGCTCACCCTCGTGGCGGCCGCTCCTCAGGCAGGGCTAGCAATCAACTTTGCCTGGGCCTACCGGGCGGGCGACTATGCTCGCAGCCAACCGGCGGCCAATGGCCGGCTCATCTACGTTGGCAGCGACGACAACGCCCTGCACGCAGTGAAGGCCAACACCGGCGAACAGGCCTGGCGCTACGAGACGGCGGATAACGTCACCTCGGGGCCGGCCTTCCTGGGCGACACGCTGTATTTCGGCTCCTGGGACGGCTCGATCTATGCCCTCGATGCGGTCCAGGGCAAGCTGCGCTGGCGCCATGCTACCGGTGGCTGGGTTACCGCCGCCCCTGTCGTGACCACCACTACCGTCTTTGCCGGCTCCTACGACGGGTATGTCTATGCCCTCGCGCCGGAGGATGGGCACGAGTTGTGGCGTTATCGCACCGCAGGGCGTATCGAGGGTGGCGGGGCATTGGCAGGCGATACGTTCCTGATCGGGTCCGCCGACGGCTACCTTTATGCCCTTGACGCAGTCCGCGGCAATCTGCGCTGGCGCCACCGCGTCGATGGACCGATCGTGGCAGCTCCCGCCGTCTCACAGAACAGCGTTTTCGTCGGGTCGCTCGGCCGCCGGCTCCACGCGCTGGACCTGGCGAATGGCAATGTGCGTTGGTCTTTTGATGCCGGCGCCGCGATCGCCACGAGGCCGGCCGTGGCCGGCGACCTAGTCTATTTCGGCGCCGACAACGGCCGCGTGTTTGCCCTGGCTGTGTCCGATGGCAGCGTGGCCTGGCAATACCAGGCGGGCGCCGTAGTGCGATCCTCCCCGGCCGTCCACGATTCATTGGTTTTCGTGGGCTCTGACGACGGGTTCATCTACGGGCTCGATCGTCTCACGGGCTCCCTCGTCTGGCGCTACCGTACCGCCGGAGCGATTGCCGCTGCCCCCACCGTGGCCGGCAACCGGCTCTATGTGGCCTCGATCGATCGCCGGCTACACGCTTTCGACCTGCCAGCTAGATAGGAGCCGCATCATGAGCATGCCAACGCTTGGACCTCGCAGGCGGCGAACTGTCTCCCCGGGGCCGCTCCTGGCGGTCCTGCTGCTCGTGCTCGGCCTGGTGGGGTTCGTCGCCTGGACCCAGCGCGACGCCCTGGCCCAGCCGCAGGACCTCTATCGATCGGCAGCGCAAGCCGAGCCGGAACGTGCGGCAGCGCTTTACAGCCGCCTCGGCGCCCGGCTCCCGGCCATCGCCGAGTATGGTGAACTATGGACCGCGCAGGCCAGGATGCCCGAACTGGCGTCCGTACGCACGCTGCAGACTATCATCGCCTACCGGCCGCAAAGCCCGGCTGCTTACGAGGCGCACCTCACGATGGCGCGCTACTACGCGGCCATCGCTGCTCCCCAGGCCGCGGACGAGTACCGTGCTGCCCTGGCGCTCGACGATCGTGTGGATCTGCGTGAGGAGCTGGCGCGCTATCTGGAGGAGCGGGGCGACGACCAGAGCGCTTACGTAGAATACCTCCACATCTTGGGCAAGCAAGCCGACGCCTTTGCGGGCATGCGACGCACCGGGCACAATCCGTTGGCCGTGGCAAAGGACCTCCTGGCAGCCACCTACAGCAGCGACGCACTGGACACCCTGCGCAACGTCGACGATCCCGAGGCCTGGCCGCTGCGCGCCCAGGCGCTGGCAGCGCTGGAGCGCTATGCCGAGGCCGAGGCCGCCTACCGGAAATGGCTGGAGCAGGCTCCGGCAGATGCCGCTGCGCAGACGGGGCTGGCGAGCGTGCTCGCTCATCTCGGCCGCAGCGACGAGGCCCTGGCCCTGTACCGTGGGGTCGATAGCCCCGAGAGCCGGCTGGCCCAGGCCGATCTACTGGCCGGCGCTCAGCCCGACGAGGCGCTGGCGTTGTATCGCAACCTGTCTTACCCGGTGGCGCTGTGGGACGCCACGGCCATTCTCGAGACGCAAGGCCACCTGACCGAAACGCTGCCGCTGTACGCGGGCATCGCCGCCGGCGACAGCGCCTTCGCCGACGATGCCGCCTATCGGCTGTATGTGCTCGGCCAGCGCACAGGCGACCAACAGGCGCAGGAGCAAGGCAGAGCGCTGCTCGACGAGGCGGGCCGTAACTGGCTGGCGCTGCGGGCCAGCAAAGCGCCATTCAGCCTCGACGCTGCGCCGCCGCTTGCTGCAGCGGGAGAGGAGATCCAGGCCAAGGTGGCCGCTCTTGACGCCATCGGACGCGGCGACCTGGCCCGGCAGGAACTGGAGCTGGCAGCCCGCTTCGCCACTTCGGCCGAGATGAAGCTCGCTATGGCTCAGGCCTTGATGGCCCGCGGCGAGGTCACGCTGGCCCAGAGCAGCGCATCTGGCTACCTGCAGGATCACCCCTACGCATCGACCGGCTTCTGGGAGCTGAGCTACCCGCGGCCCTACTCAGCCACCGTGCAGGCAGCCGCCGCCGAGTTCCAGGTCGATCCCCTGCTGATCTGGTCGGTGATGCGCGCCGAGAGCGCCTACGATCCCGAAGCCCTCTCCGGGGTAGGCGCACGCGGCCTGATGCAGATCATGCCTGCTACCCAGGAATGGATCGCCGGTCAGTTGGGCGAAACACTGTCCCCCGGCGCAGCCTTTACGCCTGAAGCCAACATACGCATGGGCGCCTGGTTCTTGCACTTCCTGCTGCAGTACTTCGATGGCGACCTCGAACTGGCGATCGCGGCCTATAACGGAGGCGCGGCCAGCGTCGACGGATGGCAAGAGGACCCGCGCGTAAAGGACCGCGATGATTTCCTGCGCTGGATCGGCTATGGTGAGACGCGCGAGTACCTGGAGCGGGTGTCGCTCAACTATCAGATTTACCAAGCCCTCTATGGAGGGTAGGGGAGCAACAGGGACTGGCGCCGCGCAGACGGGATGGCGGGGCATCCGGCGTCCCAGGCAGGAAACAGGCATGCCGGCTACTCGGCACATCCGTTCTAATCTGAGCGCCCAGGAGGGTTGTTTCGGACGACGGCGACTGTTATCCTCCCGGTCTCACAATCAGATTTCGGGAGCCATCATCGCGTGTTTCATATCATTCATCGTCTCAATCCTCGATCTCTCAGCGCCATCGGCCACCAACTCGGCGACCGCATCCAACGCAGGCTCAGACCCAGCACCAACTCGCTGGTCGCCGGCGTCGCCGCTGACATGATCCGCAGCAAGGCCGACCTTGTCGCCGAGAATGCCCTGCTTCGCCAACAGCTCATCATCTTGCAGCGCCACGCCAAACGCCCCCAACTCAGCAACTGGGATCGCGTCCGTTTGGTATTCCTCGCCCGGGCCACCCCTTTCTGGCAACAAGCCCTCCTCATTGTCCAGCCCGACACTCTCCTCCGTTGGCATCGAAAGTTGTTCCGTCTGGTCTGGAGGCGCAAATCCCGGCCAAAATCGCCAGAGCCAAGGGTCTCAGCCGAGACCATCGCCCTCATTCGCTGCATGGCCTCGGAGAATGTCACCTGGGGCGCCGAGCGCATCCGTGGTGAACTCCTCAAGCTCGGCATCAACGTCAGCAAGCGCACCATCCAGCGCTACCTGCCCCACACCGGCAGACCTACCACCTCACCTTCCACGCAAAACTGGGCGATCTTCCTGAAGAACCATGCGCCCCAGATCTGGGCCTGCGACTTCACACAGGTCTACAACCTCTTCTTCCATCCGCTCTTCGTCTTCGTCATCATTGAGCTGTCTTCCCGCCGGATTGTCCATACTGCCGTCACTGCCCATCCCACTGACGCCTGGGTTGCCCAGCAACTCCGTGAGGCGACACCCTGGGGCGAGCATCCCCGCTTCCTGATCCGTGACAATGACGACAAATACGGCTCCCACTTCGCCGCCGTCGCCGCCGGTTCAGGTATCAAAGTACTGCGCACTCCCTTCCAGGCTCCTAACGCGAATTCACCTTGCGAGAGGTTTCTTGGGAGTCTTCACCGAGAGTGCCTCGACCACGTTCTCATCCTCAACGAGCGTCATCTGCACAAAGTGGTAAGGGAGTACTCGGCTTTCTTCAATCACGCCCGGCCTCATCAAGGCATTGGCCAGGCCATTCCCGTGCCACCGGAGAGGGAACAACCGCAGACAGGGAAGATCATCGCCTTCCCCGTACTCGGTGGTTTGCATCACGACTACCGACTCGCTGCCTGAGCGCTGAATGAAAGGCGGAGTGGTCAGGATCTGCGCCAGAGAAACGGCGTCAGGTGATCGTTAGCGCGCCCCGGTGACGCTTTCGCGCCCCATTCGCCGAGTCAACAGACGGCTTTGGCAGTGCAGCCTCGTGGCAGACCATCGTTCCTGCAATGTGGTTGCGGACTCGGGACCAATCAACGCAGCCAGTTTGGCTCCGATGTCACCGCACCACGCGCTGTGCCCTCCGAAATTGAACGGATGTGCGCAGTAGCCAACACGCCTTGTCCGGCGGGAAGACGAACGCCGCGCCCAGGCACGCGTCGATGATCAAGTTGGGCTGGATGCGCCGACCAGGGCCTGGTTCGGGCTGAAATGCTCGCCCTGCACCAGGTTGGACTCCATGTTATGGAAGGGATGGTCGGGGAAATGGCCGGCCAGGAACCGGTCCATCGCCCGATCCTGTTCCCAGCGGTAGAGCGGGTCAAAGTAGTAGCGCTCGTCGAAGCAAAAGCCGCCTTCGGCGTGCAGCCAGCCTTTGGAGACACTGGTTTGGATGGAAATCATGACACACTCACTGTTCTGTCGTCGCGGCCGCGATATTCGGTGGGGGTGACGCCGTTGACGTGCTTGAAGATCCGGCTGAAGTAGTGCGGATCGGCGTAACCGACGATTTCGCCGACCTGCTTGATGTCCAGTTCCGGATTGACGGCCATCAGCCGCCTCGCCTCAGCCATGCGCAGGTTGATGACGTACTGGATGGGCGTTTCGCCAGCGTGTTTTCTGAAGATCTTGATCAGGTACGAAGGAGTGAAGTGGAACCGGCGCGCGATCTCCTCAAGCGTGATGTCGGTGTTGAAGTTTGCCGTGATATAGCCGCGGATCGCGTCGATCAGTTCTCTCGACGCAGCCATCTCCTTCGAGGTGTCGCGCAGCATGGCCGCTAAGATGCTCCAAACCTGATCGCATAGCGTGACGCTGCTGTGGGGCAAAGCCATCTTGTCGAACAGCTCGTATTCGGCATGGTAGACTTCGACCTCAGAGGTGACAACCGAGTGCCTTTGAAACAAGCAGATGAGCTGGCGGATGAAATCCTGCATCCACATCTGGCTTGGTTTGAGCGCCAATGCCGATTCGATCAGCCCGTGGACTTCCAGTTTGATGGCCTTGGTCCGCTCCTGACGGATCAGTGTCGTTAGCTTGGCATAGACCGACGCCTCCAAGATGGCCGCCGGCAGCTTCGGCGTGGCGCTGTCCACATCGATGAGGTTGGGCTCGTCCATGACCAGGTTCTGGGACAGCGAAAGGCTCAAAGCACGCGCCTGTGAGTGAAGCGCTTCCAGCCTGGGCGCCGAGCCGCATAACAGATTGATGCTGACGCCATCGGCCTGGCGTGCCAGTTCCCTGAAAAACGCCTGGCCGATGGACAAACGGTCGCTGGCCTGTGGGGTGGGCAATACGATGTATCCGGTGTTGGGCTGAGACGTGTTGACCAGCACGAAGCCCGGATGAAGCGCCTGGAGCGCGGCGAAGTCAAAGCGCTTCCACAATTCATCATAGAAGCTGCGGGTCGCCGCCGAGGCGATCGTGCTGCACAGATTCCCGACATTGAGCAAGAACATCGCGTATTCCTGCCCAGATGCAGCCTGCGTTTCCTTCAGATTGCCGTTGATGGCGTCGCGCACCCTCTCGAACAGGCCTCGACTGTCAGCCTCGTTCAGCTTCGCCTTCAGCTTACCCAACGCGTCGGCCAGCAGCTCCGCTTCGACCGGCTTGAGCAGGTACTCTTCCACACCCAGGTGGATGGCTTGCTGGGCATAGGCAAAGTCCGCATAGCCGCTGACGATGACCACCTGCACGCGCGCATGTCTGCTCCGCACTTGCTGGGCCAATTCGAGGCCGTCCATGACCGGCATCCTGATGTCAGTAAACAGGACGTCCACGCGCTGGGATTGGATGATCTCCAATGCCTGCGCGCCGTTGCTGGCAGCGCCCACAACGACAAAGGACGGGTCGCAAAGCTGGATCTTCTCAACGATGTTGTCGCGGATCAGTCTCTCGTCCTCAACTACGACGACTCTATAGGTTGGCGTCAACACCGTTCCCTCCCTTTGCCAGGACAGTTGGCCCGCCCACTGTCACAAAAGCGCCGCGCTCTGATCTGTTGCCGTACTCAAAAACAGCCTGGGCGCCGTAATGCAAGGACAACCGCAGGTGGATATTCACCAGCCCCATGCCATCAAGCTCCAACGCTTGCGGTGTTTCAGATGCGGCCTTGAGCTTCTGGCCCAGGTCGTCCAGCGCATCCTGCGAAAAGCCTGCGCCGTTGTCGGTCACGGTGATGAGCCAGCTTTCACCTTCGATCTTCCCGACGAGCGAGATGTGCCAGGGTGGGGCGCCGGTGGTGGCATGTTTGAAACAATTCTCCACAAGCGGCGTGATGGTCAGCTTGGGAATAGGGATGTCCATTAACTCGGTGGCGACAGCAGACGAAAAGTCCAATTCATCGGCGAAGCGGATGCGCATCAGACCGGCGTACAAGTGCGCGTGGCGCAGTTCTTCGGCGATGGTCACAAGCTGCCCGATGCCCGATGAGATATAGCGCATCATCTCCGCAAGGGATTCGCAGATCCTGATGACCTGCGCGGATTTCCCCTTTTCGGCGAGGATGCTGATGGTGGCAAGCATATTGTACAGGAAATGTTGGTTCATCTGTGCTTGCAGCGCCAGCAGACGGGCCTGAAGCGCCGCGGAACGAGCGACGACAGTTTCATGGACCGACTCACGCAATCTCACGCACATTGTGCGAAAAGCCGAGTTGAGTTCTTGCAGCTCGTTGACGTTGGTGTCGATCTTGAACGCCTTGTCGTTGGGCAAGGTGTCCAGCGTCAGTTCCGCGACCGACCGATGCATCTGCTTGATCGGTGTTGTCAGACTGCGGGAGATGGTGTAGGTGATGAGCAGCATCAGGAGCAGCACGCCACAGGCAGCCAGCAGGGCGCTGTTCCGAAAACGACTGACCGGCTCGAACAAGCTGTCGTAGCTCTGTGCCACGGCCACCGTCCAATGGGTGAACGTGGAGTGTGTGTAGGCCAAAACCTGATTCTCGCCGCCGATTTTTCTCGTCAGCATATCGGACGCGCCGGCGTCGCGTACAGCTTCATAGTACGCCGACGCCTGCTCCGCTTCGCCCAGCGGATAGACGAGCGCGCCCGTTGGGTCGAATATGAAGACCTGGCTGCCTTTCGCGTCGGCTAACTGGCGCTCGACCAGCTCTTCGATCTGTGAATACATCACCTGGATCTCGATGATGCTGTCCTTCTTGCTGCCCCAGCGGGGGGCGAAGGTGCGGGCAAGCGAAATGACCGGCTGGCGCTGATAGCCGAAGTTGTCGCTGTGCGTGGTCACGATGAGCTTCGCGCCATCCAACTGCTGGCTTTCAGCCAGCCAGGGGATATTGGCGGTGATGTCCGGCGGCTGTCTAGTGATCAGCGCCGTGTCGCCCACCCCGGCGTATTCGCCCGTGAGCCGGAACCAATTGATCTGATAGGGCGGGAATTGCGGCCCGATAATGGCATAGATCAGGGCGTTGAACTGGTGCTGTTTCTGCAAAGTGCCACTCTTGTAATCGAACATATCCGAGTAGAAGAGGTCCAACAACTCTTGCGAGAACAATAGCTTGCCCGATAGCACATTCGCATCCTGGAGGACAGCGTCGGTTTGAAAGCGGATGCTCTCCGACTGGGCGCGCATATAGTCGGTCGCGTTTTGGGTCAATGTGCGGGAGATGTAGAAATACGAGAGGAGCGCAAACAGCACGATGAGCGTCAGCACCACCGCGGAAAAGGAGATGAACAATCTGCGCTGAATGCTGCCACGTCTGAACATGTTATCCCTCGACGCCAACTGGCAAAACTACTGCTCCGGCCGATGATACCACGTCACTCGGTCGACCTAAAAGATCAAAGCGAATTTGTCCACCTCATCAGGCCCCAAAAGTCCATTCTCACGCGCGTAAACCATTGCTACAATATGCGCAGCCTGATTCCACCCTATGACCCTTTGGAGGAGCTACGATGAAGAAGATCGCTAACGTCGTCCTTGCTGCTTTGCTCATCATCGTCATGCTGGTTGGCTGCGCTGCGCCAGCAGCAACCCCAGCGGCCACATCTGCGCCAGCAGCCACTACTGCACCAGCAGCCACTACTGCACCGGCGGCCACTACTGCGCCGGCCCAACCCAAGCAGGATGTGACCCTCACGATCGCATCCTCTGCCAACTGGACCAAGGACATCGACAAGACGCTCGCCGAACAGTTCACCAAGGAGACGGGCATCAAGGTCGAGTTCCAGCCTACGCCTGATGACCAATACTCCAACGTGCTCAAGGCGAAGCTCTCCACGGGTGAGGGCCCAGATATCTTCCTGGCCCCGTCCGGCATCGCGATGAACGAGTTCTTGCCTGCCAAGAACTTCCTCGTCCTTGACAACGAACCCTGGATCTCGCGCACGGAGCCCTGGGCGATCGCCGGCACCAGCTTCGACGGCCATGTTGTGGCCATGAATCAGTGGTCGGCCGACGGTTGGGCCCTCATGTATGATCCTGACAAATTTGCGAAGGCCGGCATCAGCAGCCTGCCCCAAACCTTCGAAGAACTCCTGACCGCCTGCGACAAACTGACCGCCGCTGGCTACATCCCGATTTACGAATTTGGCAGTGCGGTCTGGCATCAGCCGCTCTGGCTCGTGTCCTCCACCGGCGTTGCCAAGAAGACCGATCCCGACTACATGGCCAAACTGAATGCCAACAAGCTCAAACTGGCAGACATCCCTGAGTATGAGCTTGTGCTTAAGCAGCAGAAGGAACTGGCAGACAAGGGGTGTTTCGGCAAGGACTTCATGGCCGAGACATGGGAGAATTCCCAGAAGGCGATGGGATCGGGCAAGCACGCCATGATTCTGGCCTATTCAACCTACCAGAACGAAGTCAAGGCTGCGTATCCCGACAGCAACGCGGACAAGTGGGAGATGTTCCCCAGTCCATTGGGCGGCAACACGCAGTTCGCGATGACTTCTGGCGGCATTGTGCACGTCATCAACAAGAACTCGAAGAACATCGACGCGGCGAAGAAGTATCTCGACTTCCGCGCCAGACCAGACAACGCCAAGGCGTTCTATGCGGCCCGTGTCGATCTCGGCGCCACCTCATTGAAGGACGTGCCCGGCAAGACCACGCTCGCCTATGATACCGTGCTAAAGAACTCGGCGGACGGCACCACGTCTGACCTGCAGACGAACATGCAGTTCTTCGATCTCACCACCATCGGCAAGTACGTGCAGGAGCTCTACATGGGCAGCAAGACGCCCAAGCAGGTGCTCGAAGCGATCGACAACGACAGGCAGAAGATGTTCGAGGTCATTGGACAATAGTCGCTAGTCTTTCACGCCCCGGTCGGCCCGGTTTTCGACAGGTGTGCAATTGCATGGCATGATAGCGCAGTTGCACACCTGTTTTCGTAGGCCGGTCAGCACAGTTGCAGATACGAGAAGGTAGGATATGGTGGACCATCGCACGCGCATTTTGGCTGCCATAACGCATCAGGTCGTGGACCGGGTGCCCACCGATATGTGGGCCACGCCTGAGGTGCAGGAAAAGCTCTTCACGCATTTCGGGATCGCCACGGCCCGCGACACGTCACCGGGAGGCATCTCGCTGCTCGGTGGGCATCTGACGCGCGACGTAGCTGCGATCCTCGAGCTGTGGGGGCGGCTGGACATCGATGGGATTCTGATGGTGATGCCGCCGTACAATGGGCCGGCGCTGCCCCTGGACAGTGACATTCGGGTCGATGAATGGGGCATGGGCTGGCGACGACAGAGGTACGATACCGGGGAGTATAGCGAGCAGGTGGTTTATCCGCTGGCCCAGGCCGAGACTGTCGCCGACCTCGAGGCTTATTTTTGGCCGGACCCCGATTGGTACGACTACGACGCCCTGCCGTCGTTGGCCGCGCGCTGCGCGGGCAGGGCCATCTGCTGCGGTTACACCGCGCCGTTCTACTATCACAACATGCTGCGCGGGCTGGAGCTCTCGCTGATGGACCCGATCCTGCGCCCCGAGTTCACCCGCTACCTGCTCGAACGGCTCTCGGACTTCTTCACCGAATACCACCGCCGCTGCTTTGAGGCCTTGCGCGGCGCTGCCGATATGACCCAGGTGACGGACGATTTCGGCGCCCAGAAGAGCCTGCTGATTAGCCCCAGCATTTTCGAAGACTTCTACCGAGCTCCGCTCCAGCGCGCGATCGACCTCGCCAAGGCCCACGACCTGATCGTTTTCCACCACGACGACGGCGACATGCGGCTGCTCCTGCCGCGTCTGGTGGCGATGGGCATCGATGTCCTCAACCCGATCCAGTGGCGCTGCGGCGAGTGGGATCTGGCCGCACTCAAAGCCCAGTACGGAGGCCGTGTGTGCTTCCATAGCGCGGTTGATAATCAGCAAACCCTCCCCTTCGGTGGGCCGGCTGATGTGCGCGAGGAGGTGAGGCGGCTGATCCAGACGTTGGCGAGCGATCACACCGGGTTTGTCCTCGGCCCGTGCCACAACCTTCAGGCCGTCACGCCGATCGAGAACATCGTCGCGATGTACGAATCTGCTCGTGAGTACGGAAAGTTCTGAGGCGGAAGCTGACGACGTTGAAAGCAAGTAGAGTCTACACGGGCTGGTTTCTCGTGCCGGCCGTTGCCATCTATACCGTCCTGTTTGTCGTGCCGGTCATCATGGGCCTGGCATATTCGCTGACGAACTGGAACTCCATGAGCGACGTGGTCAAGTTCGTCGGGCTGAAGAATTTCAAGGAGGTCTTTGCGCTCAACAGCCCGTACCTGAGAAACCTGTCCATCACGCTCGTGTTCACCGTCTTCACGATCGTCCTCAAAGGGGCCTGCGGCTTGGGTCTTGCCCTGATGTTGAACGAGAAGATCCGAAGCAAGAACGTGTTGCGGGGGATCTTCTTTCTGCCGAATACCCTCTCGCCGCTCATCATCGGCATCGTGTTCGTTTCGATGCTGAACCCGACCGGCGTGGTCAACGCCTTCTTGCGGGCGATCGGACTGGATGCCCTAGCGCGAAGCTGGCTGGTTGACCCCAACATGGTTCTCGCATCCACCATCGCGGTCGAGTCATGGCGCATGATCGGCTGGAACATGGTGATCCTGCTGGCGGGGCTGCAAGCGATCCCGCTCGATTACTACGAAGCTGCCGCGCTCGATGGGGCCTCTTATTGGGTGCAATTCTTCAAGATCACGGTGCCGTTTCTCGTGCCTGCGCTGACGATCACCACGGTGCTCAACGCCATTCATGGCCTCAAAACCTTTGATTTGATTTTTGCGCTTACGGGCGGCGGGCCGGGCAGCCTGACGGAGGTGCTCAATATCGCGGTCTTCCGCGAGTTCTCCATGGGGCGTTACGGCATGGCAACTGCGTTGGGCGTCGTGGTGTTCGCGATCACGGCCGCCATCGCTCTGTTGATCAAGAACGCGATGCTCCGCAATGTGGTGGAGGCGTGATATGGGCCGGAGAAATCGGATCTCGCTGCTGCTGACCACATCGACCGCATGGCTGCTTTCGCTGTTGATCCTCGTGCCGCTGATGATCGTCGTGTTTTCCTCACTCAAGACCAAACCTGAGGCGGCGGCCATGAATCTGACGCTGCCGACCGCGATCCAATGGGGCAATTACGCGGAGGCAATCAAGCGCGGTGGTCTCGTGCGTTCGTTTCTCAATAGCCTGTTGATCGCCTCGGTTTCAGCGACGATCTGCATCCTGGTTTCCTCGATGGCGACGTTCGTTCTTGCCAGAAACCGCACCCGGTTCAACAAAGTGGTCTTCGATTACATTTTTCTCGGGCTGATCGCGCCCATCAACTACATCACGACGATCAAGGTGTTCCAGGTGCTGGGCATCATGAACAGCTATGCGGGAATCATCTTGCTCTACATCGCCTTGGGCATCCCGTTTGCTGTGTTCGCGTACTATGGGTACATGCACTCGATTCCGCGGGAACTCGATGAAGCGGCGGTGATAGACGGCTGCAATTCGTGGCAGTTGTTCTCTCTCGTCATCTTCCCGCTGCTGAAACCCGTCACGATCACCGTTCTGGTGCTCAACTTCATGGGCGCGTGGAACGATTTCATCTCGCCGCTGTACCTCCTCAACCGGCAAAGCACGTGGCCCATGGTCTTGTCGGTATACAATTTCTTCGGCATGTATTTCAACGAGTGGAACATGATCAGCGCAGTCATCCTGCTGAGCACCCTGCCCGTGATCGTGCTCTATCTGTTTGGGCAAAGATACATCGTTTCGGGGATGACTTCCGGCGCGGTGAAACAGTAAGGGCCGAACGGCGTTATTCAAAACGACAGTCGTTTCCTTTGCACAGGCAGCACATGAAAAAGATCATCTCGCAATTCGACTTGGGCGACATGACCGTCGCCTACATCGCGGACGACCAAAACGTCGGTCTGCTGCTCACGCCCCAAGACATGTTCGCGCAGGTGGCCTGGGACAAGGAATACGCGGTTGATCCGCTGGTGCAGGCGAAGGTACTCGGCGACGGGTACGCGGGCGCCATTTCCAATGGTTTGACCATGCGCAACGGCGAAACCGTCGCAAAGCTGCGCTACGTCCGCCAGGAGATCGAAGCGACCGCGGAGGGCACAACGATCTCGACCAGCTTTGCCACTGCGGATGGCCAACGCGCCGTCCACCAGCTCATATTCCGCACTGGGTACCACGCGCTGATCTCGCATGTCACTTACGCAAACGAAGGCGCCGGCCCCATCAGCCTGGAGATGCTCGCCAGTGTTTCCTTCGGCTGCATCACGCCGTTTGAAAAAGGTGACACACCGGCGACCTTGCGGGTGCACAGGCTACGCGCCCGCTGGAGCAGCGAGGGCCGGGTGGAGAGCTTGCCCGTCGAGGACCTGATGCTCATCCCGTCGTGGGCGCGCTATGACCAGTACAGCGAGAAATTCGGCCAGACCGGCTCCAAGCCGGTCAACCGCTACTATCCGTTTGCCGCTGTCGAGGACACGCAGCGAAATGTATTCTGGGGCGTGCAGCTTTGCGCGCCCGCGTCCTGGCAGATCGAGCTCTACAACAAGGACGATGCGCTGTGTCTGTCGGGCGGGCTGGCGGATTACGATTTCGGCCACTGGCTGAAGACGCTCCAGCCCGGCGAAAGCTTCACCACGCCCGACGCGTACCTGACCGTTTGCAAGGGTGATCTTGAGACCGTATGCCACAGGCTCACCGCGCTGCAGGAGATTCCGCTCAAGGATCTGCCCGAGGCGGAAGAAGATCTGCCCATCCAATTCAACGAGTGGGCGACAACGTGGGGCGTGCCCACGCACGCCAGCATGACGGCGCTCGCGCAGAACCTCCAGGGCCGGGGAGTCAAGTATCTCATCGTCGATGCGGGTTGGTATAAGAAGGCGGGGGTTGCCTGGGACAATTGCGCGGGCGATTGGGAGGTCAGCTACGAGCTGTTTCCCGAGGGGCTCAAGCAAACCGCCGACGCAATCCGCGCGGCTGGTCTGGTTCCCGGCATCTGGTTTGAATACGAGGTTGCCTGCCGAGATGCGGATGCCTTCCATGACACGGAGCATCTGCTCAAACGCATGGGGCGGCCGCTGACCTCCGGTGTGCGCCGTTTCTGGGATTTTCGGCAGGAGTGGGTGCGCGAGCACCTGGCGCGCAAGATGATCGATCTGCTCAAAGTGTGCGGGTTTGGCTATCTCAAGATTGACTACAACGACACCATCGGCGTCGGCTGCGACGGTGCGGAATCGTTGGGTGAAGGCTTGCGCGGCCAGATCGAGGCGGTGCAGGCGTTCATGGCGCGCATCCGCCAGGAACTGCCCGATCTGGTGATCGAGAATTGCAGCTCGGGCGGCCAGCGCACCGAGCCATCCATGATGGCGCTGTGCAGCGTCGCCTGTTTTTCCGATACGCACGAGTGCGTTCAAATCCCGATCATCGCCGCCAACCTGCACAAGACGATCTTGCCGCGGCAAAACTTGGTGTGGGCGGTGCTGAGGCCGCAGGATGACGCCAAGCGGCTCCACTATTCGTTGGCGGCGACGCTGTTGGGCAGAATGTGTCTGTCGGGTGACATCACGGCCCTGCCCGCGTTCGGTCAACGGATTGTAGACGATGCGATCGCCTTCTATCGCCGAGCGGTTCCGGTCATCAAAGAGGGGTTCAGCCGTCGCTACGGCCCCGCGGTGCTCAACTACGCGCATCCCGAAGGGTGGCAGGCGGTGGTCAGAACGAACGCCGAGCAGGCGCTGATCGTGATCCACACCTTTGGCGGCGCAATCCCGCAACACATCGATCTGCCCATCCCTGCGGGTTATGAACTGGCCGCGTCATTTGCCGGCGTAAATGCACATCACGTTCACGGAGCCAGTTTCGAGTATGCTCCTGCTGATAACTTCTCTGGAGCGGCCTACTTGCTAGGGCGCAGCTATCACTTTCCTTCTTGCGGGATCACATAAACACCACCGAGCCGCGCGGCTCGGTGTGGCGCATGAAATTCAACACGGAGGGTGATGGCGCCAGTGGGCAGCAGTGAAAGGTCGTCGACCGGCTCGCCGGGAATATCGCCGACGGGACAGGCGCGAACGGACGTCGGCGCGCCATTTTTCGTTCAACCTGCCAGGCGGGCGTTGTGAACGCTGCGAA
>CAYOEZ010000111.1:0-15255 GCA_964402955.1 uncultured Ktedonobacterales bacterium | reverse complement strand
CAACATAGGCGATCACAGGCTCTCCTCCCGTACCGTGACGTATTCCTGAACCAGGTCGTGGCTTTCCTCAACATCGATCGCGATGCCCTGCAATCGTCCGGCGCGGCGAAGCGAGCAGCGTTTGGCAATGCTGGCGCGCTCTCCATCATGGTCTCGGACGGCCTGTGCCACCTCATGATGCGATCTCATGGCCTCTTCGAGGAGGGCATTGGTCGTGATGTTGGCGCGCCGGCTGTGCGCGAGGCTGGCGTGCATGAGCACATCTAGGCGGGCAAGCACAGAGTTGTGAGTAGCATCGGCCAGGGCGCTATGGAAGGCATTGTCTAGCTCGTTGAAGTCATCCAACGATTTGTTGGAGGCGATGGCGTCTTCCATCTGTTGCACCAAGCCTGAGATGTGCTCCACATCGGCCGGCGTCGCCCGCCGGGCAGCGAGGTAGTTGATCCAGGAGTCAATGCCATAGCGGGCTTCGAGCAGATCATGTTGATCCGAGCCAATGGCGACAATCCAGGTGACAAGCTCGGAGGGACTGCCGGTGACGAACGTTCCGCGTCCGGGTTTGGACTCGATGAGCCCGAAGGCCTTGAGGGTGGCCAGTGCCTCGCGCACCACACCGCGCCCGACGCCCAGCATGCGCACCAGCTCTTCTTCGGTGGGAATCTTGCTACCCAGGGGCCACCGGCCGCTCTCGATGGCGACGCGGAACTGCTCGAGGACCGGTCTCACCACGCCAGAATGGTCAAGTGACTGTAACATAGCCCCCCCTTGACAATTTGTCATACGTATGATAATCTATACAAGGTCGTTTGTCAAGCTTGCTCCTCTTGTTTTCCATCCTCTCCATCGTTCGTCCTGCTTATGCAGCATGGTGCTTCCGATTAGCAGTCTGTAACATCGTGAAAGGGGGTGAGGCTTCCGCCAACACAGAGCGGCGTTCGTTGATCTGTCCCGCGGCACGTTGTTGCTCCAGGTTGAATCCTCTAGCACGTCACACGGCCAAACGGTGCATTCAAGGTGCAGCAAGCCACGTACTTGAGTCTACAGTACATTTGGAGGAGGATCATGATGTTTTCTTCGGAAAAGGACAAACGCGTTCGTGAGGAACGCGTGCACGCTGCGTTTGAGGATTTCAAGAACGGCAAGCTGACCCGGCGCGAGTTCCTGCGCTGGGCCTCGGTCGTGGGCGCAGGCTCTCTGGCCGCGACCCTCGTCAGTTGTGGCGGAACCCCGGCGCCGACCGCGACGCCCAAGATCGTTGAGGTTACCAAGGTCGTCGATCGGCCGGTGACCCAGGTCGTCGAGAAGCAGGTGACCCAGGTCGTCGAGAGGCTCGTGACGCCGACTCCAGTTCCCACCCCGGCCGGCGGCATCAAGCGCGGCGGCGTACTCTACAGCGGCCTGAACTACACAACTGATCGCTTCACTGACCCGGCGCTGTCGACCAGCACGTTCCAGGCCAATGTTGTGCGCCAGGTCTGCGATTGGCTGGTGAAGGTTGGACCGGACCTGAAGGTCAAGCCTGCCCTGGCCACTGCCTGGACGCCGTCAGCCGATGGGATGAAGTGGACGATCAATCTACGCAAAGGCGTCAAGTTCAGTCATGGCAAGGCCTTCACGGCAGATGATGTACTCTTCACCTTCAACCGCATGCTCACGGCGGAGACGGCCTCGGCCTTCAAGAGCGTCGCCAACTACTTGAAGCCCGGCTCGTTGCAGAAGGTGGACGATTTCACCGTCGTCTTCACCTGCGACCGGGTGGTGGCCGACTTCCCCTATCATCTGCATGACTACCATGCGGCCATCCTGCCCTCGGACTTCGCGGGTGACTTCTACAAGCAGCCCTACGGCACCGGCCCCTTTGTGATCAAGGACTACCGTCCGGGAGAGTTGCTCAGCTACAAGCGGCGTGAGGACTACTGGGACCTGGGCGTGGACGGCAAGCCGCTACCTTACGTTGATGGTCTTGAGTTCCGCTCCTTCCCCGACCAGCAATCGTCACTCGACGCCATCGCCAAGGGCGACCTGCATATAATGAACGTCACCTACTCGCAACTGCCGTTTGTCCTCAAACTGGACACAACCGTGCGTCCAATCATCTGGCAGACAGGCAACTTCCACAACGGCGTCTTGCGCTGCGATAGCAAGCCCTTCGACGATCCGAAGGTGCGCAAAGCCTTCAAGCTGGCCATGGACCGTGACGCATGGAACCAGACCGTCTTCATGGGTTACTCCATCACGGCCTGGGATCAGCCCATCGCGCCAATCTACGACTTGGCGCCAACGCTCACAGGCTTCAAACGAGACATTGAGCAAGCCAAGAAGCTTCTGGCAGATGCCGGCTATGCCAATGGCATGGACCTCAAGCTGCAGTTCCCCAACGATGCCGGGCATACCCTCCTTGCCCAGTGGGCGCAGGCCAGCGCCGCGCCGGCCGGGTTCAGGATCACGCTGGCCCCGAATCCCAACTACTACCAGACGTGGCTCAAGCCCTGGGATCCATTTGTCATGGGCGCCGACAACTGGGCCACGCGCTCTACGATCAGCGAGTTTTTGAACATCGCCTATCGCAGCAAGGGCGACTGGAACGAGTACAAATGGACAAACGATCCGTTCGACAAAATGCTTGTCCAGTACGACGCTGAGCTTGATGCAACCAAGCGCAAGACGCTGGTCCAACAGATGTGCCAGATCATTAGCGATGACGGCGGGGTGGTCAATCCAGGTTACCGCCAAGAGATCGTCGCCATCAACCGTATGGTGCAGGCATTTACGCCAAGTCCGTCTATCGCTGACTACTACGCTGGCGTCTGGCTCAACAAGTAGGCATGTTCTGCTTGCTGACCGACGAGTAGTAGGTTGGGCATCCTTGCCCGACATCCTGCCACACGTCAGGCCGGGATGCCTGACCTACGGTGGAGTCTCTCGGCGGCTGTGGCCACTGAGTAGCTCGCCCAATTTGGTGTACCAGGAAGGGACTGGTGACTGGTGTCGCCAGTCCCTCTCTTCCGCTATCTCTGTCATCGAGGGGGCGAAATGGCCAGGTACCTCTTGCGGCGGTTCACTGCGCTCTTCATCACCCTTGCAGTCATCTCTATCATCATCTTTGTCATGGCCGAGGTCGTGCCAGTTGATCCGGCGCGCTCCATTCTAGGGCAATATGCCACTGAAGCTAACGTCAAGGCTCTGCGCCTTGAGATGGGGCTTGATAAACCTCTCGTGGAGCGCTACGTCAACTGGCTGACGCGTTTTCTCCGCGGCGACATGGGCGAGTCCTTCCAACTGGGCTCGGAGATCAGGCCGATACTGCTCGTCCGTTTTCGCAATTCTGTCATTCTCGCTGTCTGTGCCATGATGCTGCTGGTCCCCCTCTCGTTGGTCCTGGGTGTCATCGCTGGCCTGACAGAGGGACGCCCACCGGATTGGGGCATCTCTGCTCTGGCGCTTCTCCTCACCTCTCTGCCTGAGTTCGCCACCGGCCTCGTCCTGGTCCTGGTCTTCGCCTGGCAATTGAAATGGCTTCCCGGCCATAGCCTGCTGACTCAAGGCGGCGGCAATCCATTGCTTGAGCCGCTGAAGCTTGTCTTGCCAGCCATCACCCTGGCGTTGAGCCAGACGGGCCATGTGACCCGCCTCACTCGTGTCAGCGTCGCCAAGGTGATGAACTCAGCATACATCCGCACGGCCGTGCTCAAGGGCTTGCCGATGCGTTCCGTGGTCTTCCGCCATGCCCTGCGTAATGCTCTCCTTGCCCCTCTGACGGTCCTCACCACTCAGTTCGGTTTCATGATGGGTGGACTGGTGGTCATCGAGAGCCTGTTCACCTATCCTGGTCTCGGGCGTCTGTTTGCCAGCGCAGCTTCTTTCAATGACGTGCCGATGATTGAAGCGTCAGCCTTGCTGGGCGTAACACTGGCCGTCTTCTCACAATTGCTGGCCGATATTCTGTACGGCTTCCTGAATCCACGCATCCGCTATAGCTGATTCTTTGCCATAGCATAGCCCCTCGCGGGCGTGCCTTGAGGGATAACAGAAATGCAAACCTCCATTGGTTTAGCGCAACCATCACAGCAGCCAGCAGCGAAACCAATCTCACTCACACGCCAGCGTTTGATCCTCACCTTCCGCAATCCCATGGCCGTGCTGGGCATGATTGTGATCCTGATCTGGATCATACTGGCCATCATTGGGCCATCGCTCCGGCCCTACTCGTTCATGGACTTCGCCGGGGGGCCGTGGACGAGCCCTTCGGCCAAACACTGGCTGGGTACAGATGGCAATGGCCGTGACCTGTTCGTGCGTCTGACGATGGGCGCACGGCTAGCGCTTGTGGTGCCAACTGCCGCTATCATCCTCGCCGTTCTCTTGGGTTCGATCGTCGGGTTGGCCACGGGCTACTTCGGCGGTCTGGTTGATGATGTGGTCATGCGTTTGATGGATATCATGATGGCTTTCCCAATGCTGATGCTGTACATGCTGATCATTTATGCCATCGGCCCATCAGCCATCAACGTGATTGTCGCCATTGCCGTCGGCTCCATGCCCGGCATCGCCCGTCTGGTGCGCAGTCTGACCATTGACCTGAAAACGCGCGAGTTTGTGTCGGCCGCGCAGTTGCGGGGCGAGTCAAGCTGGTACATCATGACGCGCGAGATCCTGCCGAACATCTCCGGGCCTCTGCTGGTTGATGCCTGTGTGCGCATCGCCTATGGTCTGTTTGCAACTGGCGGCCTGGGTTTCCTGGGTCTGGGTGTTCCGCCTCCGTATCCAGACTGGGGGCAAATGATCAACGATGGGCGCGGCGTGGTCATGATGGTGCCCTGGGCGCCCGTTTGGCCGATGCTGGCCCTCAGTTCCGTGGTCATCGCCCTCAACATGATAGCCGATGGTATGCGCCAGGCAGGGTGGGTAGACTGATGAGTGCAGACATCAAGAGCGGCATGCCAGTTGTTGAGCTGAAGCATCTGGGCGTCGAGTACGTGGGAGCGTTCCACCGCACGCCTGCCGTGCGCGATGTTTCATTCACAATCCACACCGGTGAGGTGTATGGACTGGTCGGCGAGTCGGGCTGCGGCAAGACGACCGCGGCCATGGCCTGCGTGCGCTACCTGCCCAAGGGTACCCGTCTGACCGGCGAGATCGGCTTCCTCGGCCAGGATATTCTCAAGCTGAGCGACAGCCAGTTGCGCCACCTGCGTGGCAATCGCGTGGCTATGGTCTACCAGGATCCTCTGGCGGCGCTCAACCCTTCGCTCGATATCGAATCGCAAATGGCTGAGATCATAACCACACATGAGCGCACCTCCGCCCGTGCCGCCCACGCGCTGTGCGTGGAAACGCTTGATCGCGTGCGCATCGCTGATCCGGAGCGCGTGCTGCGTAGCTACCCGCACCAGTTGAGCGGCGGCATGCAACAGCGCGCTCTGATCGCCATGGCTCTCTTGTTGAAGCCCGCTCTGCTGATCATGGACGAGCCCACAACAGGCCTGGATGTGACGATCGAGGCGGCAGTGCTAGACCTGGTGAACGACTTGCGCCGTGAGTACGATACAGCCATCTTCTTCATCAGCCACAACCTGGGTGTGATCGCTCGCCTGTGCCAGCGCGTCGGCGTCATGTATGCCGGCGAGATGGTCGAGGAAGCCCCGGTCGGGCAGTTGTTCAAGACGCCGAAGCATCCCTATACGCTGGCTCTCCTGCGCTGCATACCCAGCCTGGGCAGCGACAAGAAGACACGTACCCTCTGGTCAATTCCCGGACGTGTACCGCCGCTCGGCTCGCTGCCCCCCGGCTGCGTCTTCGCCCCGCGCTGCCCGCTGGCGCGCCCGCAGTGCACAGCGAAGACGCCGGAGTTGGTAACCCTCGCTGACGGCCAACGCACACGCTGTATGTTCTATAACGAGGTTGACCCGGCCGCATTCGACGCCTACCTCGGCGATCTGGCAGTGGCGCAGACTGGCGCTGAAGCACAGCATGAAAGCCTGCTCAAGGTGCGCGATCTGCGTGTATACTTCCAATCGGCAGGGGGGCTGTTCTCCATCGGGCGCAGGCCCAAAGTCAAGGCGGTGGATGGCATCAGCTTTGACATTGCCACATCGAGAACCCTGGGCATCGCGGGGGAAAGCGGCTGCGGCAAGAGCACGACAGCGCGCACGGTAGCCGGACTGAGCCCGGTGACGAGCGGGACGGTCGTGTTTGCCGGACACGATCTCAAGCTGCCGGTGAACAAGAGACCGCGCACGGGGATGCGTGACCTGCAGATGGTCTTCCAGAATCCCGACTCGACGCTGAACCCGCAGAAGACGGTTGAGCAGGAGCTGGTACGCCCGCTGCGGCTGCTAGGCGTGGTCAAGCGCAGCCAGGAAGACGAGGCAATCTCGCAACTGCTGAAATCCGTGAACCTCGATGATACCTATCGCCAGCGCTATCCGGCGCAACTGAGTGGCGGCGAAAAGCAGCGCGTTGCTATTGCGCGGGCCTTCGCTGGACGGCCGCGGCTTGTGCTGTGCGACGAGCCGATCTCGTCGCTCGATGTCTCCGTGCAGTCAACCATTCTCAACCTCTTGCTACGGCTGCAGAAAGAGTATAATGTCTCGATGATGTTCATCTCGCACGATCTGGGTGTCGTGCGCTATCTCTCAGACGATGTCGCCATCATGTATCTGGGCACGATCTGCGAGATGGGGCCGGCGGACAAGGTCTTTTCGCCGCCGCACCATCCCTATACGGAGGCGCTGCTGTCTGCCATTCCTATTCCAGATCCGGCAGTCAAGCAGGCGCGCATCCGGCTGGAGGGCAGCGTGCCCAGCCCCACCAATCCGCCAAAGGGCTGCCGCTTCCACACCCGCTGCCCGCGCAAGGTAGGCGCGATCTGTGAGCAAATGGAGCCGCCCGCTGAAGAACGGGAAGGGCACACCATCTACTGCCACATTCCCCGGGCAGAGTTGGAGCAAAAGCAGGCGCAAACGACATGATGACTGAATTCATCGGCAGGGGGCGTGTTGCCAATGCTGCGGGCGCGGTGCTGGCCAACGCCTGCACGGCCAATGCTCTGGACATTGCCGACGGCTTCCGGCCGGCCAAAGGCCGAGCAGTTGCTGGCAGCGATCCAGCGTTGCGCAGACGTGGATTCAATCACCGACGTCACCCGGCCGCTTGGCGACTGACCAGCCCGCGGGCTGCAGCCTCGCAATAAAAGGAGCCGCGATCATGATCTGGTTCATCGTCACCGACAGTGTGGAGCAATACCCCCAGCATGTTTTCTACCGCAACAAAATCACCCTGGAGGAGCAGGCAGTCGACTGCTGCCTGGTGCTGCACTACCGGCAGGTCAGCCGCAGGCTGTTGAGCGAGGCGCGCCCCTGGGCCATCTGCCACAGCGGCTGCTTGGCTCTCTACGACACGTACGATGTGTTGCAGCATGAAGCCTACGCCGACTGCATTGCAAACTGGGACATCCCGCAGATCGGCCTTTGTGGTGGTCACCAGATCATCAGCACGAAGTTCGGCAGCCAGATAGGCTGGATGCGCCGGCTAACAGACGACGAGCCGGACCTGGAGGGTTACAGGCCCAGGCAATTCATGGAATGGGGCTTCTACCCTGTGCATATTGTGCGCCCGGACCCTCTGTTTGAGGGTCTGGCCGATGTCATCCGGGTGAGAGAGGCCCATTCCTGGGAAATCCAGGAGCTTGGTCCCGACCTCGTTCTGCTGGCCACCAACGACACCTGTCGCGTGCAGGCTTACGTGCATGCGACGAAGCCGATCTATGGCGTGCAGTTCCACCCGGAGGGCGCCAACAAGGATTACCCGGACGGTTGGCGGATTCTGAAGAACTTCTTCAGCCTGGCGCGTCGATACAAGTCATGACCTGGAGGACATGACCGTGGGTATCATTGAACATGCATGAAAGGCTGGCCTGCGCCTATATTCGTGTTTGTACATGGTTCCTTCTCGAGCATGGAGATACACATTGCATGAAATGACCGGACGCGAACGCTCAATCAAGGCCATGAGCTTCGAGCCGACCGATAGGCTGCCGATCATGGCCAATACTCTGCCCGCCAACTTCGTCATCAAGCTGACAGGGATGAGGGAAGAGCAATATTGGGCCGATCAGCTTACGGCGCACATCAGGTCGATGCAGATGCTGGGTATGGACTTTCATATCCAGGCGTGGTATCCGGTGCGCGAGCAAACCGAGAAGCCGTGGTCGCGCGGGGAGATGGAGCACTGGAGCGTCGTTGACAACGTCGCCGATGATTTGGAGAGCGAGGCCGCCCGCATTGACGACACATGGCGAATGCTCAGCCTCAGCGCCACAAAGCGGGAGAAACGCATCCAGGAGATTTGTGACTATCAGACCGACATGCAGTCCCGCTGCGGCGAAGAGCTGCTCTGGCTGTTCGGTATGGATCACAACGGCCCGCATATCATCGGTTTTCCCTACGAGAAGTACGGCTACGAGGGCTTCTTCCTGGTCTGCGCAGCCTTTCCCGACGTCCTGGCGCGCTACTGGAAGGCGCACGCCCGCCTGGCGCGCTGGCACAACGAGTGTATTGTGGAAGCTTCCCACCGTCTGGATTATCCAAAGATCGGCTATCTGGGCACGGACATGACCGATCAGCGCGGCAACATGGTGTCGCCGCGCTTCATGGACAAGCACTATTTCCCGCACCTCGACTATGCTCTACAGCCGCTGGTCAACGACGGCTTCAAGCTGGTGTGGCACTGCGACGGCAACGTCAACGATATGGTTGGCCCGCTGATCAACGTCGGCGTGGCTGGTTTTCAGGGATTCCAGGAGGAGTGCGGTACACTCATCAAGGATGTGGCCAAGCTGCGGGCGCGTAACGGTGATCCGCTCATCCTCTGGGGATCCGTGTCGGTGATCGATGTCGTCGAGGTGGGCGCTGTGGATGACATCCGCCGCGAGATTCAGCGCGTGCTGGACGAGTGGCCGCACGCCGGGCTGTGCCTGGGCACATCGAGCTACATCCCACCGACCACGCCGGAGGAGAACATCTTCGCCATGTACCGGCTGATGCACGAGCTGTGCACGGGGTTGGACAGGCATTTGTGATACGCGGAGGATAAACGCATGGGCAGCAAAGAGATACGCATCGGAGTTGTGGGCGCACGGCGCGGGCTGGGCTTCAGCGCCGTCGTCCAGCACCTGCAGGGCGTGACCATGTACGCACTCTGCGACATGGAGCTAGAGAAGGCAGAGTCCGTCAAAGAAAAAGCCGGCGCCAAATATGTGTTTAGTGACTTCGAGCAGTTCATCGAGTGCGGCATTGACGTTGCCGTGATTGCCAGCCCGCCGGAGTTCCATGTGCAGCAGGCGGTGGACGCGCTGCGCCGCGACATTCACGTTCTCTCTGAAGTCCCGGCGACGCATACCATCAACGAGTGCTTCGAGCTGCTGCAGGCTGTGCGCAGCAGCAAGGCCCAGTACATGCTGGCCGAGAACTACCGCTATGGCACGGAGGTCGAGCTGGTGCGCCGCCTGGTTCTCGACGGCCGCTTCGGCGACCTGTACTATGCCGAAGGCGCCTACATCCACGATTGCCGCGGTATTCGCCGCGATGCTAACGGCCACCTCACCTGGCGGGCCAATTATCCATCGCAGATCATGTACTGTACCCACTCGCTAGCACCCGTCAATTACTGGTGGGATAACTGCCGGATCACGACCGCTATTGGCCAGGATACCGGCCCGAACCGCTTCGAGAAGTATCGCACGAACGACTGCGACGTGGCCTTCATGCGCAATGAGGCACTGGGGCTGATCACCATCCGGGCCGACGGTAATTCGCCCCGCCCGCACCAGATGAATAAGTTCGCCCTGCAAGGCACCTTGGGAGCGTACGAGTCGGGCCGTGTTCATGGCGAGCCAGCCCACGTCTATCTCAGCCCCGACGGCAAGAGCAATTCCGAGGCCGCCTGGGAGCCGCTCAACAACTACGCCAAGGACTACTTGCCGGAGGAATGGCTCAATCCGCCGCCAGAGGCCAGGGCCGGCGGGCACGGAACGTCGGAGTGGTTCATGATTCGGGACTTCACCAACGCCGTGCGAGAGAACTCGACCCCACCCATTGACATCTACGCTGCCCTGAACTGCACGGCGCCTGGCCTCTATGCCGTGGCGTCGAAGCTTCAAGGCGGTCTTCCCATGTCAGTACCTGATTTCCGCGCCATCCCGCCCGTGCAGACCTTGCATGTCACGGGGAAAGGCTCAAAAGAGAAGGCAAGCGGCGCAGACAAAGACCATGCAGCAGAGGCGTCGTCGTAATCTTTCCGTGGAGGGATCATGATGCAACACCGCAAGACATCCGGTGGATACAAGGGCGGCAGTTTTGCCCCGCTGAAGAAGAGTGAAGTCGAGCACATTCATAGTGTGGCTTTGGACCTGTTGGAAAAAGAAGGAACGCAGGTCAACAGCCTCACAGCGTTTGAGACCTTCAGGCGCCATGGCGCTGTGGTTGATGGATCATCGCGCGTGGTCAAGATTCCGCGCGCCATGGTGGAGGATGCAATCGCCAAAGCCCCCAAGCGCATCTTGCTGGCAGGACGTGACGAGAAACACGATCTTGAGCTGGAAAGCACGCGTGTCTACCTGGGTACGGGCGGCACGGCGCTGAACGTGCTGGACCTCGATGGCGTCTGGCGGGAATCGACGCTCAAGGATGTGGCGGACATTGCCCGGCTGGTGGATGCCCTTGACAACGTCCACTTCATCGTCATTCCCGTCTATCCCATCGAGCTGCCGGAGCAGCGGGTTGATATCAACCGCTTCTACGCGTCGCTCAAGAACTGCTCCAAGCATATCCAGGGTGGCATCTACACCATGGACGGCATCCATGATGTGATAAAGATGGGCGAGGAGATCGCTGGCGGCGCAGAAGCCCTGCGCAGGCGCCCCATCATCTCCTTCATCACATGCCAGATCAGCCCGCTCAAAATCGACGCCCACTACGGAGATTTCATGGTTGAGATCTGCCGCCAGGGTCTGCCGGTGAGCATCAGCATCGAGCCTCTCAGCGGAGCGACCGCGCCCATCACCCTGGCCGGCCATATCGCGCAGTGGGCCGCCGAAGCGCTGAGCGGCATCACGCTGGCGCAGCTCGTCAATCCGGGTACGCCCTGCCTGCCGGGCTACGTCGGGACAATTACTGATCTGCGCAGCATGGGCTACGTGTGCGGGCCGGTAGAGCAGGGCTTGCTCAATGCCGGCGTGGCGCAGATATCGCACCATTGGGACATCCCGTGCTACTCAACGTCGGGCATGTCGGACAGCAAGACGATCGACGCCCAGGCCGGCTATGAAGGGGCGATGACGACGCTGATGGCGACCCTGGCTGGGGCCAACTTCATCCACGATGCTGCTGGCCTGATGGAGTTCGCCATGACGTGCTCCTATGAGAAATACGTCGTGGACAACGAGATCATCGGCATGGCGATGCGCGCTGTGCGCGGCATTGAGGTCAGCGACGAGACAATCGCCGCTGAAGAGATCATGAAAGCTGGGCCGGGCGGCAACTACCTGGTGTCTGAGCATACGGTGAAGTACATGCGCAACGAGTTCTACTTCCCGACCCTGAGCGACCGCGAGCGGCGGGAGGACTGGCAGGCTGCCGGCGCGTTGACGACGCAGCAGCGCGCGAATGTGTGCGCTCGTGAGATACTGGCCGAGCACAAGCCGCTGCCCCTGCCCGCCGGCGCCGAAGACCGCATTTTCGCCAAGATTGCAGGGCTGGTCACGTTGTAAGACCTATGCCCTCTCCAAAGGAGTCCTGCGTGTTTCGACCTGCTCTATGCGGGGGCCAGTACCGGCCGCTGAGTGATTCCGCTATCCGGGCCATCCACGCCGCCTCGCTGCGTATCCTGAGCGAGACCGGCGTCAGTGTCACCCATCATGAGGCCCGCGCACGCTTCCAGCAAGCAGGGGCCGCCGTGGACGGCAAGCGTGTGCGCTTGCCTGCGGCGCTCGTCGAAGACGCCCTGGCAACGATACCGCACGAGGTCATTCTGTGCAGCCGTGATGGCCAGCAAGACCTACTCCTGAAGGGGCGACGTGTGCACTTCGGCACCGGCGGCTCTCCCGGCACTGTCTTGTCAGTGGGTACCCTGGAGGCACGCCCGGCGCTACTGCGCGACGTGTCGCTGCTGGCAGTGTTGGCCGACCTGCTCAGCGAGTGCGACTTCTTTGTCTTGCCTGTCACACCCAGCGACATCTCGCCGGATGCCATCGCCGTCAATCGTTTCTATGCTGCCCTCCGGTACACGAACAAGCACATCATGGGCGGGCTGATCAACCGGCAAGGCGCGCAGGACGTCTTTGCGATGGGGGTGATGATCGCCGGCAGCGCTGAGGCCCTGCGCCAGCGGCCCTTCATCTCGTGCATGACCTCGTGGATGGTCTCGCCGCTGACGTTCGATACCGACGTGACAGACATCCTGACCTTTTGGTGCCAGCAGGGTATGCCGCTAGCCCTTTCGTCGGCGCCGATGGCCGGATCGACTGCTCCCATCACCCTTGCCGGCACGCTGGTGCAGGTGAACGCCGAGCAACTGGCGGGGATAGCCTATACACAGATTGTGCGCAAGGGGACGCCGGTTCTCGCCGGTCACATTCCCGGCCAGATGAACCTGCAAACCGGCGGCTACCTGGCAGGCACGCCGGAGTTTGGCATGATGCAGGCGGCGGTGGCGCAACTGGCTCAGTTCTACGACGTTCCGCTCTACTGCACCGCCTGTATGACGGACTCCAAGACCCTGGACGAGCAGGCCGGCTACGAGAAGGCGACCAACCTTCTGCTGACAGCGATGGCTGGGGCGTCGTACATTCACCATGCGTTGGGAATGGTGGAGAACATGAACGCCGTCTCGTATGAGCAGATGGTCCTCGACAACGACATTGTACTAATGGTGAAGCGCGTCCTGCGGGGCATCGAGACCGATGAAGAGCATCTGGCTATTGACGCGATCCAAAGGGTCGGCCCCGGAGGACAGTTCATGGATGACGAACACACGATCAGTCATCTGCGCAGCGAATTCTGCTTCCCTCGCCTGGCCGACCGCCAGAACCGCAGCGCCTGGGAGATGGCGGGCGCACGAGATGCGCGGCAGAGGGCAACTGACATGGTGCAGCGTCTGCTGGCGGACCCTTGCCAATCGAAACTGCCTCAAGCGCTGGATGGGGCAATCCGGGCGCGCTTCGCAGCGCGCGACGGCATGGAAGGAGACAAGTCATGACCAAGCCTATGGCCGAGACCGTCAACGTCAAGGATCCCGAGGTCCTGAAGCACATCGTCGTCGACTTCAAACAAATGAAGGAGTTCTCGCAGAAGCCGCTGATCATGGAGCGCGCCGACGGCGTCCGCTACTGGGATGTGGATGGCAAGTCATACCTGGACGGGCTTTCCGGCGTCTTCGTCGTCAACATCGGCCACAACAACCGGCGCGTCATCGAAGCGATGAAAGCCCAACTTGACCGTATCGCTTTTGCCCCGCCATTGCACGGCACCAACTCGTCTGCCGTCAGGCTGGCGGCCAAGATCGCCGAGATCACGCCCGGCGATCTTGACACGGTCAAGCTTCTGAACAGTGGGTCGGAAGCCACTGAAGCCGCCATGAAGCTGGCCCGCCAGTACCATGTGCAAACAGGCAACGCAACCAAGTACAAGGTCATCTCTCGCTACTACGGCTACCATGGGGCAACAATGGGGGCTCTTGGCGCCACCGGAACGACGAAGCGGCGCTGGATGTTCGAGCCGTTTGCCCCCAATTATGTCAAAGTACAGACAGCGCATTGCTATCGCTGCCCATATCACCTCAGTTATCCGTCATGCGACATCCTCTGCGCCACGATCGTGCGCGATGTCATCAAGATGGAAGGGCCGCAAACGGTCTCCGCATTCATAGTGGAGCCAATCGGGAACACAGGTGGCATCATCACACCACCCATGGAGTACTTCCCCATTTTGCGCGAGATATGCGACGAGTTTGGCGTCGTTCTGATCTTCGATGAGGTACTCACCGGCTTTGGACGCACTGGCCAGATGTTTGCTGCGCAGACGTTCGGCGTCACGCCCGATATTCTGTGCATGGGCAAGGGTATCAGCAGCGGCTATACACCCATGTCGGCAATTGCCTTTAGCGACAAGGTTGCCTCTGCCTTCTGGGGCGAGCCCGAAGAGGGAATCGAGTTTGCTCATGGCCATACGTATGGCGGCAACCCGCTTTCGGCAGCCACTGCCCTTGAAGTTATCGACATCATGCTGGAGCAGGATCTGCCCGGGCGAGCGCGTGAGATGGGGGCGTATCTTCGCCATCGTTTGGAGAATCTCTCACGATTTGGCATTGTTGGCGAAGTGCGCGGCAAGGGTCTACTGCTTGGCGTCGAACTAGTGAAGAACCCCGTTACGAAGGAGGCATGGCCGGAGAACCTCCAGATTGGCCTCCAGATAGGCAACGAGTGCATCGCGGGTGGCTTGATCATCCGCTTCGATCCCGACTGGATCGCCATGGCCCCGCCGCTGATCATCAGCGAAGATGAGATCGACGAGATGATGGCGATCCTGGAATCTAGTGTTGAAACAGTTCTGGAGCGCAACAAACTGTAGTGCGCCAAACGGAACCGTCCGCCTGGCAGGAACAGTTCGCGGCGCACTGCCGGCTGCAGCGGCTGGTTGGCCAGCCCGTGGTTACCTATCTGTTTGGCTCGCTCGCGCTCCCGGCTTGCAATAGGTAGAAGACATCCGTGCCGAGCTGCGCTGGATCGTCAGTCCAGTGGCCATAGATCTCCCAATTGGGCCAGGCGAGCGGATAGCCACGATCCGAGCGCCACTTGCGAATGGCCGAATGTGCTCCGTCAAGACGATCGTAAGGGCCGAAGCGCGTTGCCGTGGCGAGCATTCCTTCCGGTGCTCGTGCGCAGAAGACGCGATCGTTTCCGTCGAATGCCTGGGCTATTGACATGCGTCGCCGTCACAGCAAAGCAGGTTGGCTATTGCCTCAAGAACATTCACGACGGGGGCGCATTGCGGCGCAGCTCGTTGATTGAGCTTCCGGTGGTGGCAGCCGTTGCTAACGAAAAGTACCGCGGCCTGTACTGGGGACATACAAGTGCTTTGCGTGATGTCCTGATCGAGGCCTGTGCTCGCCTGGAGGCAGGCGTGGACGGCAACGCACAGACGCGAGGGTGCATCCAAGATCTGGGACGCTAGGCGGGAGTAGCGGCTGTCAGGTGGACGC
>CAYOEZ010000110.1:0-15271 GCA_964402955.1 uncultured Ktedonobacterales bacterium | reverse complement strand
CATCCTGTCTGTCGTCAAGGACTGCTGAGCAATGCCATCCGGACCGGCCACAACGCTTAACTCAACGGCCTTCGCAAGCTTGCGTTTGGGGAAATCCTGCTTGACTCTATCATAGATTAGGCCGGGTATGGTCAGATCCCAATTGCTGCTGGGTTCGAAGCGGAATTCGCAAACAGCCTCACTCACTGGTGGCTTCAGGTACTTTCTACCGATCACGTTGAACCTCATAAGTAGGAAATGTTTGTCGTCGATGACGGGACAGCAAACCGCTCATACCTCTCCGGTACGATACACATTATATCACTATCATGCACTGCAAGCAAATCGGAGTTGACCACGACTATCGCCAGCTAAGTCTATCGATCGATGGCCTCAGCCCTTAAGCACACGCCTGCCTTGTCGCGGTGCGTCTCAACCGCCGTCTTCAAGATCACCGCACTCGTATTCACGTCTCGCTGACTCTGAATGTGCGGAATGAACGCCAAATGGAGTCGCAGGATACGAAAGCGCGCCACAAGTCACCAGACAAGCGAATTGACTCTGAGTTTCCGTGCAGCGTGACAGTCCTTGGCGATTGCTGTACCTCAACTGGTTCGCCCGTGGGTGTTGGGTGGCTACCGCAGCATAAGGCACATTAAAGAACATGCTGCAGTAGCTCACTTGTCCCCGTCTGCCTACCAAAGCTCTGCTACAAAGGAAGAAACGATGAATGCACTGCTTCTCATGTAGACGTTCCGCACCCCAAGAAAGCATGGAAGACTGGTGCTCTCCCCTTCCTACAAGCCCGTCGCGTTCGACAGCCATGCGGTCGCCTGTCCGTTCCTCGTCTTTCACGACGGCAAATTCTGGATGACGTACGTTGGGTGGGACGGATTCGGCTATCCACAGGCCTGGCAAGTTCCGACGACCTGTTGGCCTGGAAGAAGGAAGGCCTTGCGCTATCGCGCTTGCCACAAATTGAGCAGAACAAGGCGCTGCTCTGGACGGGGATTGCGCTGCGCAACGCGTAAAGAGCAAGCGGCAGTGGCTCCGTTGGTCCCGTCTGCCTTCCAACCTCCGACCGGCCGCCCCCGCCGTCTTGGCCTTTTCCCCCCCTCCAGGCATTCTGCTTTTTTCGCCCGCAGAAGACAGCGCGCGACATAGCGTGACACCACGCAACAGTTTGTTGCCATGCATGGATTTCTCTCTTGTTATGCATGACGGGGGAATACCTTGCGCAAGAGCACAACCGCCCCGGTCGCCCTGGCCGAGTACTACAAGCTGTACCAGTTCTCCCTCAGCAACGAGGGCAGGAGTCCCAGGACCATCGTCGTCTACTTCTCGGATCTCAACCGCTTCCTGCGCTTTCTCCAGGCCAAGCTGGAGCGCGAGCCGCTGCTGATGGCTGACCGGCAAATCGCCCGGGAGCGATTGCATCGTCTTGGGCCACTACCCCCTGCTCGACCCGGCGTTTGCGGAGCGCGTCCACTCTCTCAGAAGAGACATGCGCCTTGCCGCAGCGCAAGAGCCCTTGGCAGCAGAGTCACGACTCGACCCGAGCGAAGCCAAGACCAAAGAACTCGTTGGGATTGTTGAAGAGCCAGTCCGCAGCGATCTGTACAGCCTGTCGTTCATCAATCCAGCCGCTATCCACCCGCTCGGACAGCGCCTCGGTAATGACGTCGCGCGCGATGGAGAGATGGGCCACGGCATGCAGAATGTTGTCGCCGTAGTCACCGCCAAAGCCGTGGAACTTGCTGTGCGGCACCGCCGTCAGCCCTTCGATGAGAAGATTGCGGGCATAGACAGGGTCAATGATGTGCAGCCAACAGAGGTCAAGATTGACATTGGCGAAGTTCTTGCCGATGTACAGGTACTCGCCCATGTATGGCCAGTTGCCGTGGAAGAGATCGAAGCGCACCTCGCGATGCAGCTCGAGAACCGGGATGAAGTGCACGGCGTTGGTCTTGGCAATGTCGTTCCACATGCCGGCCATGTGGCCCGTGTGGATTTGCACGGGCAGGTCGAGGTCGCGCGCCATATCCATAAAGCGGTGAAAAAGGAAGTCGTCGAGGGCTTTGGCCTCAGGCCAGCCCACTGATCGACGCGCATCCGCCATGAAGGCGTTGAAGATCGTCTCCGCTTCGGCGCGTGACGGGTTCTCGTATGCCAGCGTACGGGTATAGGCCGACTGATCCTTGAGGCCGATGGCGCCGCGTTCCTTCATGCGACGAAAGATCTCGCGGCACGCGGCCAGATAGTCATCGAGATTGGTGACTGTCTGATCGATCACCTGTGTGATGGCGAAAACGTTCTGCCAACTGCGAATAGCGTGGAACTGCGGCAGCGAGATGAAAAGGCGATCGAGCTCATAGATCTGTTGTTTGCCGGTGAGGAACGCCTTCATATCTGGCCAGATGTCCACCAGGCGGCAACGAATCCGTGCTTTATCCAGGATGGCGCTATAGACTTGCGGATCGCGCAGGTCTATCAGGCGCTCACGGATGCGCAGCAGGGCAGGCAACGACATCTCAGTCTCGCCATAGTAGTCGCGCATGATGAGCTTGGTCACCCGCGCATAGGCCGTGTGCTCGATGCCCCGCCACAAGCGAGCAAAGAGCGGCCATTTGTCCTCCGTTGGCATGTCCTGATCTTCAAGAAACGCACGCAGATCGGGCCTGGCGTCAGCGGACCCCGGAAGCGGCACGGTCGGGAGATTGCTCGCCAGGTATCCTGTGATCAACAGAGCGATCGGCTCGCCACAGCCTGCCGCCTTAACAGGGCCTTCAGCGTGCTCATGGCAATCGATGACCGGCAACTCCTCAATCTGCCCGCGCAGCCGGATGTATGTCTCTCGCTGTTCTGGCATGTTGCGTCACCTCTCTAGAATTAACTCGCCGATTTGGAATGGGGTCGGATGGTCGATGGCCTCCCCGGCGAGTCGGCTGTCGCTGCGACGCGCTAATAGTAACATGGAGAGCAAGGCTCGTCAAGAAGATGTCCGAAAAGTATTGACAAATCCCGCAGAGTGTGATATAAACGTTTACGTAAACGATTAGGTAAACGTTTTATTGGCGAGGCGCCGATGGCTACTATCAAAGACGTGGCAGCAAACGCCAGGGTAAGTGTCGCGACAGTCTCGCACGTGATCAACAGCACGCGCTTTGTCACGCCCGAGTTGCGCGACCGTGTTCTCTCCGTCATGCGTGAGCTGGACTACGAGCCCAACCTGGTGGCGCGTGGCTTGCGCAGCAATCGCACCAACCTGATCGCGCTGGTCATTCCCGACATCTCCAATCCTTACTTCCCCGAGTTGGCGCGCGGCGTGCAAGACGTCGCTAACCAACATGGCTACGTCACCATCCTGGGCAACACCGATCGCGACATCGCTCAAGAGCGGCGCATCCTGCACATTCTGTCGCGCCAACATGTCGAGGGCATCATCATCAACCCGGCCGGCGTCACAGCCGAGGACTTGCTGCCCATTCAGGCCAGCGGCGTACACATCGTCATCTTCGGACACCAAATCGCTCATCCTGCCTTTGACGCCGTCATGATCGATGACCGCCAGGCGGCGCGCGACATCGTCGCACATCTCATCGCCCGCGGGCAGCGGCGTATCGCTCACCTGGGCAGCCCGCATCCCAATTCAGGGCGTTTACGCTTCGAGGGGTACGTCCAGGCGCTCCAGGAATGTGGCCTCACCCCGGATCCAAGCCTGGTAACGGAAGGGCCGTGGACGCAGAAGGGCGGCTACGAAGCCATGCACAGCCTCTTGCAGCGCCGGCCCTTGCCGACCGCAGTCTTCGCGGCCAACGACCTGATGGCGATCGGCGCTATGCTCTGCGTGCGCGAAGCGGGGCTACGCATACCTGACGACATCGCCGTCGCCGGCTTCGACAACATCGACCAGGCGGCTTGCGTGACGCCCTCTCTGACCACTGTCCACCAGCCCAAGTACGACATGGGCAAAAAGCTTGCCGAGATACTCGTCTGCCGCCTGCGTAAGGAGGCCCCAAGCGAGCCGCAACGAATCAGTCTCCCCTACGCTCTTGAGATACGGGCTTCCACCTGAGTCTTGATCACGCTGTCTGCTGTCGCGTGTCCGGCGTAGCTCTGCGCGTGACACGAAAACTGGGATAGAAGGGAAATGGAGGGTACGCGTGTATTAGCATAAGCAGCCCAAGACGGTTGCTAACGTGCAAGAGAACGTTTGGCTCTCGGCCAGGTTCACAAATATTGGAGGAGGTTGAAATGCCTAGCAAGGACGCTCGCCTCAGCCGGCGAGGAATGCTCAAGCTCGCGGGAACCGCCATCATGGGCACTGTCGCGGCAAGTTGTGGTGCAGCAGCAACGGCGACCCCGGCGCCCACCCAAACAGCGCGCGTCGTCGAAGTAACCAAGGTCGTCGAGAAGCAGATCACCCAGGTTGTTGAAAAGCAGGTCACTCAGATCGTCGAGAGAGTGGTCACTCCCACTGCTGTTCCCAGGCCGGCCGGCGCCAAGAAGATCGTCAACTTCTGGAGCATGTGGTCGACGCAGCCGCTCAATCAGCAGTTCATCAACACCGTCGTCGCCGACTACTTGAAAACGCATCCCGACGTGCAGCTCAACGTCAGCTATTGGGAAAAGGCATCCCTGGACCAGGCCATGCAGGCTGCTCTGACGGCAGGCGAAGGCGCCCCGGACATCGCCGGCGACACGAACTCTGTGCTGTTCGCCAAGGCGGGATGGCTGCTGGATCTCAGCGCCGCACTGCCCAAAGATGCATTCAGGGCCGGTCTGCTCGACGCGGCCAGCCTGACCGACCCGAAGGGATTGTTTGGCTACCCCATCGGTATCCAACTTCTGTACCTTCTCTACAATCCGCAGATCTTTGACAAAGTGGGCATCCAGGTGCCGGCCAATTACCAGTTCACGCAGGATCAGTTTGTGGACGTCGTCAAGAAATTGAGCGCGGCCGGCTATTCCGGCGTCGCCAATGCTTCCGGCGATCGCAACTATCCGGCCATCTACCCGATTTGGGGCGCCTTGACGCAGTTGGTCGGCGTCGAAGAGGAAAGCAGGATCAACAATGGCCTGACTAGCTGGGATACCCCGGCGACGCGCCAGGTGCTGACGTGGATGAACCAACTGCGCGACGCCGGCATGTGGCCCAAGAGCTTTGCCACTATGGGCATCGATGCCTTCCACACCTACTTCCATACGCAGCAGAAGGCCGGCATGATGTACATCGGCAGCTTCTACCCGGCCCGCGCCTTCAAGCCTGTGGATCAGGGCGGCCAACCTCCCGACTTCCGCCTCGGCGCGCTGAAATACCCGCTCATGAACGGCGCCAAGTATCCTGACTATCTCTGGTCTGCTTTTGATTCGGGCTTTTTGGCGACCAAGAGCACGAAGAACCCCGACGTCGTCAAAGACTTCTTCGTCTTCATGTCACAGCCCAAGTACGGCGCCCTCTGGAGCGCTCTCACCACGCAACCCAGCACGCTCAAGTTTGACGCCGCCAAGGACTGGCCGGCAGACATCAAGGACGCGGCTCAGTGGAAGTGGTACTGGGATGTGATCACCAAGGTCTACGGCAATATGCAGACCACCCTTGGCTCGGATACACCTTGCGGTGGATACGTGGACGTGCGCACCAGCGTGCTGAACACGGGCATGCCGCAGAACTTGATCACCATTGACGAGGGCATCAAAAAATTGAACGCTGCTCTCTGCAAGAAATGAGGTAGCTTCATCACCCACCGGCCCGGCGGGCGACCAGCGCCAATGGTCAATCCTCTGACGCGGGCGACGTCCGTCGGGCCGGTTTCCAAAGGGGTATTACATGATCAGCCCCGCGCAGGCACTGCAGGCGGCAAACAAGAGATCGCCCGGCCGCCACATACGCCGCCCCTGGGGAGCAATCCTGCTGTTCATTGGGCCGGCCATGATCTACTACGGCGTCTTCACGATCTACCCCTTTCTGGCCAGCCTCTACTACTCGGTGACCATGATCACGCCTGTCGGCGGCACGCTGACCATCAGCTTCGTTGGCTTGCAGAACTATATCGAGCTCTTCACGAAGGATCTGGTTTTCCGCCAGGCGGTGCGCAACTCGCTGACGTGGGCGGTGGTGGGGCCGGCGCTGGAGCTGACTGTGGCGACGGCGCTGGCGGTGGTAGTCTATTTCAGAGTTCCGTTCTATCGCTTCTACCGCGTAGCCTGGTTCACGCCGATGCTGGTCTCGGGCGTGATCGTGGGCGTTGTGTTCCGCTGGATCTTCGACTATGACTGGGGGCTGCTGGACAGCGCACTGCGCGCCGTTGGCCTGGACAAGCTGGCGCTCAACTGGCTGGGACGGCTCGATACGCCCATCTGGGTCGTCATTTCGGTCCACTTCTGGGCCACGCTCGGCTACTCTTTCGTCCTCTTGCTGGCCGGGCTGAGCGCCGTCCCGGTTGACCTGATGGAAGCGGCCTACATTGACGGCGCCTCGCGGGTGAGGGCCGTCTGGCACGTGCTGTTGCCGCTTTTGCGCCCCACCTGGGTAACCGTCCTGATCCTCTCGTTTATGGGCAAGATGAACGCCTTCAATGTCGTCTGGGTCCTGACCAACGGCGGCCCCATGCACGCCTCGGAGACCGTCGCCACGTACATCCAGAAGCGCGCCTTTGGCTGGAACACGTTGGATCTTGGCTATCCGGCTGCAATGTCGGTGGTTTGGTTCGTAGTCGTCCTTGCCGGCGTCTCCGCCCTGCGCCGTTGGCTGCAACCCAGGGGGGATTCATGATGCCACAAAGACCTGAGCTGTATCCAACAACCCAGAAAGGACACTGGCGAGCCGCCTCTCCTCGCACACTCAAAGCCCGCATGCTGGCCCGGGTCCGCTCGATCCCGGTGACGGTCCTGCTTCTTCTTTTTACGTTGATCTTCATCATCCCCTTTGTCTGGATGATTGTGCTGTCGTTACGCACCAGCGGCGACATTCTGCTCGATCCCTATGGCCTGCCCCTGCAGCCGCGCTGGGGGAACTACTGGAAGCTGATGTTCGATCCGGCTATCAGGTTCTACCGCTACTTTGTGAACAGCATTATCGTGACGTCGGCCTCATTGCTGATCACCGTCCTGCTAGCGACCCTGGCCGGCTATGGCTTCGGCCGGCCGCGCTACGACTTCCCCTGGCGCAGCGCTCTGTTTGCCCTCCTGCTGTTTTCGCTCATGCTGCCCCACCAGATACTCTACATCCCGCAGTACGTCATGATGGCGCGTTACCATCTGATCAACACACGCTGGGCGTTGATCTTGATCTATGGGGCGATGGGTCTGCCGGTGAGCATCTATTTGATGAGCACCTACTTCGCGCAACTGCCCGGCGAGCTTGAAGACGCGGCGCATATCGACGGCGCCGATGACCTGCATACGTTCTGGCGCGTCATGCTGCCTATCGCACGGCCGGCGCTGGCAACAGTGATCCTGATCAATTTCTTGAGCTACTGGAACGAACTGCTCCTGGCCATCACGATGGTCACCCGGCCGACGCTGCGTACGCTGCCCGCCGCCATGATGAACTTCATGGGTGACATTGGCACCGACTACGCCATGGCCGCCACCAGCCTTGTCGTCGCCATGGCGCCGATCCTGATCTTATATATGCTGCTGTCAGAGAAGTTCATCGAGGGCCTCACAGCAGGCGCCATCAAGGGCTGAGGCTGGTTAGCCTGTGCGGGACATGCTTGCCGCAGAGGCATCGAGTAGTCGGGCAGAGTAGCGTGCACTTTGTCCTGAGAGCATTTTATACATTGCAGACGTCGGAGATGTCACATGCCCAGCGCGACGCCACGCAGCCGCGTTCTGAAGGCGCTGGCCTTCGAAGAAGCGGATATCGTACCCTATCAGATCGAAATCGACGAGGCCGCTGCCAGCAGGCTTGCTGAGCATTATGGCAGCGCAAACTTCGCCGATCGCATCGTGAACCATTTGCCACGCTATGTGGTCGAGCCACGAAAGCAGTGGCTAGCGCCGGATGTATTCGTTGACGACTTCGGGTGTGTGCAACGCGTCGGCAATATCTGGCATGGCGAGGATTACCCTCTCAAGCGTCCTTCATTGCGGGGATACACATTCCCAGACTTGACCAAGAGCGGCCTCTTTGACGGCGCTCAGGCCTTCCTGGCAGCCAATAAAGGCCATTTCACCGCCTGCGCTCTGAATATTATGCTGGACAACAGAGCGTGGATGCTGCGTGGAATGGAGAACTACCTCATGGACCTGGAGGATAACCCCACCTTCGTCGAGGAGTTGCTGGACGGCCTGCTGGACCTACACTTACGTGTCATTGATCGAATGGCGCATTACTCTTTCGATTGTCTCCGCTTCGCCGATGATTGGGGCGGTCAGCGTGGTCTGCTGATGGGCGCGCCGCGTTGGCGCAAGGTCTTGAAGCCAAGGCTCAAGAGGATTTTCCAACGCGGCCGGGAGTTAGGATTCGTCATTGCGATACACTCATGCGGCGGCATCACCGAGATCATCCCCGATCTCATCGATATGGGAGTGCAGATCATCAACCCGTTCCAGCCGGAGGCAATGGATGTGCTGGACTTGAAGCGGCGCTATGGTACATATGTCTGTTTCAACGGGGGCATAAGCACCCAGCAGACGTTGCCACGCGGGAGCGTCGACGACGTTCGCAACGAGGTCGCAGCCTGCATGCGCCTCCTGGGCAAAGGCGGGGGATACATCATGGGCCCAGCCAAACCCATTCTGCCTGACGTCCCTCTCGCTAACGCAGTCGCTTTGATCGAGGCAGTAATCAACCAGTCGCCCAATGATCGGCACACCGAGTCTGATCACCATCTCGCGAGTGTGCTGTCTGGCGTGTACAGCGCTTATCATGCCTAGCAGGATACGGAGGCCATCCATGCCCACAGAACTCATAACACGTGCACCACGGGAGATCAGCTATCAGCAGTACGACGACCGCGACCCCGTCGCTGACGAAGTCCTGATCGAGACAACCGTGAGCGGCATCAAGCACGGCACGGAGCTCAACGTCTATCGCGGGACACTGCCCTTCGCCAGTGAGCTTTTTGATCCCGTTCTGCGCCTCTTTCGTGCTCCTCGCGACGATGAAACCATCGCCCCCTTCTTCCCCCATACGATGGGCTCGTGGGCTGCCGGCGTGGTGCGCAAAGTCGGTCCTGATGTGCGCCGCTTCCGTCCTGGCGACATGGTCCACGGCGAATGGAAGCACCGCCAAACAGCTATCAAGCAGGAAGGGTCTCTCTATCCCACTGGCCGGGCAGACGGGGAAACCATGATCTTCAGCGACCCGGCGCGCTTCGCGCTGGCCGCCACGCACGACGCTGCTATCAAGCTTGGCGATCGGGTCGCCATTTTCGGGCTGGGCGCCATTGGCTTGATCGTTGTGCAGATGGCGCGCCTGAGCGGCGCAGTCCAGATTCTGGCTGTCGACCCCATCCCCGGGCGGCGGGCGCTGGCAAAGGCGCTGGGCGCCGACGTGGTCTTGGACCCCACAGCTTGCGACGCAGGCATGGCGATCAAAGAAGCCACGGGCAGCGCCGGCGTAGATGTGGCACTGGAGATCTCCGGCGTGTATAGCGCTCTGCAACACGCCATCCGCGCTGTGCACAAAGAGGGGCTTGTCGTCACCGCCAGCTATTACGGCGATACGGTGGGACGAGTCGATCTAGCGCGCGAATGGCATCACAACCGCATCACGCTCCGCTCCAGCATGCCGGTCTGGGACTGCTCGCATCGTTGCCAGCCCATGTGGGATCTGCAGCGATTGGAAGAGACAGCCGTGCAGCTTCTGGCGGAAGAGAGAATCAACGTCAAACCCCTCATCGGCAGGCGGATACCATTCGACCGCGCTGCCGAAGCATACAGGCTTATTGATCAGGCTCCGGCTGAGGCAGTTAAGATCATCCTGACGTACAGTGCCATGGAGGCGGGCAGATGAAACCATTGCGCACAGGCATCATCGGTTGCGGGCACATTGCCAAACGGCACGCGGCGCTCTTGGCCGGCCTGGCAGATGTGAACCTGGTTGCCTTCTGTGACGAGAATATCGGCAGTGCACAGGCCTTCAAGCAGCAATTTGGCCGCGGCGACACATACGCCAGCTACAGCCAGATGTTCGACCAGGCCGATCTGGACCTGGTATATATTTGCCTGCCGCCGTTCGCCCACAGTGACGAGGTGGAGCTGGCCTGCCGGCATGGCGTTCATATGCTCGTCGAGAAGCCCATTGCCCTGACCCTGCCTCTGGCTAAAAAGATGGCAGATCAGGTACAGGCGGCCGGCGTGAAGTGCCAGGTAGGGTTCATGTACCGGCACGGCGAGGCGGCTCTCTGGCTGAAGCGGCGCATGAAGCAGGACGCCGTTGCCGCTCCGGGCTTCATGATGGGCCGCTATGCCTGCAATTCCTTGCACAGCCCGTGGTGGAGAGACCGGGCCAGGAGCGGCGGCCAGTTGGTCGAGCAGGCTATTCACATCGTCGACCTGGCGCGCTTCTTCTTCGGCGAAGCGGCAGAAGTCTATTCTGTGCAAGAAAACATGTTTCACCGCAGCGTTCCCGATTACACCGTCGAGGATGTTAGCGTCACCATCATCAAGTTCCAGGCTGGCAGCATTGCCACTATCTCGGCCACCAATGGCGCCATCCCCGGCCGTTGGGACTGCGATTGGCGGCTGGTCCTGCCTGGCCTGACCGCCGATTTCCAGGACCCCAATCACGCCGTCTTTCATCAGACGGGCCAGGTCTGGCCCGCGTCCATAACGGTGGCCGCCGAGAAGGATATGTACCTGGCCCAAACGCTCGATTTGCTGGCGGCCATTCGCGACAATCGCCGCACCGCCGTCCCCATCGAGGAAGGAGTGCGCTCCCTTGGCCTAGCGCTGGCTGCCACACAATCATCACTGAGCCATGCGCCGGTCATTGTGGGCGCAACCACAGCCCCCCACTGACACAGCACCAGAAGGGACGCATGAATGACAGAAAGCAAGGCGATGCTGGACGAAAGCGCCTTCCTGAAGCACATCCGTCAGGTGGCAGAGGCCGGACCGTTTACCCCATCCTGGGACTTGCTGAGCGGCTGCCAAACGCCGCAATGGTACATGGACGCCAAGTTTAGGAGCTGATATAGTGGAGCACAGTACGCGCCAGCGCCTGGACCTGGCGGGGCAATGGGATCTGGCCTTCGACCCGGCAGGCGCCGGACTCACTTCCGGGTGGGTGAGCGGCGCCTGGCCCAACAGCAGCGAGACCGTGGACGTGCCGGCGCTCTGGACCGTCACCCACCCCGACGCGACCGGCGTCGGCTTCTACCGCAAGGTCTTTGTCGTCCCTGGCGCATGGATCGGCCAGGTGGTCTATGTGCACATTGGCGGCGCAAGTTACCGGCTGGACGCATGGCTCAATGGCAGCTACATCGGCAGCCACGAAGGCGCCTACACGCCGTTTTCATTCGACATCGCGCGGGCCATGCGGGCAGGGTCACAGAATGAACTGGTGCTGCGGGTGGCCAGCCTCTCCAAGACCGGGCCGGTCGATGGACTGCTGCTTCAGCATTGCCCTGCCTCCAAACAGGCCTGGTACTACATCGAAGCGGGCCTATGGGGTGAAGTCTATCTGGAGGCGCGGCCGCCGCTCTGGTGCGAGGCTGTCAGCATAGAGCCTGATTTGCAAAACAAGCGTGTCTTGGTGGAGGTCGAGGCGCGCAATGGGCAGCTTGAACCGCGCCAGGCAGCGCTGCGGCTGGTCGTGACCGATGCCAATGGCCAGATTGTTGCAGAGGTGACATCTACTGTCGCCTTGCTGCCGGGTGCAACTCATCATGCCTATCGTCTTTCGCTCGACCGCGCGCTGCCCTGGAGTTGCGAGAACCCGGCGCTTTACCGCTTGCAAGCAACACTCAGTTCTGACGGAGTCCCGTCCGACAGTCTCACCGCTACCTTCGGCATGCGCGATTTCACCGTTCGGGACGGGCAATTCCTGCTCAACGGGCAACCGATCTACCTGCGCGGTGTGCTCTTGCAACCAAATTATCCCCTGACGTTGATCACCCCACCGGCATCTGATATGATGCGCCGCGAGATCAGCCTGGCCAAAGAAGCGGGCTTCAACCTGATCAGGACTCATATCCGGCCTTCGCCCCCCGGCTATCTTGATCTGTGCGACGAGATGGGTATGCTCGTCTATGCGGAAGCGTGCATGGCCTGGATAAAGGATAACCCGCGTCTGCTGGAGCATGGACGGCGCGAGATCGAGGCCATGATCCGGCGTGACAAAAACCACCCTTCCGTTGTTTTCTGGGGCGTCTACAACGAGAACCGGCCTGCCAGCACCCTGACCAGCGACGATTTGCTGCGTGTTACGCGGGGGCTCGATCCGACGCGCGTCGTGGTCGATAATTCCGGCGGCAGCATGGCTATTGATCAGGATTTCGGCTGGGTGGACCGGGCGACCGTTATTCCCAACCGGCAGACAGAACGGCAGAGAATCATCGATGTGCACATCTACACGGGCGCGCCTATTCCGCATGGCGTCTACGAATGGCTGCGCACGCTGGGCACGCACGAGCCGCCCACAGACATGGCCAGCTTTGGATTCAGCACGCCGGAGCTGTTGGCCGAGTTCAATCGCGAGCTACGCACCTATCGTGGTCAGGTCTTCGTTTCTGAGCTGGGCTGCGGCGGCATGTCAGACCTCGACGATACGGTTGACCAATTCGGCGGCCGCGACCTGGTGGATGCGCGAGAGATGCGCATTTTCCGGGACGGCCTGCAGCAGGGGTTTGCCAGCCGCCATCTCGAGCGCGTGTTCGGCTCCGTGCACAACCTGGTGTTGGCGACCCAGGACGCCCAGGCGGCCGGGAATGTCCGCCAGGTCGAAGCAGTGCTGGCGAACCGGCGCGTCTCCGGCTACGTGGTAACGCAGCTCAACGATGTGGCCTGGGAGTTTCACGCCGGCCTTCTCGACCTGTGGCGCAATCCCAAGAAGGTGTATTGGGCCATGCAGCGCCTTAACCGCCCCCATTGTCTAATTCTGAAAGCGGCGACTCCTGTCGCGGCCTGCGGCCAGCGCGTGCCGCTGTCCCTAACCTTGGTCAACGCTGTCCCGCTGGCAGAGAAGAGTGTGCTCTCCACGGTCGTCTGCGATCCGCAACAGATTGCGCTGTCCACTCAGGTAATGGACGCGCCATCGCAAGCAGGTGTCGCAGAGATAGGGACAATGACGGTTGACACGGGCGCCACGCCGGGCGAGTACCACGTTGTCGCCCACCTGCTGGGCAGCGGTGGCGAGACGCTTGCAGAGACAACGGAGTCCATCTGCGTTTTGGCGCCAGTGGACCCGTCCGAGGCTTGCCGGGATGTCATCTGGCTAGGCGACCGCCCCGCCATCGGTGCGCCCCAAAGGCAGACGCCAGGGCAAGGTCGTCCGGCAAGTGCCTTTGCCAGCAGCGGCAGCGTCCTCGGCGTCGCCCGGCCCGCTTCCCTGGGCGAGCATGACTGGCAGGACCTCCTGCGAGCTGTTGAATCTGGCAGCGTTGCCATTGTGGGGCCGATGCAGCCACAGGACCAGACCGCCATCACTGCTCTGACCGCGCACGGCGTGCGCGTGAAGCTGCACATGGGACTCGGCAATTGGATGGGCTGCTACCACTGGATTCCCGCGTCGCCACTGTTTGCCGGTCTTCCCGCTGGTGGGATAGCTGGCGAGCCCTATGTGGACGTCTTGCCGCGCTATGTGTTGTCTGAGCAGGGCGGAGACACCCTGGCCGGCTCACTCCGCAACACACAGACACGGCTTGAGCCGCCCGCCATCCTGTGGTATAGTGACGTTGAGACAGTGCGCGTCGGCAAAGGCACGCTGCTCTTCTGCCAGTATCGTGTGTTCGATAAGGGGAGCGCCAACCCGCTCGCCGCCCGTCTGCTCTGCAACCTGATTGATGTATCGAGGAGTTATCTGACATGAGCTTTTTTGTCAACAAACGCGACGTCTTGGGCATTCCCATGCCTGGGCACACCAGCTATCCTATGCTGAATGAGTCCCACGGCTGCGTCGCCGGCCTCAAGTCGGGCATCACCGTCTACACAGCCACCGAGTACCCGTCAAGCGGCGTCCATGACGACCAGGAAGGTTTCGTTGTCATCGAAGGAACGGGCTGGGCGAAGGTGGGCGACGAGGAGCGCAGGCTGGAGCCGGACGTGTGCTTCATCGCGCCGGCGGGCGTTGCCCACAGCATCAAGCGCGACCCCAACTCACCCATCTTGAAGGTATGCTGGTTCCACGGGGCCATCAGGTAGGCCTGCAAGCACCCGGACGTGGCGCGGGCGGCGACGTGCGCCATCCATCCCATAGGAGTATGTATCATGCGTGCAGTCCAGAAGTGGGGCGACGGTAAGGAGAACATGGGGCTGCGCGACGTGCCCGAGCCGGTGGTTGGCCCCAATGACATTTTGGTCGAGGTCGGCGCAGTTGGCATCTGCGGCAGCGACCTGCACATCTGGCGCGACGAGAAAGAGCACCGCCGGCCAGTCACCCTCGGTCACGAGTTCTCTGGGGTCATCATCGGCAAGGGGGAAAGCGTCAACGAGCAGTGGCAGCTCGGCCAGCGCATTGTCGGCGACCTGGAGACCTTGCAGGGCCGCGTTGGCACCCACGTCAACGGCGCCTACGCCGAACGCCTGGCCATCCCCGAGCGCCTGGCTCATCACCTTCCGGACAATCTCTCGTTCGAAGAGGGAGCGCTGCTGGAACAGGTGACGTGCATGAGCCACTCGCTCATGTATCGCACGCGCCTCCACCCCGCCGACTTCGTTGTCATTACGGGCCCCGGGCCCATCGGCCTGACGATGTTGCAGCTCGTAAAGCTCTATAGCCCACGCGCCGTTTTGGTCACCGGGCTTAAGAGCGATGATCTCCGCTTGGCCAAGGCCAAAGAGCTTGGCGCTGATTATGTCTACTATAGTGAGGACGATCCCGTGCAGGAGACGTTGCGCCTGACCAAAGGCGCCGGTGCGGACGTCGTCATCGACTGCTCGGGCGGCGAGGAGGCGATCACCCAGGCGACGCGCATGGTCAAGAACGGGGGATGGATCACAGTCATCGGTCTGTGGGGGCATGACATCAAGGTCAACATTGACCGCATTCCGTACAACAACCTGACGGTGCGCGGCGGCTGGGGATGGGACGGCATGGAGTACGCCGATCAGGCCGTGCGCATGGCGGCCGGCTGGCATTCGTGGGAGAAGGCGCTACAGATCATGGCTATGGGCCGCGTCA
>CAYOEZ010000109.1:10503-15397 GCA_964402955.1 uncultured Ktedonobacterales bacterium | reverse complement strand
CAGACGGCTGCGAGGTCGATGCGGGGGCGTTGATCGGGGTTGCGCCCAGGCATAAGGTGCGCTGCCTGCGCTACAGCTAGGCGAGACGATCCATAGCCAGACAAAAACACCCAAAGGAGAGATCGACGTGGCAAAGGTCATGCGCGGTATCTACACCATTCCTTCGACCCCATTTCACGAGAATGGGCAACTGGACGAAGACGGCCTGCGGCGGATCGTGGACTTCTGCGTTGGCTGCGGCGCTCACGGCATTGTGTCGCCGGTCAACGCCAGCGCCTTTACCACCCTGACGGACGACGAGCGCAAGACGGTCATTCGCATCGTCGTCGAGCAGACGGCAGGCCGGGCGCCGGTGGTCAGCGGCGTGGCTGGCGTGACCAAAGAGCACGCGGCGATGTTCGCCAGGTACGCCGCATCTGTCGGCGCGGACGCGGTTATCGCCATGCCTCCCTACGTCAACAAGATCGGCTACGAGGATGGGTTGGTGGTGTACTATCGTGCCATTTCCGATGCGGGGAAGATTCCCATCCACATCCAGAACTATGTCCCACCGGTAGGGACCGACATGTCAGCCAAGACCCTGGCACGGATTGTCAACGAAGTGGAGCATGCCGACTACATCAAGGAAGAGACCTTGCCAGCGACGCACAAGCTGACCCAGTTGCTGGAACTTGCCGGACCGAAGCTGAAGGGCGTCTTCGGCGGCTCGGGCTGCCGCTACCTTCTGCTGGAGTACCCGCGGGGCTCAGCCGGCAACATGCCCGGCTGCCATATCACCGACGTCTGCGTGCGGCTGTGGAACGCGCTCGAAGCCGGTGATTGGAGAGAAGCCACGCGCGTCTACGGCCTGATGGCGCCGCTCTTCGCGCTCGAGAGCCAGTGCCCTGGCGGCATCTACAAGGAGACGCTGGTGCTGCGCGGCGTCATCAAGAGCGCCTTCGCACGTAATGCGGCCCCGGGCGTCGTCGATGCAGAGGATTACCGTGCGCTGAAGGCGATCATCGCCGATCTGGAACCGCTCTTCACCTGGCACGCGTAGCTGAGGAACACTGGTGCACGAGCAAACCTGTCTTCCGCGAATCAGATGTCGAAAGCGACCATAGATTTGATCTGACCGCATTGGGTGGGACAATCTGGGCCCTGCGTGTTCAGTCGGGCGCAGGGCCTAAACGTCATCATAATTCTAAGCAACACGAGGAGGCTGTATTGCCACGAGGATCAATCGGACGCGCGTTTGTAGACGTGGGCAACCCCCTGAACTTAACCCGCCGCGGACACGTCCGCTCCATGGGCTACACTGACTACGATATGGGCCGTCCCATCATCGGCGTCTGCAACCCCTGGAGTGAGCTCAACCCCGGCCATTGGCACTTCAAGACACTGGCCGAAGCGGTGAAGCGCGGTATCTGGGCGGCAGGCGGGTTCCCGCTCGAATTCCCCACCATCTCCATGTGCGAGGTCTTCCACAACATCTCCACACTCATCTATCGTAACCTGATGGCCCTCGACACCGAGGAGTTCATGGACTCGATGCCCTTCGACGGTGTCGTTCTGCTGTCCACCTGCGATAAAGATGTGCCGGCGCAACTGATGGCCTGCGCGACAGTGAACAAGCCGGCCATCATCATAACAGGCGGGACCCGGCTGGCCGGCATCTACGAGGGACACACGGTGGCCTGCTCCACCGACACCCAGCGCTTCGAGTGGAACTATAAGGCGGGCGTGATTGGTGAGGCGGAGCTAAAGGAAGTAGAGGATAACGGCTTCTTCAACACCTGTGGCGCCTGCGGGGTGATGGGCACGGCCAACAGCGTGCAATCGATGGCCGAGGCTCTGGGCATGGCTTTGCCGGGAACCGCCAACATCCCCGCCGTTTATGCCCAGCGCATTCACGCCGCCGAAGCAACCGGACTCAAGATCATGGAGCTAGTCGACAAGGACATCAAGCCGCGCGACATCATGACTGCGGGCGCCTTTGACAACGCCATCAAGGTGCTGATGGCGACAGGCGCCAGTACAAACCTGGTTATCCACCTGATCGCTATTGCCCGGCGGGCGGGCATCCACCTGACCATCGAGGACTTCGATCGGCTCAGCAAGACAACGCCGTTCATCACCGACGTCAAGCCGTGCGGCAGCGTAACGGTGGAGGAGTTGTATCACGCAGGCGGTATTCACGCAGTCATGAAGACGTTGGAGCCTTTGCTCGACACGGCGGTCATGACATGCAGTGGTAAGCCCCTGGCTGAGAACCTCAAAAGCGCCCGCGTGCGCAATGCCAGTATCATTCGCCCGCTGTCCAGCCCCATAGACCCCGAAGGCGGCCTGCGCATCGTACGAGGCACACTTGCTCCCGACGGCGCGGTGATCAAGACATCGGCCGGATCGCCGCACCTCTTGAAACATACTGGTCCAGCGGCGGTGCTTACCTCGCGCAAGCAGGAAGATATCGACCGTGACTTTGCGCAGATCACGGCGGGCCACGTCATCATTAACCGCAACATGGGTCCGGTTGGCGCGCCCGGCATGCCCGAGGTGGGACCAACGGGGTTGCCGCGCCACCTGTTGAAGCAGGGGGTGCGCGATATGGTGCGCGTCACGGATGCCCGCATGAGCGGCACATCATTTGGCACTATCGTGTTGCACGTCGCCCCTGAAGCGGCGATCGGCGGGCCGCTCGCAATCGTCCAGAACGACGACCTAGTTGAGCTCGATGCTGAGAACGGCGTGCTCAATCTGCTTGTGGACGAGCGCGAGATACAGCGCCGACTTGCAGCCTGGACGCCTGCCGCGCCCGCTTACGAGAAAGGCTATCGCGCCCTGTGGATCGATCAGGTCATGCAGGCGCCTGATGGCTGCGACTTCAAGTTCTGCACAGAGGAGAACTGGGTTTCCAGACGCCTGCAGGCACGCCGTGGCGTCTCGGCATAGACAACGAGGAGTCATTGGATACGCGATCCATGATACAGCCTCCTCATGTGACGAGAGTGAACCATCTGCCCCTATGATACACCAACGGGGCGCGAATGTCTACACAGCGCGAGACTGCCATCCACGAATAAGTCACGAATGCACGAATCACCAACGCGCGTGCCCAGCACCTGTGCACAAAGCATTGACAGTTGTGGCTGCTTGCACTATACTGTGAGCCAGGACAGAAACGCACCGGCCAGCGACGATGGCTGTCAGGCCCGCCAGCGAGGACAACCCATGCCGGGCAACCACAACGAGATCGAAAGACGCCTCTGGGACGCCGCCGATGAGCTGCGAGCCAACTCAAAGCTAAAGTCATCGGAATACTCCGGGCCTGTCCTGGGGCTGATCTTCCTGCGCTATGCCGACCACAAATTCACCATTGCCGAGCGCGAGCTTGCGGGGACATCCTCCGGCCGCCGCACGATCGGCAGGATAGACTACCAGGCGCGCGGCGTCCTCTATCTGCCCCCGCAGTCCCGCTTCAGTGCTCTGCTCAGTCTGCCCGAAGGCGAAGACATCGGCAAGGCCATCAATGAGGCCATGCGCGCCATCGAAGCGGAGAACGAGGAGCTACGCGACGTTTTGCCCAGGAACTATAACCACCTGGACAACTCTACGCTTGTCGAGCTGCTCAAGGTCTTTGCCTCTGTGCCCATGGACATCGAGGGCGACGCCTTCGGCAAGATCTATGAGTACTTCCTGGGCAAGTTTGCCATGAGCGAAGGGCAGAAGGGCGGCGAGTTCTTCACGCCCACGTCGCTGGTTAAGCTAATCGTTGAGATCATCGAACCCTATCATGGTCGCATATTCGACCCTGCCTGCGGCTCGGGCGGCATGTTTGTGCAGAGTGCCCGCTTTGTGCAGAACCATCACCAGAACCCCAACGCCGAGATCATGGTCTACGGGCAAGAGAAGACAACAGAGACCGTGCGCCTGTGCAAGATGAACCTGGCCGTGCATGGCCTGGCGGGCGACATCCGCGAGGGCAACACCTACTACGACGACATCCACGAAAGTGTGGGCAAGTTCGACTTCGTGATGGCGAATCCCCCCTTCAACGTTGACCGCGTGGACAAGGAACGCATCAAGACTGATGCACGCTTCCCTCTCGGCCTGCCCCGCGCCAACAACGCCAACTACCTGTGGATTGAGATTTTCTACAGCGCGCTCAACGCCAACGGACGTGCGGGCTTTGTCATGGCCAACTCTGCCGCCGATGCACGCTCCAGCGAGATGGAGATACGCAAGAAACTGATCGAAGCCGGCGCGGTGGACGTTGTTGTCTCGATCGGCTCCAACTTTTTCTACACGGTGACGCTGCCCTGCACGCTGTGGTTCCTCGATCGCGGTAAGGCAGCCGGAGAGCGCCGCGACAAGGTGCTCTTCATCGACGCCCGCCAGGTCTTCCGCCAGATCGACCGCGCCCACCGTGAGTTCACTGACGAGCAGATTCAGGCGCTGGCAGGCATTGTGCGCCTCTACCGCGGCGAAAAGAACGGCAGCGCGCCGGACGACCTGGCCCCATTCGGCACATGGCAGGAGCTTTTCCCTGCAAACGCCTACCGCGACGTCCCCGGCCTGTGCCGCGTGGCAACAACCACTGAGATCGCCGCCCAGGACTGGAGCCTGAACCCCGGCCGCTACGTCGGCGTCAGCGAGAAGGCAGCAGATGACTTCGATTTCAAGCTGCGGCTGGAAGAGATGAACGAGGAATTAGAAGCGCTGAATATTGAGGCACACGAGCTAGAAGAACAGATTGCAGATAATGTAGTGCGGCTTATTGAAGAGAGAACTTAATGCAGTTAGTGAGACCTACCCTTGGACAACTCTGTTCTGAGGCGCTTGGCGTCTTTTCCATGGACCCATGCGACTCCCGATCCCATCTCAAGCCTTTCCAGTCGCCTTGGCGATGCCGACT
>CAYOEZ010000109.1:0-10493 GCA_964402955.1 uncultured Ktedonobacterales bacterium | reverse complement strand
GGGAGAACGTAAGGCGGGTGGTGAAAGGTCCCCTTGGGGAAATCTGCGCTGGGGCGGGTGGGTTCATTCGCACAGGCCCATTCGGCTCTCAATTGCATGAGAGGGATTATCAGACCGACGGGTTACCCGTCATCATGCCCAAAGACATCCTTGATGGCACCGTGTCTCTTGCGACCATTGCTAGAGTTGGCGACGATGTTGTCCGGCGGTTGCAGCATCATAGGCTAAGAAAAGGCGACATCGTTTACGGGCGTCGAGGCGACATTGGGCGGCACGCCCTCATCACAGAACGAGAAGATGGCTGGCTCTGTGGGACGGGATGCATCCGCATTTCCCCAGGAGCAACCATTGTTGATCCCGTATTCCTTCATTACTATCTGACCGTACCTCAAGTCATTGCCTGGGTATTGAATCAGGCGATTGGGGCAACACTGCCAAATCTCAATGCCGGTATCGTTCGTAGCATTGCGATAACTTATCCTATCCTCCCCATCCAACGCCGCATTGCCTCCATTCTCTCCGCCTACGACGACCTGATCGAGAACAACCTGCGGCGCATCAAGATACTGGAAGAGATGACGCAGGCCATTTACCACGAGTGGTTCGTCCACTTCCGCTTCCCCGGCCACGAGCAGGTGAAGAGGGTGGATTCGGCGATGGGGAAGATACCGGAGGGGTGGGACGTCAAGCCAATTGGTCAGGCTATAGAGACGGTAGGCGGAAGCACGCCTTCCACATCGGTGGCTGAGTACTGGGAGGATGGCACAATCGATTGGTACACACCCACCGATCTGACTAAGAACGGTCATATGGTTACCATCAGCCCGAAGCAGAAAATCACCGCGTTGGGACTCTCCAAGAGCTCGGCTCGTTTGTTTCCTGGCTACTCGGTGATGATGACAAGCAGGGCCACAATTGGAGTGGTTGCCATCAACACTCGGCCGGCATGCACCAACCAAGGCTTCATCACCTGTATCCCAAATCAGACCGTCTCTGCATACCTGATGTACCATTGGATAAGAGAAAACAGAGAGCAGATCATGAATATTGCTTCCGGGGCGACCTGCAAGGAAATCAGCCGCACAGAATTTCGACAAATGCTCATCCTTGTCCCTGATCCTTCCATAAATGATCGCTTTGCGGCGATTCTCGAACCTATGGTGAGGAATCTGGCCGTTCTCTCCACGAAGAACATAGCCCTGCGTCGCACGCGCGACCTGCTGTTGCCGAAGCTGGTGAGCGGAGAGATTGACCTTTGGGAGCTGCACCATGAATCGTAGGCCTTGGCCGGATAGGTATGTTGATCAACATTGGCCGCACCCCGAGTTGATTGCACAGCTAGAGACAACACTCAATGATGCACACGATGAATCCCCATTGCAGACGCTGCTAGCGACACACCCATGTATCCTTCTGCCTATGTTGCCATCGGCGAGTGATATCTGGTTGTTTGACAGACCGAAGTTTGGGGCCGAATTGGTTCCAGACATCCTGCTGTGCCATAGGAACTCTATCGGGTTCAACTGGATGCTTGTGGAACTTGAGAGCCCCTGCGCATCCATTCAGACTAAGGATGGGCAGCCGGCAGCGAAACTAAACCATGCGCTTGCACAGATAAGGGACTGGCGAATCTGGCTACGTGCCAATATCGCCTATGCACAAAACCAATTGGGTTTTCGGGACATAAGTGCTGAGTGTCCGGCTTGGATCATCATTGGGAGACGCTCATCCTTGCAGCCCAAGCATGCTCTGAAGTACCGCGAACTGTCGAGCACTAACACAAACACAATGACGTATGACCGAGTGCTGGAGTCTGCGAAGGCTCATTGTACTGCCGGAGGATAGACTGCATGGAAAACCCCGAGATTGCTACTTTCTTCGCCGGAACAGAGATCAATGTCTACAGGAATCCATCCCTACGCGAATCCCAGATAGAAGCATACGATGCAATCCGGCGTCACTTTGCCGAAAGCATCGAACCCTGCTACGTCCAACTCCCTGTAGGATCAGGTAAGACTGGATTGATGGGCCTCACTCCTTTCGGTGTGTCACGCGGGCGTGTGCTCATAATCACCCCGAACCTAACGATCAGAACGACAGTGCAGAAGGAGCTCGATGTCTCAAAGCCTGACTGTTTCTATCGAAAACGGGGGGTGTTCCAACCTACGGATGGACCGTTCATCAGTGAGCTAAAGACGGGGGCCAACATGCATGATTGCGACAATGCACATATCGTTGTTGCCAACATCCAGCAGTTTGGTGGCCCCAATAACCGGTGGTATGAAAGATTGGGGTCAGGCTACTTTGACATGATTCTTGTGGATGAGGGCCACCATAATGTGGCCACCAGTTGGACCCGCCTGTTTGATTACTTCAGAGCAACGAAGGTGGTGTCCTACACAGCCACCCCTGTTCGCTCGGACGGACAGATGGTATCTGGGAAGAGGATCTACAGCTTCGGCTATACTCGTTCCATGCTTCTTGGCTACATCTCGCCGGTGGATGCCATACACGTCAAACCGGCCACCATTTCGTTCACGGCCAGAGGGGTGGCAGAAAACTACACGCTGGATGAAGTCCTCAAGATGCGCGAGCAGGACTGGTTCAGCAGAGGAATCGCACTGTCCAATGAGTGTAACAGACACATTGTAGTAGCGTCCATCCGCCAACTGGCCGAGGTGACGCAGTATGGAGCACCTCGCCAGATCATCGCAGCGGCATGCTCCATAAGGCATGCCAAGACAATATGCGCGCTCTACCACGAGTACGGACTACAAGCGGCCGTTCTTCACAGTGAGATGAAGGCCGATGAGCGCGACCGCATTGAGTCACAGCTTCGGAGCGGCCAGATTGACGTTGTTGTGCAAGTACAGATGCTTGGAGAAGGCTACGATTTGGGTACACTCTCAGTGGCGGCTGTCTTCAGGCCATATAGGACTCTCTCTCCTTACATTCAGTTCGTTGGCAGAATTCTTCGGCTGGCCGATTCCGAAGTACCCCACTCACCCGCCAATCAGGTCTACGTGGTGTCTCATGTGGGATTGAACGACGAGCGTTTGTGGACAGATTTCACGAACTTCGACAAAGAGGATCAGAAGCTCTTCTCAGAGTGTCTGGCTGGAACTGAGACCGAGATATCAGAGGGCAAATCGACGCCACGGATGACTCTGCGTCCATTCATGCGTGTTTTGAACGAGACAGTGTCTGGCTATCTGCAACGAGGATATCTGAAGGAAGTTGATGATGCGGCAGTTCATGAGATTCTTGCAGCCATACGGAGCAAGGGTTATGACCCATCGGAGTTCGGTCTCACTGAGGAGATGATGCGGGCTCGGCTTCAGATGGCCGCCCATGTACAAAGAGAGGTTTCGCCGTTGTCCCTGCCCATACAGCCGCAAAGAAAGAAAGAAGCCCTACGCATGCTATTGCGGTCAGAGGCCAGCGCAATCGCAGACGCGGTAGTCAACCGGCTCGGCTTCAAACATGGAGGACGGGACCTACTCAGGCTGGTTCCTGGTCGAGGAGAGACGAACATTGCTATCCTCATTACTCTGGCACAGGTTGCTCAGAATGATATCATGGGTGTTTCGTCGGGTGAACGCGATGGAGCGTCTATCGAGCAGTTGCAGAAGGCAAACGATGCCTCAGCAGACATTGTAGATAGTCTGACCAAGCTGGTCCGCAGCAAGCATAAGGCGAAAGGGCAGCAAGGCGCAGGAATAGAATGACAAGAATCAAATCATTATTGAAGCAGCACAAGGTGGTAACAGCAAAGCGGCCTCGCACATGTAAAAACTCGGGGCGGTCAATAATGGCGGGCGAAAGGGTACTTGAAGTCTGCGATAACACTTACGCACGATCCACCTATAGCCGGGAAATCGCCCTGGCAATGATCGCCCAAGCAAGGCTTGTGCTTGCCGATCTCGAGAAGGATTTGTCATCCTGAGAGGAGCGTCAGCCGATTTCCCGGCGGCCCTAACAGAGTGGCGAAAAGCAGAGCACACAAACCATGCGTTCTGAAGATACGACAGTAGAGCAACCATCTATCGACGTTCTCACCTCGTTAGGTTGGCAGCACGTCAACTGCTTCCACGAGCGCTTCGGGCGCGGGGCGTCGTTGGGGCGGGAGACAGCAGCCGAGGTGGTGCTGCCGGAGCGCCTGCGCGCGGCCCTCGCCAAGCTGAACCCCGGCCTGCCACCCGACGCCCTCGCCCTGGCGATCGAGGAACTGACGCGCGATCGCCGCGCCGTCAGCCCGGCCCAGGCCAACCGCGAGGTCTATCGCCTGCTCAAGGACGGCGTACGCGTCGCCCTGCCATCGGGGCGGCGGCGCGTGCACGAGACGGAACACCTCGTGCGGGTGGTGGACTGGCAGAACCCCGCCAACAACGACTTCCTGCTCGCCTCGCAGTTCTGGGTCGCAGGCGACATGAACCGCTATCGCGCCGATCTGGTCGGCTTCGTCAACGGCTTGCCGCTGCTCTTCATCGAGCTCAAGGCCGCCCACAAGCGCATCGAAGACGCCTTCGACAAGAATCTCGCCGACTACAAGGCCAACATCCCGCAGCTATTCTGGTACAATGGCCTCGTCATCCTCTCCAACGGCGGGCAGAGTCGCCTGGGCACGATCACCTCCGGCTGGGAGCACTTCAGGCAGTGGCCCAGGATCAACAACGAGGGCGAAGAAGGCATCATCAGCCTGGAGACGATGCTGCGCGGCGTCTGCGAGCCGGCGCGCTTCCTTGATCTGGTGGAGAACTTCACAGTTTTCAGTGAGGAGAAGGAACTCATCAAGGTGGCCGCCAAGAACCACCAGTACCTGGGCGTCAACGCCGCTGTAGACGCTTACCGCCAGGTTGAGCAAAACAAGGGGCGCCTGGGCGTGTTCTGGCACACGGAGGGCAGCGGCAAGAGCTACTCTATGATCTTCTTCGCCCAGAAGATACTGCGCAAGCTGCCCGGCAACCATACCTTCATCATCATCACCGACCGCAACGACCTGGACAAACAGATCCACAAGAAATTCGCCGCAACCGGCGCCGTCACCGAGAGGGAGCATCGCGTACGCGCCCACAGCGCCGAGCACCTCAAGCGGCTGCTGCGCGAAGACCACCGCTACATCTTCACCCTCATCCAGAAGTTCCGCACCGACGGCGCAGAGACATTCCCAGAGCTGTCCGCCCGCTCGGACATCATCGTTATTACCGACGAAGCGCACCGCAGCCAATACGATGTTCTGGCAATGAACATGCGCCTGGCCCTGCCCAATGCCGCCTTCATCGGCTTCACGGGCACGCCGCTGATGACGGGCGAAGAAAAGACGCGCGCGGTCTTCGGCGACTACGTCAGTATCTACAACTTCAAGCAATCGGTGGACGACCACAACACTGTCCGCCTGTACTACGAAAACCGCGTACCAGAGATGCAAGTCACCAACGAGGCGCTCAACCCGGATATGCAGCGGCTGCTCGACGAGGCCGCCCTCGATGAGAACAAAGAACAGCGGGTTGAACGCGAGTTTGCCCAACAGTATCAGGTGATCACCCGCGATGAGCGACTGGAGACGATTGCCGAGGACATTGTCGCGCACTTCATGGGGCGCGGCTACATGGGCAAGGCGATGGTCGTCGCCATCGATCGCCTGACCGCCGTACGCATGTACGACAAAGTGCGGATATACTGGCAACGCTACCTTGATCGCCTGCGCTGCGAGTCGGCGACAGCGCAGCCGGCAGAGCGGGAGATACTCGAGCGCAGGATCACCTACATGGCCGAGACCGATATGGCCGTGGTCGTTTCCGCATCTCAGGGCGAGGGCGAGCTGTTCAGGAGCAGAGGGCTGGACATTGCTCCCCACCGTTCGCGCATGGAACGTGAGGATCTGGATAGCAAGTTCAAGGATGCCAAAGACCCCTTCCGTATCGCCTTCGTCTGCGCCATGTGGATGACCGGCTTCGATGTCGAGTCCTGCTCGACCATCTACTTGGATAAGCCGATGGCTAACCACACCCTGATGCAGACCATTGCGCGGGCCAATCGCGTCTACAAAGACAAGCCTAACGGCCTGATTGTGGACTACGCCGGGGTCTTTGTAAACCTGCAGAAGGCATTGGCGATCTACGGCTCCGGATCCGGCGGCGGCATCCTGCCCGGCGACACGCCAATTGCCGACAAGAGCACGCTGGTCGACGCGTTGCGGGAGGCACTGGACGAAACGGAGAGCTTCTTGCAGGAACTGAGCATCGATGTGGCTGCGTGCGGTCAGGCGACAGGCTTCCAGTATGTACGATTGTTGGAGGACGCTGTTGACGCTATCCTTGCCAATGATCAGAGGCGGGCTACGTTCATGTCGCTGGTTAGCAGCGTCAGGGGCGCCTTTCGCTCGCTCTTGCCCGACCCTGCAGCCGCCCCATACGTCCCACGCATTGTTCGTCTGAACGTGATTGCAGAGGGTGTGTGCGCCGCCGAAGAGGGGGCAGACATCGGCCCGGTCATGCAGCGTGTCGGCGATCTTCTGGACGAATCGGTGGGGATTCCGGGCTACGTCATCAATCCGCCGCGGTTGCGCGTGAGCGACATGCGGGCAATGCCGACGGGCGTCGTTGACCTGGCAACATTGGATGTGGCAGAATTAAGAAAGCAGTTCTTGCTGGGCTGCCAGAACATCGAGATTGCTCGCTTGCGGGGGGCGATCGGCGACAAGCTGGAGCGTATGGCGCGCCTCAATCGCACGCGCCTGGACTATAAGCAGACGTTTGAGGAGATGATCGAGGCCTACAACGCGGGCGCGCTCAATGCCCAGGCCGTCTTTGACCAGTTGCTTGCCTTTGCCCAAGACTTGAACAAAGAGGAACGGCGGGCAATCGCGGAGCAGCTCTCAGAGGAAGAGCTTGCCATCTTTGACTTGTTGACGCGCCCCTCAGTGACGTTGAATGTGAAAGAAACAGCCAGTGTGAAGAAAGTAGCCAGCACGCTTCTTGCGACGCTCAAGAAGGAGAAGCTGGTGCTGGATTGGCGCAAGCGCCAGGTGTCACGCGCCGCTGTCCGTGTGTGCATCGCTCAGGCATTGGACAAGCTGCCACCCGCCTACGGGCCGGAACTCTACCGTGACAAGTGCGACCAGGTCTATCAACACGTGTACGAATCCTACTTTGGCGAAGATACAAGCATCTATAGTCGCCCGGCTTGAATCAGCCTTCATCCCCCACGCGATCATCCTCCGCTTCCTGCAGCGGGTAGCGGCCGTAGTGCTCGATCGCCGCGTCCATGGCCGCGACGTGCGCGGGCGGAAAGGGCAGCCCCTGATCGGAGCGGCAGAAATAGCCGCCGTCTTGCCCCAGCAGCCACATCCGCTCGCGCACCTCGCGCCCAATGCTCTGCACATGGCCATCCATGATGGTCGCTGAGCTGACGCCGCCCGCCAGGGCCATGCGCCAATGCGTGATGGCGCGCACGCGCGCCAGGTCATTGGCCGAGGCCTGCAGCGGGTTGAGGATATTCACCCCGAGACGCATGAATGTCTCCAGCATCCACTCGATGTGCCCGCAGGAATGGAACTCCACCAGAACACCGCGCTGGCGATAGAAGCTAAAAAGGCGCTCGTACTCGGGGACGAAGAAATCGGCGATGATCTGTGGGCCGAGCAGCGGGGCGCGTTGCGTGCCCAGATCATCGCCCATGAAGACGATCTCGACCCCCAGGCTGGCGTAGTGCCGGGCAATGCCAAGCTGAAAATCCATGATGCGGTGCAATATCTCGCGGGCGTAGCCTGGCTCGGTCTGGAGATAGATCATCATGTTTTCCATGCCGACCAGCATATAGGACTTCTCCCACAGCGTATCGCGGTGGCTGCCGCCGATGAAGAGGTCGCCGCCGGGGAAACTGCGCGCCATGTCGTAGATGCGGCGGCATATGCGCTCGTCATCAGCATCGGGCCAGCGATAACCGGCCAACTGCTGCACCTCGGCCAGCGGGCAGCCGCGCGGAAAGCCCATCACCCCGTCCATCTCCTTGTGCCACACGGTGCCCCAGATGTCGGTCCACGTGGCGCCGGCAGGGTGGTCGTCGCCCAGAGCGCCGCTGATTTCCTCGTGGTCGCAGCCCTGATACTTGAGCGTGTAGGCCGGAACCCTGCTCACGACACGCTCCGGATGGTCGAAGTGGATGATACGCAGCGCATTCTCTTTGTCGTTCATGTGGTGATCCTTGCGGCGCTATACGGTTATGCACGGCGATGACTTGAGGGCATCGTCGTTGAGGTCAATGCCCAACCCCGGCGCAGCGGGAATCTCAAAGTAACCACGTTTGGGCTGGTAATCCTGCTGGCAGAGCACGCGGTTGAACGACTTGATGGCGTTGGTGTGGTGCTCATGGATCAAGAAATTGGGAATGACGGCCTCAAGTTGCAGCGCCGCCGCCGTCGCCACCGGGCTGCCGCAGACGTGACACTGCACCGTCACGTCGTCGATGTGCGCCAGATCGCAGATCTTCTTGCCTTCGGTCAGCCCGCCCACCAGACCCAGATCGGGCTGGATGACAGCCAGCGATTGCTGCGCAAAGTATTTGCGAAAGCCCCAGCGCGTATAGATGCGCTCGCCGGCGGCCATCGGCGTCCTGACGCTGTGCGTGGCAAGTTGCTGCGCCTCCGGGTTCAGGTAGTTGACCGGCTCCTCGTAGAACAGGCAATTGAGGTCGGTCCACGCCTCGCCCAACTGCGCCAGCGTCGCCGGGCTGAGGTACGAGTGCAAGTCAAGGATAAGGTCGACATTGGGGCCAATAGCGTCGCGCACGGCTTTGACACGCTTGCGATATTCGGCTACCTGCTGCGGCGTCAGCAACGCCTGCAAGTGCTTCTCGATGCGCTGGCCGTCCGTGTCGAACATCAGCGGGTCGAGCTTGACGCAGTCGTAGCCATCGGCTACGGCGGTAAGCGCCGCCTCGGCGTATTGCTCCGGCTTGGACAGGCTCAGACGCTGTGCGCCCCAGCCGAACTGAATCTGGCTGGCATAGGTGCGTAGGCGGTCGTTGGTCTTGCCTCCCATGAGTTGGTAGACGGGGACGCCCAGCGCCTTGCCCTTGATATCCCACAGGGCGATGTCGATAGCGCTCATGCCTCCGAAAACCACCGGCCCGCCGCCCAGCCCCCAGAACGAGTTGCGGAACATCCGTTCCCAGATGTGCTCGCTCTTGAATGGATCAACGCCGATCAGGAATTGCTCGGACAGGTTCTTGATCATGCCCACGGCTGCCGAATGGCCGGCGCCATAGGCCAGCCCTGCCTCGCCCAGGCCGCTGATGCCTTCATCGGTATGCACCCGTACAATCACCGGATGCCAGGTCGGCGCCTCGCAGACAATATCGAATATCTCGACACGCGTGACCTTCATCCCGTCCTCCTTCTGTTTGCTACACTCTTAAGACCACCGAGGTTTCGCAAACCTCGGTGGTCTTAAGAGTACTACCACGCACGCGAATCCGGCACGGGCAACCAATCGCCGCCGCGGCGGATCGATTCCTGGCTGACCAGTCCCGGCAGCGTCATGTCCATCGCCTCGTGGATGCCCACAGCAGGCAGGCGCCGTCCTCGCAGAGCGTCGACGAAGTCCACCACCTCGAAGTAATCGCCGCCGCCGTGGCCGGCAGCCAGCGCCTCGGGCGGCGGGTTGCGCCAGAACTCAGGCAGAAACTCATCGGCAAAGGTGTCGAGCGGAAGCCAGGTATTCGCGTCAGGGCAGCGGCCCTCAACCCATACCCAGTTCTCCTCGCCCTTGCGCCGTGCGCTCTCATAGCAACCCTTCGTCCCTTGCAGCGTGTAGTTGGTCATGGCATGGGGACGTTTGGAGAGCATGTCCACACGCACACGCATCAGCTTGCCGCTGCTCGTCTTGCACAGGAGAAGCACGGTGTCTTCCATGGTATGTTCGGGGTCGGTCCACTGTCCCGTGCCGATGCTGCTGATGAAGGCCGGGCGCTCCTTGACCCATTGCAGGCAGGGGCCCAGGCTGTGCGTGGGATAGGTGCAGCCGTTGACGCCGACCTGCCAGTAGTAGCGCCAGGTGGGCTTGCCCTCGGCCGTGTGGTGCAGGACGGATAGCTCGTGGATATACTCGCCCTCAGCATAGTACACCTCACCGAACAGCCCCGCCTCCACCATCGCCCGCACCAACACATTGGGGCGCATGTAGGTATAGTTCTCGGCCATGACGTAGACAGCCTTGCTCTTCTTGCACTCCTGCACGAGCCAGCGCGCCTCGTCCATGGCGACAGCAGCCGTCACCTCACACAGGACGTGGACGCCGCGCTGCAAGGCAGCGATGGATTGCGGCACGTGGAACTGCATGGGCGTGGCGACGACCACAGCGTCGGGCTGCGCGTCGTCGAGCATCTTCTCGTAGATGGTGTAGAGCTTGGCGCCGGTTGCCTTGCCCGCGGCGGCCAGCGCCTCGTCGTTGACCGCGCACAGGGCGACAATCCCCGTCTCGGGGGTCGCTTGG
>CAYOEZ010000108.1:0-15411 GCA_964402955.1 uncultured Ktedonobacterales bacterium | reverse complement strand
CGCATGGGCGGCGTCTGGCACTGGGCGTTGCACACCTTCTACCGCTCGCCGCACTTCACTGACGATGTGCTGATTGACTGGTACAAGTCGGTGTGGGAACACGGCTGGCGGCTGCGCAACTTCCACCGTACGGGCAACTGGCTGATCATGGAGATGAATGGCCTGGCGCAGATCGGCGTCCTCTATCCACAGTTCAAGGATGCTGCGGCCTGGAAGCAGTATGCCTTTGGTCGCATGGTGGCCGAGCTGGATGCGCAGGTCTACAAGGATGGCTGGCAGGTGGAGCTTTCGACCGGCTACCACCAGGTCGACATCCATAACTACCAGTGGCTGATTGACGTGTGCAAGGCGTTTGATGTGGCATATCCCGCCGCGTTTACCAAAGCGATGGAGGGCATGCACGCCGTCAACGTGCTGATGATGCGCCCCGATGGCTGCCTGCCCGACGTCAACGACGGCAACTGGGGCCCGGTTGCGCCGCTGCTGGAGAACGCTGTTCAGGACTATCCCACGCGTGCCGACTTCGTCTGGGCGCACAGCGAGGGCAAGCAGGGCAAGCCGCCTGCCGTCACGTCGTGCGCCTTCGATGACGCCGGTTACTACATCATGCGCACAAGCTGGAAGTCCGACGCCGTGTGGGCGCTGTTCGATGGCGGGCCGTTCGGCTATGGTCACCAGCACGAGGACAAGCTGAATATGCTGCTGCATGCTTACGGGCGGCTGCTGCTGACCGAGGGCGGCAACTATGCCTATGATTCCTCGGAGATGCGCAAGTACGTGCTCTCGACGCGGGCGCACAACACGATTCGCGTCGACGGCTGCGACCAGAACCGGCGCCGCTTCTACAGCCGCGATGCCTTCGATATCAACGAGGCTGCCGGCGGGCGCTGGAAGACAAGCAGGGACTATGACGTGGTCGAGGCGACCTTCGACGAAGGTTACGGCCCCGACTCCGTGCGCACCGTCACGCACCGGCGCAAGGTGATTTTTCTCAAGAAGGGCGCGGGCAAGCTTGGCCCCTGCCTGGTGGTGATTGACCGGCTGATGCCCGCTGACGAGCAGAGCCACACCTACCAGATGCTCTGGCACCTGGCTGCCGACGCGGCGACCTTGAACGGGGCTGTCGTGGTGAGCGCCGACGCCGGCAAAGCCAACCTGGCGATCGTCCCTGCTGAGGAGGCAGGCTTGTCAGCCTCGATCGTGCGGGCGCAAGAGACGCCGGAATGGCAGGGGTGGAAGAACCTGGGCTTCCAGCAGGGCGATTATGTGCCCGCGCCGACAGCCATCTACGGCAAGGTTGCCAGCGGCCCTGTGCGCATCGTGACCGTGCTCTACCCGACGCGCGCGGGCGCGGTCTGTCCGATCGCGTCTGTCTCTGCGTCGGTGGACATCTGGGCGACAGGTGTGCGCCTGACGCTGGCGGATGGGGAGACGGTTGAGGTGGATGAGGCGGGGTACGGGGTGTAGGGGATAGGGTATAGGGTACAGGGTGTAGCTTGAGCCGTCCACGAATCCGCCACGAATTCACGAATATCAGGGCGCGCCTGGGATGATTCGTGCAGAGCCTGCCCCGCTGTATCGGGCATACGTGAAAGATTCGTAGACGGCAAACAAGCCAGCGCTCCTCTAGCCGATCCAGAATGCCTCAGCGAGAGCAGCAACCAGCAGACTACCCAGCCGGGCAAACAGTAGGAGCTTCTCGGCGCGCCCGAGGCGCAGGGTGATGAATTGGCGCGACTCGACCCAGCGCTTGGCTGGAGGCGCGCCAGGCGATCAGGCTGCGTCGAATGGTGCTTTGATTGTAGAGCATCTTCGCCTTACTGACTCCGTCTGATTCAGGATTGTGCAATGGGTAGCATCGATGTCGGCCCGGCGGCGAGCACAATGCGCGAGCCGCTGCCGTGATATGTGTACTCCTGGCCGTGCACCGCCAGGACGATCACATAACCGGGCGTAATGACCTGCGCGTACATCTGCCCTGCTTGCGGGACGCCCATGCTGGCATCGCTGAAGTCGCGGGCGCTGATACTTACGACTGTCACGTCGCCGGCGCTGACGCCGAGCCGCTGCGCCAGATCGGCGCGCGCCAGGCGCAGCAAGGATTCTGCCGCTGGATCAGTCTGAGCGGTTGGATTGGGCCGGACATCATGGCTGGCGCAACTCGCTGCCAGCATGAGCGCGACCAGGATCGTTAGCGTGTTCTTCATAGTGTACTCCTGACTCTGCTTATATCACATGCATATACGAGCAGGGACGGCGGGAGGTTGCACTGCAACCTTAGCACAAGTATACCACGCAGGCGGACAAAGCGCACTGGCCAGAAGGATAGGATTGGATGCGGCCAGGGGGATAGGATCGCAGGCCATGCGTTTGTTCGTGCGCAAATCCGGCCGGCCAGTGCCGGTGTGAACCAGGCACGATGCCCGGTCACTCTGGTCGCCGCTAATTGACACGCTGCGCCAAGTCGTGAATAATATAGTCCATCGTGTCGTAGATGGGACTCAATAACCAGGAGGCAGCGTCGCCATATATCCCCAACAGTCGGAGGAATACCAGGCGGAGTTCATCAAAGGCTACCTGGATGTGGCGGCGCAACGCGCCTTTGTGATGGGCATGCACGTGTGGAACCTGGCCGACTTCCAGACCGGGCAGGGCATCATGCGGGCCGGCAGCCTGAACCACAAAGGCGTCTTCACGCGCACGCACCAGCCGAAGCTGGCGCTGCACATGCTGCGCGAGCGCTGGGCGAAGGGATAATCGGAAGGAGAAAGCGATGCAAGTTGGCGTATTCGGTTCCGGCGTTGTAGGCTAGACCATTGCTGGCAAAGTTGCCGAACTAGGTCATTCCGTAATGATCGGCACGCGCAACCCGGCCAAACTGCAGGACTGGCTGGGTAAGGTAGGTGCAAACGCCATGGTCGGCTCACTGGCCCAGGCGGCCGCCTACGGTGAGATACTGTTCAACGCCACCAACGGGGGCGGCTCACTTGAAGCGCTTGCCCTGGCAGGAGAGGCGAATCTAAACGGCAAGATTCTCATAGACATTTCCAACCCGCTGGATTTTTCGCGTGGGATGCCGCCAACTTTGTTCGTGTCCAACACGGATTCACTGGGCGAACAAATCCAACGCGCCTATCCTCAAGTCAAGGTTGTCAAAACGCTCAACACTGTCACCGCAAGTCTGATGGTGAATCCGCGTCAACTGGCCAATGGTGACCATCACGTTTTTGTCAGCGGAAACGACGCCGGTGCCAAAGCGCACGTCGTCAATCTGCTCACGACGTGGTTCGGCTGGCAGCACGTCATAGATTTGGGTGACATCACGACCGCGCGCGGCCCGGAAATGTACCTGCCGATTTGGCTGCGGCTCTGGGGCGCCTTGGGGATAGGGCTGTTCAATGTGAAGGTCGTGAAGTGAGTGAAGGAGTAAGACGAGAACCTGGAATACCCTTCTGGCCGATGCGCTTGGTCTGCCGGCGTGATGTACTTTTGACAACGTGAATGCCCTGAGAAGAACGCCGCCGGCGTTCTTCCCAGGGCATTCGCATATGCGGACAGATGCCCGGCTATGATTGGGCGTTGATCTTGTCGGCCACCCACTCTATCTCCAGGTCGGCGAGCTTGGCCTGCGTGGGAAGGCCGGTTTCCGTGTCCCAGCCGCGAATCTGGTAGTACCACGTAATCGCCTGCTCAAATTCCTCACGGTTCAGGCTCTTACCCTTCAGTCGTCCGCCTTCCAGTGGCTCAAAGAAGCGTTTGGGCAACGTGTCGTCCTTGCGGCGCAGTCCCTCGCGCTGGTTGAAGGCGCGCGCCACGTTCTGCACGCGCTCGGCCGAGGTCAGCAACTCGGTCAACGATGTCTTCCAGCCGGTGACAGCCTGGGTCAGCTTCACGAACTGGTCCAGATCGAAGTAGCCGCGTGGCGGATAGACAAAGAAGCAGGCGCCCACGCTGTTCCAGAGCAGCGACGTCAACTCGGAACGGGCGAAGAGATGAATGCTGGAGGGCGTGCCCACAAGCGGATCAATCGGATTGTAGACGCCGACGGGCGCCAGCGACTTCAGGCTGACCGATTCGGCGCTGGCGAAGGCTGTGTCGTGGACGGAGCGCAAATGGTCCGCGCCCCCCTCGCCGGTCGCGTAGCCGATGCCCACGTTGAACTTGCCGCGCGGCTCGTGCAGAGGGATTTCCTGGCCCTTGGTGTGCATGGCGAAGTCCTCGCTGCCGCGCCCGATCTTGGCGGCGGCGCGTCGTGTCCCTTCGGCGAGCAGGTCGCCAAACCCGCTGCGGTGTGCAATCAACTCCAGAAGCTGCAGGAGGACTTTCTCGTCGCCAAAGCGTAGCTCAAGGCCTCCCGTGTCCTCTTTGGTCAGGAGGCCGCGCTCGTAGCACTCCATGGCAAAGCCGATGGTGACGCCGGCGGAAATCGAGTCCAGGCCGTACTCGCCGCACAACTGGTTGGCTGCAGCAATCGCCTTCAGGTTGCCGATCTCGAGGCCAGAGCCGACGGCGCCAATGGTTTCGTATTCGGGGCCGCCATAGCGCGGCTCAACTTTGTAGACGCCGTCGTCGACAGACACGTCTCGCTTACAGCGCACGGGGCAGGCATAGCATGTGCCGCTGCCCTGCAGGATCTCTTTCTCGTATGCATCATGGTTGATGCGGTCGGCCTGGGCAAACGAGCCGGAGCGGAAGTTGTGCGTGGGCAGCAGTCCGGCGGCTTCGAGGCCCGACACCAGCCCTGGTGTGCCGTGGGCGCTGAGCGCTGCCGCACGGGGATCGCCTTTGAAGTTCTGGGCAAACCATTTCACAAGCGACGCCATAGCCTCGGGGTCGGCCAGCTCCATCTTCTTGTGGCCCCGTACCGCCACCGCCTTCAGGTTCTTCGATCCCATGACCGCGCCCATGCCGCCGCGTCCGTTGAAGTAACGCAGGTCATTGACCAGCAAGGCATAGCGAACCAGGTTCTCTCCAGCGGGGCCAATCGTCAAGACGCGCGCCGCGCGGTCAGTCTTGCCGACATCGGCGCGGATGGCATCCTGGGCCTCGCCGGTCGTCCTGCCCCAGAGATGGCTAGCATCGCGTATCTCCACTTTGCCATCTTCTATCCAAAGATAGACCGGGTGGGCAGCCTTGCCGCGCACGACAATGGCGTCAAAACCGGCGAACTTCAGTTCGGGCGCCCACCAGCCTCCGGCCTCGGCGTCGCCGTAGATACCCGACAAGGGCGATTTTGCCCCGGAGCTGAAGCGGTTCAACCCCGGTCCCGACGTCCCGGTCAGGACGCCGGCTGCCAGGACCAGCACGTTGTCAGGACTCAGTGGATCGATGCCGCGCCTTACAAAGTTAAGGAGGTAGTAGGCGACGAAGCCTTTGCCTCCCAGGTACTTGCGGTAGAAGAGCTCATCCGGGTCCTCGATATCGTAGCTGCTGTTGGTGAGGTTGACGTGCAGTACCTTGCCGTTGTATCCGTAGGGCATGATCTTATCTCCCTTTGTCTGTCGTGAGCGTGCAGCGATACTCCTGCCCGCTGTCGCGCACAGCCACAAGAGCGGATGCATCCACTCTTGTCGCGAGTTGCTTCCACTCCACGCAATAGCGGGCCCTATGGCACGATCACAGCCTTTAGCGCTTCCTGGCGCTCGGTGGCAATGACGGCCTCGTTCACCTGATCCAGGGTGAAATGGTGTGTCACGAGCTTGTCGACGTTGACCTTGCGCAGCAAGTTGAGGCCGCGCAGGAAGTGCTTGTTGGCTGCTGACCATGCGCCCTTGATAGTGATTTGCTTGCGGTTGATCATGTGCGGGTTGAGCGGCACAGTTCCGGCGTCGCCGTAGTGACCAGCGATCAGATAGCGGCCGTTGATGCGCACCATCTCCAGCCCTTCGGCCACCGCCGCAGGTACACCGGCGCACTCAAAGACAACGTCGGCGCCGCGCCCATTACAGATATCCGTCACCCGTGCAATGCGCTGGGTCGCCGCCATCTGTGTAATGTCGATGACTTCGTCGGCGCCCATCTCTTTGGCCAGGGCCAGGCGGGCTGCCGGTGCGCCGATGACGATCACTTTGCCCGCGCCTGCATCGCGCGCCAGCAGCAAGCCCATCATCCCCACCGCCCCGCAGCCCTGCACGACGACTGTATCGCCGTACTCCAGGCCGCCGATGTTTTCCAGTCCGTGCACCATGACGCGCAGCGCGTCACCCAGGACGACGGCATCGGCCGACACGCCGGGCGGGATGATGACAATGTCGCTGTCCGGCATGAGCCACACATATTCGGCAAAGCCACCCACCAGATAGGGGTGTTTGTCGGCCGGCACCCAGCCGCCGTAGCCGATGCGACGCTCGCACTTGGACGGATCGCCCAGCACAGTGCAATTATAGCACTTCATGCACGATTTGGGTAGCCAGGTGATGAGGTCACCCAGGTGCACCTGCTTGCCGGTGATATCGTAGATCGGTTTGTCGCCGCCTATGCCGTCAACGCGGCAGACGTTCTCGTGACCAAGGATGGCGGGGGTCTTGATTTTCACTTGCCCGTGCAGAATGTGGACGTCGGTGCCGCAGACGCCGGCTGCAACGATCCGGCCAAGGACTGCCCCTTCGCTCAACGGAGGAATGGCGACCTCTTCGATGACAAAGGGGTGTGTTTGTGGTAGGTGAATCTCACGCAGCATGGCCACTCTAGCAGTGTCTGGACACACAGATGCTCCTCCTGATCTATTAGTCGGCGTTCAATTTGGCCTCAAGGCGGCCGATGCGATCCCATCCAGTCAAATCGATCTCTGGTGTCTCAGCCAGTGTCACCACACCAAACGAAAGGGTGCGGCACCCTTCCTCAAGATGACCACCCATTGCCTTCTCGGTGTTACTGAACGTGATATGGGCGTGGATGCGACCGGCCAGGATCACCCCGTTCAGCGACAGGATGTCGTACGGGCCGTCACTCTTGATGAAAACATCACGGGGCGGGAGGTTTGGCGTTTCGACGATGTGGATGTGATAGCTGTTGATCGATCCCAACGCACCGAGGATCACTCCGTCCTTGATCCCTTCTTGCTCAATGGCAGCGCGCATGGCTTGCAGGATGTCGTCGCCGGAGTCAAGGCGAACGATGGCCAGCCGGCCAAGCTTCGTGCTCTGAGAGTACATATCACTTTCCCTCGATGGATCTAGATATAGCAGTCGGCAGTGGGCAGCGGGCACGTGGCTGCTTAGCGGCCGGCGATACCCGTCATGACGACGCCACGAATGAAATAGCGCTGGCCGACAAAGAAGAGAACCAAGATCGGCACGACCAGGAACATCGAGGAAGCCATGGTGATATGCCATGAGGCATCGGAGGGGTTGATAAAGGCGCGCAACCCCAGGGCCAGCGTCTTCTTCTGCTCACTGAAAAGATAGATCAGCGGCTCCAGAAAGTTGTTCCAATTGAACACGAAGGAGAAAATGGCGATGGCCGTGAGCACAGGCGTCGAGAGTGGCACAAGCAGACGCCACCAAATCATCAAGGTCGAGGCGCCGTCAATGCGCGCCGCCTCGTCAAAGTCAAGTGGTATGGTCATGTAGAACTGCCGCACCAGGAAGATGTTGTAAGCGCCGCCGCCGAAAAACGTGGGCACAATCATGGGCAGGAACGTGTCCAGCCAACCCAGCTGCTTGAACATGATAAAACGCGGAATGAGGGTAACGATCGCGGGCAGCATCATCGTGCTGAGCAATAGAAGGAAGAGCGGCTCGCGGCCGGGGAAACGCAGCCGGGCGAAGCCAAAGCCGACAAGAGAGCTCGACACAACGCTGCCGATGATGGCGAAGATGGTGATGACCGACGTATTCTTGAGCCATAGAAGCAGGGGAGCGCGCCGTAATGCCTCTGGGTAGTTTTCCCACATGACTGGATTGGGAATCCACACCGGCGGCACGGCGAAGACCTGGCCCTGCTGCTTGAGCGATGATGTGACCAGCCAGAACAACGGGATCAGCATGATGATACTCAAGATGATCATGACGCCATACTGGACTGTCTTGCGCATATAGAAGCTGACACGCGACGTGTGCCGTGTGCGATACACAAGCTCACCCGTTCCTGTCTTAGCGCTCGCTTTGGTTGTAGCCATCTAGACCTTCCCCTCGTAATAGACCCATGCATCGGACATGCGGAGCTGCACAACCGTGAATGCCATGATGATGGCGAACAGCAGCCAGGCCAAGGCTGAGGCAGGCCCCATGTTGAACTGCTCGAATCCCAGGCGGTAGAGGTAGAGGACCGAGAATAATGTGGAGTTCTGCGGCCCACCGGCGGTCATCAAAAACGCATTGGTGAACACCTGGAACGAGCCGACAATACCCATGACCAGGTTGAACAGAATCACCGGCGAAAGCATGGGCAGTGTTACATGGCGGAAGCGATCCCACCAACCGGCGCCGTCGATCTCGGCTGCTTCATAGAGAGACGTCGGGATGCCCTGCAGGCCAGCCAGGAAGATGATCATCGTGTTGCCGACGCCCCACAAGCCGAGCAGCACAAGGGCAGGTTTTGAGCTGGCGGCGCTGAAGATCCACTGTGACGTGGGCAGGTGAAGAGCCTTCAGGATCGTGTTGGCCAGGCCGCTGGTTGGGTTATAGATCCAAAGCCAGAGAATGGCGCTCGATACCGCCGGGACAACCGACGGCAGGTAGAAGAAGGTGCGGAACCAGGCCAGAAAGTGGATGCGCTGATTGACCAACAAGGCAGTGAATAGCGCCATCGCCAGGTTAAGGGGTACGCTGAGGAGGGTATAGTAGATGGTGTTCCAGAGCGACGTCCAAACCAGGGGCTGGCGGCGGAATAACCAGTCGAAATTCTGCAGCCCCACCCACGTGGGCGGGCTGAAGAGATCCCATTTCATCAGGGAGAGCACAACCGAGAAGAGCATGGGAAATGCAACCCACAAGACGAAGCCGATGAGCCAGGGGGAGATGAAGAGATAGCCATCGATTGCCTCCTGCCGCAACAGCCGGGATAGGCGAGGGCGCGCCATAGGGTGACCTCCTCCCGCAACGAGATAGGTGAGACCTGGTCGACAATAACGCTGACGTGCCTGGTAGAGGCTGCCCTCCGTAGGGAGCAACCTCTACCAGGACACAAGGCCAGGTCCTAGAACCAGTTCAGCCCTGCAAGTAGCGGCTCAACCTGCTTCTTGATGTTGGCGGCCGCGGTAGCAACGTCGCTCTTGGAGCACTGCCAGATCGGGTCAAACTCGTTGGCGTAGAACTCCTTGATCTTCGATTGCTGCGGCGGGAACTTGAAGGTGATAACCTTGCGTGTGGTGACGCCTTTGAAGGGATCCGTGTGCACCTTGGCGAAGCCATCTGGCTTCTTGTCGTCGGGGATGATGGCGTCAACGGCTGCCTTGAGGCTCACACCCCAGCGCTTCTGCAAGCCGATGTTCTGCTGCACGGGCAAGCTGACCAGGTACTTGACCAGTTTCCAGCCTTCTTCCTTGAACTTGGCCTGGGCCGGGACTGCCCAACCGCTGCAGCCCACAGCCACGTACTGGCCGCCGGGGCCGGCTGGTGCGTAGGTGACATCATACTTGAACTTGACGTTCTCCTGCCTGCAGAAGAAGTCCACGGTGTGGAAGCCCACGACCATTGCTGTCAGGCCGGCGCGGAACACATCGCCCACGCCTTGGGCCTCTGTTGCCATGGGGGCGCTATGCTGGATGCAGCGCATCTCGTGGAAACCCTTGAGCAGATCCACCGCTGCGGGCTCGGCAATGCGCGTCGTTTTGTAGTCCTCCGCGTACCAATCGGCGTTCATGGCGGTGAAGAACATGCGCATCTGTTCCGAGTCTGTTGGCGTAGGATTGCTGCCCCAGGTGTAGCCCCACTGCTTGATCTTGGTGGGATCAAAGCTCTTGCTGCTGGCCGGGTTGCCCTTCTCGTCGATGGTGAGCTGGAGGGCCAGTTGGCGGAAGTCGGCCATCGTCCAGTCGTCCTTGGGATAGGGCGCCTTGGCCGCATCGAACAAGTTCTTGTTGTAGTAGACGCCCCAGGCCGCGCTATCCTTGGGGATGCCGTAGGTCTTGCCCTTGTTGCTGAAAGCATCGAACAGGGCTGGGATGTAGTCCTCCGGATTGACCTTGTCGCGATCCATCAGGGGCTTGAGGTCCAAGAGAGCGCCGCGCTGGGCGTAGTCCTGCACGATGCTGATGTGCTGGTGGATCGTGTCGGGGATGACGCCGCCCGCCAGCATCACCGGCAGCTTGGTCATGTAGTCGGCCCAGGCCTCGAAGCTGAGGTTGATCTTGATGGCCGGGTTGTCCAGCATGAACTTGTTGACGAAGTTGTCGTACATCGTTCGCTCAAGCCCGACTGCGCCTGGAGTGATGAAGTTGATGGTTGTCGGGGCCTTGGCTGCGGGCGTCGCCGCCGTCTGCTTTGCTGGCGTTGCCGTAGGAACCGGGGTGCCACCGCAGGCCGCGGCCACAGATCCCAGCGCGAGCAGGCCCAAGGCCTTGCCAGTCGTCGAAAGCATCTGCCTTCGAGATATCTTTTCCATTGTTCTTTTCCCTCCGTGAGGTGCGTTCAAGAGAGCCAGGTCAACTGACCTGCCAAGACACAACAACGCAACGTGAGTGCCCTTTACGATCCAACCACTACGACCCAACCACCTCCTTACGTCAGTCCGCTAGACCTTCAGGTCCTTGTAGTAGGCCTCTACCGTCTCGACGTCGACTGTCTCATCGTGGGCCATCTTCAGGCGATCATAGAGACGGCGCCGGCCACGCATGTCGGCCAGCAGAATTGCGATGGCGTGGTTGGCGACTTCTTCGGTCACTTCCTGGGGCACGACGATTAAGCCATCATCGTCACAGCCAACCATGTCGCCGGGCCGCACTTGCGCGCCGCCACAGTCGATGGTGGCTTGCGCTTCGACAGCCATGATGCGGCCGGGGATGATCGTGCGGCCGCGCGTGCGAGCGCAGATCGGGGTCTTCTGTAGGGCGACCTCATAGGTGTCGCGGCAATAGCCATCGGTCACGATGCCGACAGCGCCGGCGGCAACGCAGCCCAGGCTGTTGTTTGATCCCCACCAGCCCACCTCGCCCGTGCTGCCCGTGTTGGTCACGATAACGCTTCCGGGTTTGATGAACTTGTCGATGCTCACATTGCCAACTTCGGTGAACCAGATGCGATGGACGTCAACCATTTCTTGGGTGGTCTTGAGCGTCCACATCGGCCGGTTTGACGGGACGCAGCGCAGCGTGAGCGCCACTCCCCAGAACTTCATGCCCAGCCAGAGAGACTTGATCTCAGGGGACACGAGACCGATGTTGAAATAGCCAATGCCATCCATCGCATCGGCAACATCGACCACGCGCAGGTACTTGTACAGCTTTCGTAGCTCAAACGGATCTTTGGTAACTTTGGCGGCTTGCGGCATGTAGAACCTCCTCGTGTATTTGGTCGTACATCTATCAATGCCGCGCTGGTGAGAGATGCCCAGCGCGGTACTGCGCCTGTGGGTTGGACGAACGGTGAGAGACACTACAACAGGTGGTATCCAGTTGGCGAGACCCGGAGACTGGGACGACGGGTCTGCTGGCTGGCGGCGTTTCATGCGCCGCAGTGGATTGTGCCGTGCGCTCTTGCGAACCGGGAAGCAATGTGGTAGAGTAATGTCGCAGACGGTAGAGGATTGTTCACCATCTTTAGGTGATTCTAGCACGTACAAGCGCCGGGAGCAAGGGCATTCAGGCCGTCCGGGTGACATCGAGGGGACATCGAGGGGACATGCCAGGTGACTCCGTAAGTCAAGCATTCGTTCAAGATGTGCAGTGGGCGTTGCGCCATCTGTACGATCTGGCCGAGCTGCGCAAGAGCGCACTCCTGCAAACCCTGAACCTCAGCCACAGCGAGGATCCGCTGGCGGGGCTTCACGCCGTGATCATGGACGCTATCCATGCCCTCAAACCGGGCGCCAATGTGCCTGCGCAGGCCCAGACATGGCGGGTCTACCACATCCTCTTCCACCGCTATGCCGAGCAGTTTACACAACGACAAGTCGCCACCGATCTGGTTCTCAGCATACGACAGTTGCGACGCCAGCAAGACCTGGCGGTTGAGGTTCTTGCCAACTACCTCTGGTCTCATTACGATCTGCAGAAGGCGTCTCCCCAGACGCCCGCGGCGAGCGTAGCCGGATCGCCCGGCGAGCGTGCTCCGAGCCGCGAGCAGGAGCTCGACTGGCTGAAGCGCACGCTGCCGAGCGAGGCGACCGACACTGCTACCGCCATCCGCTCGGTCTTGCAGACAGTGGCGCCGATGACGCGCGCCCTGGGCGTGAGCGTGCAGTGCGAGTCTCTTGATAATCTACCGAGCGCTGCCGTGCCGCCAACAACTCTGCGCCAAGCTCTGCTGAACGTCTTGACGGCTGCTGTGCGCAGTGTTCCTCAGGAGCGCATCCACATTACAGCCCGGGCGCACGAGGCAACGGTACGTGTGTCTGTTTCCGCCCTGTCCAGCAACCCCTTAGCGGAGGCCTATCCCGAAGACTATACAGAACGGCTAGATATGGCGCGCCAGCTTGTCGAGCTCTCGGGAGGCTCGCTGGTTCTCGACACACATCCGGCCGGGCAGGCGCTTTTCACTGCGGAGCTTGTGTTGCCTGCGGTCAAGAGCGTGGAGGTCTTGATTGTCGATGATAATCTGGACACGCTGCATTTGTTCCAAGACTATCTGGCCGGAACACGCTATCATGCCAGCGTCGCACCCGACCCCCAAAACGCCCTGAATCTCGTTGAGCAGAGACCGTTCCAGGCCATCATTCTCGACGTTATGCTGCCCGACATCGACGGATGGGAGTTGCTGGGGCGACTACGCGAGCATCCCGCAACACAGCGCGTCCCCATTCTTGTGTGCACCATTATGCCACAGGAAGACCTGGCGCTGACGATTGGCGCGGCGGCGTTTCTGCGCAAGCCAGTGAGCCGGCCGGCGCTGCTGTCTGCGCTGGATCGCCTGACCGCCTCATCGGCGCAAGAACCCTGATTGACATCTCAATCAGGGACAGGAGCTGTTGCACAGACAGACCTCCCCCCTGCGTGATACTCATGGCGTTGCTGACGATCGGCCCCCCGGCCGGGTTCTGAGCAGACAAGACCACGACAGGAATGCTGCGCAAGTCAGGGTCCTCGTTCTTCCTGGCCAAGACCTGGAAACCGTCCATATTGGGCATGACGAGGTCGAGCAGCAGCGCATCGGGATGCTGCGCACGTAGCACGCTCATGGCATGCTCTCCGTCATTTGCCGTCAACACGCGGTATCCTCGTCCGGCCGACGCAAGCATCCTCTTGAACAGCCGCACGGCCTCCGGCTCGTCGTCCACGATCAGGAGTGTCTTACCAGAGAGCGCCAGTCGATCCAGGGCAGCGAGGAGAGCAGAGCGAGAGACCGGTTTGACCAGATAGTCTGCAACACCCCGAGACTGAACGATGTTGGTATCGGGCAGCGAACAGACGATGGCGGGTACGCCGGCGGGGAGAGTTGCTTGGCCGATGGTGAAGGATGGGCTTGCGCCGGCGGTGCTGTCGTTGATCACCAGAGCCTGAGACGGCACACGCTCCAGTTCAGTCATCGCCTGGTCCAATGTGGCGGCATGGACGATCTCGACCTGATCGAGATAGCGCCCGAGCAGCCGCTGCAGCGAGTCTGCTCTTTCGCAGACGACGAGCCGCGGCCGGATCGTCGCAGGCGCCACCATGTTTCTGTGCGTCCGCTGTTCGTACTCCCATGCTGGATTGAGCCAGTGTGCGGCGTCGGTTTCCATCTGTGCGGGCGGATCGATGGGGATAGAGAAGAAAACAGTTGTACCGACGCCGACAATGCTGTCCAACCACATCCTGCCGCCGTGCAGCTCGATGAAGCTCCTGCTGATGCTGAGGCCCAGCCCGGTGCCGCCGTAGCGCCTGCGGATTGAGCTATCCACCTGTTGGAAAGGATTGAAGATGCGCTCCCTGTCGGATGCCTTGATGCCGGGTCCGCTGTCGGCGATGCTGATGATGGTATCATTCCCCTCGCACCAGGCCCGGATGCGTACGCCCCCGTGCTCGGTGAAGCGTCCGGCGTTGCTGAGCAGATTGAGTATGACTTCGCGTATTCGTGTCCGGTCACAGTAGACCCGGGGGAGATCTGGCAGAGCTTCCTTTTCGAGATACAGACCCTTGGATCGGAAGAGTGGGAGGACAGCGACCATAGCGGCATCGATGATCTCGGGTAGGTCGACACGCTCTCGTGACAGGGCCATGTGTCCCGACTCAATTTGGCTGAGGTCCAGGACATCATCGATGAGGCTGGAGAGATGCTGGCTGTTGCGGCGGATCACCGCCAGATCGGCCAGTAGTGCGGGGGGCAGCTTGGTTTCATAGATTTCAGACGATTGCATCATCATCTCAGCGAAACCGATGATCATGTTTAGAGGCGTGCGCAACTCATGGCTCACATTGGCGACGAACTGTTCCTTGGCGCGCCGCGCGTCCTCGGCAACCTGGCGCATGACGCGCGCTTGCTCGTTCAGCCTGCTCAATTGCAGGTTGGCGCTGGCCAGATCTTGAAGCGCTTGCTTGAGCTGTACCTGATAGTCACGCGCCTGATCAAGAAGATCGCGGCTACGCTCATAGCTTGACCATGACCATTCGGCCACGGTCAAGAGGGGGCGCTCGGCAAGCGCAATGAGACCAACCGTGCCCCATATCTGCATAGCCGCGAACACATGTGTGAAAGGGCCGGGCAACGGCAGAGCGGCGAAGAACAAAAGCGCGCTGCACGCGGCGGCGACGCCGGCCCCCGCCCGAGCACTGATGAGGAATGCGGCCAAAGCGGCAGGTAGGGCCAGGAGGAAGACGGACTCAGGCGCCTGGCCGGGGGTGATCATAAGGACAATGATGACCACCAATCCGGCGACGAGTGTCCACGCTGCCGCAAGATAGCTGCGTGGCTTGAGAAGCCCGACGGCGGCTGCCAGGAGAACGAGCAGGGTGACCGGCCAGAGCAAGGCTGAGTATCCACTAACCGTCTCTTCAGCCACAAGGATGATGCAGGCGGCGGCGCAGACGCCAAACCCGATCACGAGCAAGGCGTCACCTTGCAGGTCTCGGAAATCGATCTTGGCCGCCGATGGGTCAGCGTTGCGGGCGTTGGCTGTTACCGTTTGCATAGCTGTCTCCTCCCTGCACGCGCCTGTTGGTTCCTGAGCACATTGTAAGTGTAGAAGACCAGGAATTGTCAGTCAAGCAAGCAGCCAAACGCTTGACTAATGGCTGTGTCTGTGCTATAGTTTGCCCTGTAATGAGCGGGAGTAGCACAGCGGTAGTGCGCCTGCTTCCCAAGCAGGATGTCGCGGGTTCGAATCCCGTCTCCCGCTCCA